>NZ_CP048222.1:7046568-7369382 GCF_010119975.1 Rhodocytophaga rosea
CATTTTTATTGATCCTATGATACTTGTGCCAGACACTTCCCTGCAACTCAATACAAGATATTGTAATTCGCTTACCAGCTATTCCCGACGCAAAACCATAGACGTACAAATTGGGGATGTGCCTCTAGGTAGCAATTTTCCTATCCGGGTACAATCGATGACTACCATAGATACCATGGATACGCAAGGGTCGGTAGAGCAAAGCATCCGTATGATCGAGGCTGGTTGTGAATATGTACGGATTACGGCACCTAGCATGAAAGAAGCACAGAACCTGGAAAATATACGTAAAGAACTTCGCAAACGGGGATATAATACGCCACTGATCGCTGATATTCATTTTACCCCCAATGCAGCTGAACTGGCTGCCAGACTGGTGGAGAAAGTGCGTGTCAATCCGGGAAATTATGCCGATAAAAAGCGATTTGAAGTCATTGACTATACAGAATCCAGTTACCAGGCTGAACTGGAAAGAATTCGGGAACGCTTTATTCCGCTGGTGAAAATTTGTAAGGAATATGGAACAGCCATGCGTATCGGCACCAATCATGGTTCTTTATCCGACCGTATCTTGAGCCGCTATGGTGATACGCCTCTTGGTATGGTTGAATCTGCCCTGGAGTTTCTGCGAATTTGTGAAGATTTAAGCTACTACAATATTGTGCTTTCTATGAAAGCCAGCAATACGCAGGTAATGGTGCAAGCCTACCGCTTGCTGGTACAGAAACTCGATGAGGAAGGTTTTAAAGCCTATCCCTTACACCTGGGGGTTACTGAAGCAGGCGAAGCAGAGGATGGACGTATAAAATCGGCAGTGGGCATTGGTACTTTACTGGAAGATGGCTTAGGCGATACCGTACGGGTTTCATTAACGGAAGAGCCTGAATTGGAAGCCCCTGTCGCCCGTACCTTGATTGACAGGTATACCCACCGGGAGGCTCAACAAAAGCCTATTTTACCGATTGAGCATTCCCCTATTCATCCCTTTCAGTATTTCCGCAGAAAAACCCACGAAGTAGTAAATATAGGGGGGCATAATGTGCCGAGGGTAGTAGCCGATTATTCCAGAGTTGAGAATTTGCAAATAGAAGACCTGAAAGGAATCGGACATTTTTACCTGCCCCTTCCTGATAAGTGGAGAATGAATGACCTGGGGGCTGACTACATCTATACCGGCATCCATCCGGCTCCGTTTATGTTACCCAATGGTTTGAAAGAAATAGTGGATTATCCCATCTGGCAACAGACTGCTGATAAAGTGAATACTTTTCCGGTGTTAGAGAACTATGAATTTCTGGATGTAAATGAAAAACACTTAACGTTAAACTTTGTACGGGTTCAATTGCTATATATTACTGGCGATCAGAACTTGAATCAGTCTGATCCGGGATTGGTTTTGCTAACAGCTATCAAAGCAGACCCCACAGCGGTGCTATTGATAGAAACGGGAAATGCCCATGCGATGGCGGAACTGCGGCGTTTGTTTTTCCTGCTGATTACCCACCAGATCACAAATCCGGTTATTATTCTGCGGAGCTTTGATTTACTGCCAGACGACACCCTGCAATTATATGCGGCTACAGATTGCGGCGGTTTATTAATAGATGGCTTAGGGGATGGCATTATGCTGGGTGCAGATTATGTAGCTGAACTGGAAAAACCGAAATTATTAAAAGTATTGTCTAGCTATAACCAGACTGCTTTCGGTATACTACAGGCAGCCCGCACCAGAATGTCTAAAACGGAATACATTTCCTGTCCGTCGTGTGGCCGTACTTTATTTGATTTGCAGGAAACCACAGCCATGATCCGCAAGCGTACCGACCACCTGAAAGGAATTAAGATAGGTATTATGGGCTGTATTGTAAACGGTCCGGGCGAAATGGCAGATGCTGATTATGGCTATGTAGGTGTAGGCAAAGGAAAAATTGCGCTCTACCGGGGGCAAAACGTGATTAAAAAAGCTGTACCTGCCGAACATGCTGTAGACGAACTGATTGAACTCATCCGGGAAGACGGTAACTGGATCGAACCAGAAGCAGAAGGAATATAAGTTGATTGGTACCAGTTTTTATAGGATTTGAGGATTATTGTCTGGAAACTGGATTTGCTTAATTGATCGGATAAAAAAAACTCCTAAATCCAGGTTCCAGACTACTCATTTCTCAAACTTTTTACCGGATTGGCTATAGCAGCTTTCACCGACTGGTAACAAACCGTAATTCCGGCAATAACACAAGTGATCAGGATTGCCCACAGGAAAATATCTGCGCTCAGTTTGATGCCATAGGGATAATCTTCCAGCCATTGGTGCATAAAATATCCGGCCAGGGGTGCTGCGATCAGAAAAGCAATCAGCAGCAATCGGGCAAATTCTTTAGTAAACAATAATATGATCTGGCTGACTGATGCGCCCAATACTTTGCGGATGCCGATCTCTTTGGTTTTCTGAATAGCCATAAACGATACCAGTCCATATAAGCCCAGGCAACTGATGAATACGGCGATTCCGGCGAACACATTCGTTAAAGTAGCCATTACTTCTTCTGCCTGGTAATACCTGGCAATCGTTTCATCCAGAAAAGCATATTCAAATACCTGATTTGCGAATACCTGCGTCCAGGCGGATTCTATATTCCCGATCGCTTTTTGCAGGTTTTGTGTATGCAATTGAACACTGGCCAGAAGATAATCTCTGTTAACAGGTGCCAGTATCATGGGGTCTATTTCGTTGTGCAGCGAGTGTAAATGAAAGTCTTTCACCACACCAACAATAGGAAAACTCTTTTCCCAAATATGCAAAGGTTTGCCAATGATAGTTTCCGGATCAGTAATACCTAGTCTGTGCATCAGCGTTTCATTGATCACAACTTCCCGCATACTATCACTAGGTAGGTAATTGCGTCCGGCCACCAGCTGTAATCCATATAAATCCAGAAAATGATGATCGGCAGCTTTTACGTTCACCTGAAAACCTTCTTTTTCAGTACGGCTGTCAAAACGGATAAAATCATAATTATTATTGCCGTTAGATACCGGAGCTGTCAGGCTGAAACTGACTTTGGCGACCTCAGGTAATTGTAACAACTTGTTCCGGAAGGTTTGGAGTGTGGTTTTATCCCGGTCAAACAGGGTAATATTGAGAATGGCTTCTTTTTGAAAGCCAAGATCTGCATTTCTGAAATAATGCATCTGATAGGCAATCACCAGCATACCAATAATTAATGCCTGCGACAAGGTAAACTGCACAATGACCAGTCCCCGGCGTAAAGAAAGTCCACCTACCTGAGCGGCACTAATTCTGCCTTTTAAGGCAGTAACGGGCTTAAAGCCTGACAATATCAAAGACGGATATAACCCTGAAAAGAGTATAACCAATGCTGTGAGTGCCACCAGAAAAGTAAGTAAGTATCCATCCTGGAAGAAATCAACCTGTAATTGCGTATCCATCAGCGCATTCTGATAGGGCAAAGCAACCGAACTCAGCACGATAGATAACAGGATAGCCAGGAGGGTAAGAATAGCCGTTTCATTAATAAATTGCCAGAAAAGCTGTAGTCGGGTGCTTCCCAGTACTTTTCGCACACCCACTTCTTTTGCCCGCCGGATCGCCTGGGCAGTAGATAAATTAATAAAATTGATACAGGCAATAACGATAATGAACAGTCCGATCAACGCCATTACATACAGCGACTGTTTTTGCACTTCCCCATAATACTGCTGATTAAAATGAATATCAGATAAAGGTTGCAGCACATGTTTAAATACTTTTGCATCTTCTGCACTGTAGTATTTTTTGTGCAAATCTGGAAGTGCTTTGGTAAGCTGAGCAGCGTCGAATCCCTCTGAAAGCAGCACATAGCAAGTAGTAGCACTATTGATCCAGCCCCAGTTGCCTTTGTAATACTGCGGATTGATGTCTTTATGTGTGCTATAGGAAACAAACATATCATACTTCAGATCAGTATTGGCCGGAGAATCTTCCAGCAGGCCGGTTACTTTCAGGTTAATGCGGTTGTCGGCTTTCATAACCTTGCCTATTGGATTCTGGTCACCAAAGAATTTTTCTGCCGATCTTCTTGTAAGCACTACTGAGTTGGGTTCTGTAAGCGCAGTAACCGGATTTCCGGCGATCCATCGGTAATCAAACATATCGAAAAATGCCGGCTCTACCAGAGCAATTCCATTGTTTTGAAGGAAACGGTCTGGCGAATTTTTTCCCGGATTATTGATTTCCAGTAGGAACCCATAATTGGCTACCAGCATGGATACCTTTTTAATCTGCGGAAAATCATTTTTTAAGGCTTCGCCCAAGGGAACAGGCGACCCAGGCGAATAAGTAGTGCCTTCCGGCATATGCATTTCTGTTACTACCCGGTAAATCTGACTGGCGTTACTATGGTGCGCATCTGCCGTAAGATGGAATTTTACCAGCAAAAAGATAAGGAGGCTGCACGTGACTCCCAGTGCCAGACCTAATACATTCAGAATGGTATGTGTCTTGTGCCGGAGCAGATTTCTGCAGGCAATCATCAGGTAGTTTCTCAGCATAGGTGTAAGTGTTTATTCTGGAACCTGGATTTTCAGGATTGAAGCTTTAGTTAACTGTTTATATTCTGTTAATCTATCTTTTTCTTGTTGCAGTAGAAAATCCTGCGTATCCTAAAATCCTGAAAATCCCGGTCCCAGACAACTTAATTAATGTCCTGTCCTTTTTGCAGCTTATCAACTGCCGCCTGCATGGAATCTTTATTGAGTTTATCAGGTGCTTCGTTGGCAGCTAATTTCGCATATTTTAAGGCTTTTTGATAGTCTCCCACGGCAGAATAGCCACGGGCTAAGCCTACATTTACCGGCCAGGATTTAGGAAAGCGTTTGGCATTGAGCTTAAATATATCCAGTGCTTCCTGTTTCTTGCCAGTGGTGAGTAATTGCCTGCCATACGCATGTATTTCCAGCGGAGATGCTGTAGGATGCGCCATGGCTTTGGCCATCACTTCTGTAGATTCGGCAGTGCGGCCTAATTTTTCCAGAAGCCGGGCTTTGGTTTGCAGGGTAGTAAAGTTTTCTTCTCCGACAAATGAAGGGGTTACTGCTTTTTCTGCCCAGGTTAAGGCTTCTTCCAGGTGGATATTGTTATTCAGGGCGTAGGTAGCGGCATCATTCCAGGCACGCCAGGAGAATCCTTTATCGCTTTGTAACTCTTTGCTCATATTGGCAAAGTAGATTTCTGTCATGTTGGGAACTTCGATTTTGAAGGGCACTTTTTTATTTTCCCAGAACAAAGCAGCAGTAGCATGAGTAGGACGGCGGTCTATAAATTCGTAGGTAAGCCACTCATGAAACTGGGTTTCTTCCGGTGTTACTTTTACCCGCAATACATCGTCTTTTTCTTCATAGAAATAGCTGCCCCAGGCGGTGGAATTTCTGGAAAGAATGAGTGTCCAGGGACCTTCTTTTTCTACCATCATCAGCAAGCCATAAGTACCCGCTTTCACCGGTTGCCCTTGCAGGAGTACGTCATGGGAGAAGGTAATCGTGGTATTTTCATTAGAACCTGCCCGCCAGGGTGCCGGTTTTTCGAGGCCGAACCCCTGGTTAACCATGCCATAATGCACCACTTCCCCCCAGATCTTGCCAGTACGGTTTTCTCCCCCGGGACCAGTTACATCCGGACTATTATAGGTGAGGGTGACATGCACCAGAGAACCAATATATTGAGTAACCACAGATTTCTGGTTATCGCCGCTGGGAGGCATCGTTAAGGGAGATTGTGCCCAGAGGGAAGAGGTGAGCAGTGTCAGCAACAAAAAAACGAGTTTCGGAAATGCAGTAAACAGTTTCATAGGTTTACGTTGGTTTAAGTTCAGAGAAAGTAATTGGGTTTAATTTCTGAAATTACTTTTCTGTCTACATCCCCTATTCTGGGGGAAATCTGTCTGGAACCAATTTACAGGATTAAAAGATTAGCAGAATTACTTTCTTTTTAATTCTGTGAATCCTAAAATCAGTATGATCCAGATTCCAGACTATTCGCTTCTCAGGCTTCTTACCGGATTAGCCAGCGCTGCTTTAACAGACTGATAGCTGATGGTGAGTAAGGCAATTAACAAAGCAAGTATACCGGCCAGGGCAAACACCCATAGGCTGATAGGAATCTGGTAAGCAAAGTTTTCCAGCCATTTGTGCATCATATACCAGGCAATAGGCCAGGCAATCAGGTTGCTGAGTACGACCAGTTTGATAAAATCTTTCGAAAGCAGCGCGGTGATATTGGTGACAGAAGCGCCTAATACTTTGCGTACACCGATTTCTTTGGTACGTTGTTCGGCCGTAAATGCAGCCAGGCCAAATAAGCCTAAACAGGAGATTAAAATGGCGACTCCGGCAAAAATATTGAACAGTCTGGCCGTTCGTTGCTCTGATTTATACAACAGATCAAAAGCTTCATTCATAAAGTTATACTCAAAGGGAATATCCGGCTGATACTGTTTCCATACTTTTTCAGCGGAAGCAATCGCCTGTGCAGCCGATTTGCCGGTGGTTTTTACATTCACTACCCCAAACCAGTTGGGATTATGGAAAAGGACTATCGGATTGATTTTCTGGTGCATAGAGGCAAAGTGAAAATCCTGTACAATGCCGGTAATACTTCCTTTCACCCCATGAAAGGTAAAAGGCTGACCCAATACAGGTTCTTTAAAGCCCATAGCTTTTACGGCAGTTTCATTGAGAATAAATTTACTGGAATCAGCTTTTGTGCCCGAAAACCACTCGCCTTCTTTGAGGTGTAATTTAAACACATCCATAAACTCTTTGTCTGTGGAAATCTGGGAGGCAATTACCTGCTCATTTTCTTTTTTTCCTGGCCATTCAATGTCACTGGTACTGCTGCCCAGGCTTACAATATACCCGTTTGAGAAGGAGACACCAGTAACCCCGGCCTGCTTGATCAACTCCGATTTAATGGCATCTTTTTTTCCATACATTTCACCTCTTAACCCGAAAGCAAATACATTGTCTTTGTCATAGCCCAGTTCTTTTTCCCGCATGAAGGTGAGTTGCTCACCTATCAGCAAGGTGCTGATGATGAGTATGATGGACATAGAAAACTGTGTTACCACCAGTATTTTCCGGAACAAAGTGGTAGAGCCGCCGATGGTAAATTTACCTTTTAAGGCTTGTACCGGTTTGAAAGAAGATAGCAAAAGTGCCGGATAAATACCTGCTACGATAATGGTTCCCAGCATGGTAGCACCTAGTACCAGCAGAATAGTAGGGTTGCTTAAGCTGAATTCAAGGGTTTTACCGGAAATTTCATTGTACACCGGAACAACGGCGGATATCAGGAGTATGGCCAGAAACAGGGCAAGGCTGAACAGTAATATGGATTCTCCCATAAATTGCCCGAACACCTGCGATAACTGTGCACCCACAATCTTCCGGACGCTTACTTCTTTGGCCCGTTTGGTAGCTCTGGCAGTGGCCAGGTTTACATAATTGATACAAGCGATCAGCAGAATGACAATAGCCACAATGGTAAATATACGTACCGTTTTGATGCTGCCTTCTGAGCCATCATCATTGTAGAGGCGAAGCTGAGAGAGAGGATTCATGCCGTAGCTAAAAGTTTCTTCGTTGGCTTCTTTCTGGTTGCTGGCATGAATTTTTGTCAGTTTTTTGGCTACAACAACCGGTGATGTCTTTTCTTTCAGCAGAAAGAAGGTAGAATAATTATAATTTCCCCAGTCTCCTTCTAATCCATTCGGCTGATATTGTTTATTATATTGTTCATCGAGAATGCTGAAAGGCACAAACCATTCATATTGTATACTGGAGTTAGCAGGAATATCTGCAATAAGGCCAGACACCGTATAACTGTCTTTCTTATCCATGCGTATGGTTTTACCAATGGGAGCGTCGTTACCAAAATATTTAGCCGCAAACTTCTGGGTAATAACAATAGATCGGTTATTAGGAAAGAGGTTTCTGGGGTTTCCTGCAATCAATGGAAAATCAAATATGTTGAACACACCGGCATCGGCATATGCCCCTTTTTTCTCAATAAAACTTTTGTCACCAAACTCAAATACCCTCGCATTCCAGTCAGTTTGTATCCGCACCGCATCTGCTATTTCCGGTACTTCTCTTTTGCCGAAAATAGCTATCGGAGCAGGTGTAGTTGACCAGGTTTCTTTTTTGCCGCTTACATCAAAGTTGGCTACCAATTTATAAATCTGTGCTGTTTTTGAGTGAAAGGAATCGTAGCTCAATTCATCCTGCACCCATAACAACATCAATATTCCGGCTGCTAAGCCAACGGCCAGGCCCACCATATTCAGGAACGAATATACTTTGTTGTTCCATAGTGTTCGTAAAGCAATGGTTACGTAATTCTTTAGCATAGGGCAAATTCAAAATTTAAAGATGAAGAAAATTTGGCAGTTTTATGATATACTTACAATAAATTTGCCTTTAGTAATATAATGTTGATTTTGAGAGTGTTATAAATTAAATTTCTGTTTAGATTGCAAATATAAATGTCCGGAAACGTACACTTTTGTACGCTGCCGGACATGGATTGTCTGGAACTTTGAATATCAAAACCTCATCAAACAGAGTTGTACAGCCTGTATTTATTCATTCCGCAGGATATTAGCCGGATTGCTGGAAGCGACTTTATAGGTTTGAGAACCAATGGCTACCAGGGCTATACTTAGTAAAGCCAGGAAACTAAGCAGTATAACTTCTAAGCCAACACTCACCCGGTAAGCAAAATTGTTGAGAAAAATATAGCCTGATACATAACCAATAGGAATAGCGATCATTCCCGCAAACAATAGTAATTTGAGAAAACCTTTGGAAAGCAGCACCACCAGTTTCCATTCACTGGCTCCCATTACCTTGCGGATGCTGATTTCTTTCTGCCGGACTTGTGCGGTATAGGTCACCATTCCGAGTAAGCCCAGCCAGGCAATGGTAATGGTCATAAACGAGAGAAAGCCCAGCAGCGAAACCGTACCCCAGGCTGCTCTGTTTTCATACAAATCTTCCTGAAGCCAGCTAAATGCAAAAGGAACCAGGCGGTTGTGTGTTTGCCAGATGTGTTTTATCTGTGGAACCAGGCTTTCTGCTTGCAGAGGATTCACCTGTACCTGTATATAGGCAAAGGCTGATGGTCGGTAGCGTAACATCATAGGCCGGATAGGCGAACCCATCGGTTGGTAGTGAAAATCCCGGATTACGCCTGCAATAGTGACCTGCGTTGTATCATTCATCCATACCTGTTGACCTATTGCTTGCCCAAGGGGGAGTTGTAAAGCTTCCAGGGCTTTTTCATTCACTACAATCGCTTTTTCTGTTGAGTTATTTGCTGTTTGGATAGCAAAGGTGTTACCAGTCAACAGTTTAAGGTCCATCGTTGCAATAAAATCTTCATCTACAAAGTAATAATTTACCTCAATCGGGGTGGCTTGTTTGGTTATTTGCAGGGAAGTAGTTCCTGAAACATGCTTCCCTAAGGTAGCAGAAGTGGCAGATACATATTCTACGCCAGCCAGGTTTTGCAAATCCGTACGGAGGGCTTTGTACTCAACTCCTTGCAGTGGAATGGTCAGTATATTTTCCTGGCGGAAGCCTGTATCTGCAGTAGCCATGTAATTGAACTGCCGGTAAATTACGGTCAGAAAAATAGTAATGACCATCGACAGAACAAACTGTACCACAATCAGGGATTTACGCAGATTAATGCTGCCAAATAGTTTTAAAGTAGAAAGGTTTTTCAAGACCCTTACTGGCTCCAGGGATGAAAGCACCCAGGCAGGTAAGGCACCAGCTATCGCTCCGGCACATACGCTGAACAGTAAAAATGAGATTAATAAATCAGCGCTGATGGGAATATCAGGAATGATTTCATGCCGGAAAGGGGCATAATCCATCATCAGGCGGAGAAAAACAAAGGCAAATCCTAAGGCAAGTAATGAAACCAGTATGGATTCTGCCATAAACTGCATAAAAATCTGGTAGCGGAAAGCGCCGGCTACTTTGCGGATGCCTACTTCTTTGGCCCGGTTAAGCGATCTGGCAATGGATAGATTGGTATAATTAAAACAGGCAGATAACAGAATAATAAATGTAATGCCGATCACCGTAAAGATCATATTCCAGGTAGCCCCTCTGCTTAACTCATTGTATAAGCCAAATCCTGGGGTAATGCTTCCTAAAGATTGTACCCCAAATGCAATATACCCGGAACTTTTTGAACCAGACTCTTTATTTAATCTGTCAGAAATTTGCGTGAGAGCTGCTTTAAGTTGGGGTTTATTGGCAGTCTTTTTTATTAGAACATAGGTATACCCCTGCATATAAGAATCCCATTGATTGAGTCTGGGCGTGAGTTTGCCGGTTTTTTCCAGCAGCGGTACCGAAGACATTGAGGCATAGGTATCAAATTCCAGATGTGAGTGTCCAGGGGCTTCTTTCATTACACCACTTACCTGGAAAGAACCCAGTTCTTTAAAAGTGAGCATTTGACCAATGGGATTCTGGCTACCGAAAAATTTAATCGCCGTTTCTTTGCTGATCACTATGCGGTTGGGAGCATCCAGGGCGGTGAGTGGATTGCCTTGTTCCAATGTAAACCCAAACACCTGAAAGAAGGAAGCATCGGCGAAGGTTCCATTTATTTGCAGTTCTTTTGCTGCAGTGCTGGCTTTTCCTTGTAAGGCAGGATACAATCTCACCATTTGCTGTGCCAAGGCATAGTCTTTCTGGAAAATAGATTGCAAGGGCAGGGGAGAACTTGCCAGTTCAAAGTGGTCGCCATCCGGATTAGTAAATTCAGTATTGATGCGGTAAATGCGCTCTGCATGTAGATGAAATGTATCATAGCTGAACTGGTCTTTTATAGTCATGATTGCGATCAGGCAAATCGACATGCTCATGGCCAGTCCAAAAATGTTGATGAAGGAAAACAGCTTATTGCGGGAAATATTCCGGATGGCAATGGTGAAGTAATTTTTAAACATGCAGGTGGCTGGTTATGCTAATTTTCAAAATAAAACTAAGTACTCTAAATAGTTGTGCAAGTAAAATACTTTTGCATTGTTTTAATCCTTCCAATCTCAAAATCCGCTAAATCCCTGTTCCATATTACTCATTCCTCAAACTCTTCACTGGATTAGCTAAAGCTGCTTTGATGGCCTGGAAGCTAACGGTGAGCAAAGCCACAGAAATGGCCAGTATGCCTGCAAGGGCAAAAATCCACCAGGAAATTTCAATGCGATATGCAAAGTTCTGAAGCCACTGGTGCATCGCCATCCAGGCAAGCGGAATGGAAACGATAAAAGAAATGAGCACCAGGGTTAAAAAATCTTTTGATAGCAAGGTTACAATGTTTCCTACGGATGCCCCTAATACCTTGCGGATACCGATTTCTTTGGTGCGTTGCTGGGCGGTGAAGGCGGCTAAGCCAAATAAACCCAGGCAGGCAATAAAGATGGTAGCAAAAGAAGAGGCGATAAATATGCTTTCCCGCTTGATGTCTTCCCTGTAAAATAAGTCTACCTGTTCATCCAGAAAATGGTATTCAAACAAATGAGCCGGATCAATTTGATGTAAAATCGATTCCAGTTGGGAAATAGCCTGGGCAGCATTTTCAGCAGAAAGTCGGACTGTAAAGTAATCAATATATTGCAGGGGATTGCTGTAATGCGCCAGAATCATGGGAGCGATCGTCTGATGGAGGGACTGGAAATGAAAGTCTTTTACAATGCCAATCACCCGGGCTTTCATGGGCTTTTCCAGCGGAGAAGCAACGCCACCATTACTTACTGCCGGAATGTCGATCAACTGTTCGGAAGCCTGCTGAATGCCGAGGGCTTTGGCTGCTGTTTCATTGATGAGAACAGCCATTGAATCGGCAGGAGCACCTGGATTAAAATTACGGCCTTGCAGTAAATGAATAGCAAAAGTGTTAGTAAAATCTTCGTCAACGCCCAGAATATAACTATCCGTTCCATCGGCTGAGGGATTGCTTTCTGATTTTACTTTTACCTGCATCAGATTTTTCCATTCTCCGGGTACTCTGGAAGAAACGGTTACACTTTTCACCTGCGATAGCTTGGCATATTCGGATTTAATGGTTTCGGCACCCTTTCTGACCTTGCCACTATTAATATCTACAATGACCAGTTGCTCTTTATCAAATCCCAGGTTCTTATTCCGGACATATTGCAGCTGGGTATATACCAGCAAGGTAGCGATAATCATCGTGATGGAAAGCGTAAACTGGCATATTACCAGCATCCGCCGCAAACTAAGATTGCCCCGTTCGCCTGAAATAACACCTTTCAATACCTCATACGGACGATACCTGGAAAGAAAAAATGCCGGATAACTTCCCGACAGAATACCGACTAATAACGTAACCCCGAAAATGCCCAGCCAGATGCGGATGTCGGTGGTAGTATCTAAAGAAAGTTTCTTTTCAGTGAATTCATTAAAAGCCGGCAGGGCAAAATGTACCACCAGGGTAGCAAATACTAAGGAAATTCCGGCAATGAGTAAAGATTCTGTGAGAAATTGCCCCATGAGGGTGCTTCTATTGGCACCGATTACTTTGCGTACCCCTACTTCTTTGGCCCGTTTTGCCGACCGTGCGGTAGACAGATTCATATAGTTGATACAGGCAATCGTCAGAACAAAAAAAGCAATGATAGAGAACACATACACATAAAATATATCACCAGTCCGGCCAAGGTTATTTTCAATTTCTGCGGAATGAAAATGAATATCCTTAAGAGGCTGCAAGGAGATTAACCGCTGTCCGGTTTCTTCTTTCCGGTTGGCTTTGGCAAGTTTATTCAAGTTGGCCGTTAGCGTCTCTATGGAAGCCTCATTCGTAGTTTTAATATAGGTAATAAACCCATTTCCGGTCCAGTCTTTGGCAATAAACTGGGCATACTCTGCATTGGAATGCATAGTGGCTTCAGAAAATAGCAGCCGTATGGATAAATGGGAATTGGAAGGAATTTCTTTAAAAATACCAGTTACCTTAAAAGGTGTTGGAAAACGGTCTGTCTGAATGAGTTCTCCCATCGCTGGTTTATCGCCGAATAACTTTAAAGCGATTTCCGGCGTGATTACTACAGAATATGGTTCTTGTAGGACTGTGGCCGCATCGCCTTCCAGTAATGGATAGCTGAATACTTTCAGGAAATTCTGATCACCCATCCAGAAGTCATCATAGAATACATTATTATTGGCTGGGTTAGAAATATTGGCCCTGCCCATTCCGAATGACCTGGTACTTGCCACAATCTGCGGAAAACTTTTTTCTCCCTGGGCCGACACATTATAAGCCACAGTAGCTGTTTTAGTAGTTTTGCCTTCACCGGAAGTTTTTGTTTCCAGCAGCCTGTAAATCTGGTCCGAATCCTGGTGAAAGGCATCAAAACTGAGTTCATCTACCACATACAGCGCAATGAGTAAAAAGCAGGCCATTCCAAAAGTGAGTCCGGTAATATTGAGCAGCGTATACCCTTTTTGTCTTGTCAGATAGCGGTAAGCCGTAATGAAGTAGTTTCTAAGCATAATCGTCTGGAATCAGGATTTAAAGGATTAAGGGATTCAAATAACTATTATCCGGAACCAGGATTCGCAGGATTTAAGGATTAAAAGGATTTTATCTACGCATACTTAATCCTGAAAATTCAATAATCCGACAAATCCAGGTTCCAGACTTACTCCGTCCTAAGACTTTTTACCGGGTTGGCCAGGGCGGCTTTGATGGATTTATAACTCACCGTAATGGCAGCAATGATAAAGGCTGCCGCAAGGGCGATTACAAATACATTCCAGCTCATAGCAATGCTGTAGGCAAAATTTTCGAGCCAACTATGCATTGCATACCAGGCTACCGGAGCCGCAATCAGGAAGGAAATAAGAATAAGCCAGGTAAATTCTTTGGAAAACAAGTATACAATGTTCCATACCGAAGCACCCAATACTTTCCGGATGCCTACTTCTTTGGTTTTTTGTACGGCTACAAAGGAAATTAACCCATACAAGCCCAGGCAGCCAATGAAAATGGCAATGGCAGAAAACAATTGGAATGCCGTATATACTTTTTCTTCCTGCTTATACATATTGGCAATGCGTTCATCTAAAAATTCGTATTCAAATAGCTGATCCGGGAAGGTGGCAGACCATAATTGATCAATGGCAGCAATCGTCTGGCGCATTTGCCCTGGCTGAATCCGCACGCTTACCTGATTAAAGGCATCTGGCAAGTAGGCCATTACACAAGCCCGGATTTTCTTGTGCCTGGATTCACTCTGAAAATCTTTGATCACGCCCATAATCGGAATGGATACGTCACCATCTCCAGTAATATGTTTTCCAATCGCCTCTTCCGGATTGTTAATTCCCAGCTTGTGAATCAGCGTTTCGTTTACGACTACATTGAAAATAGTATCTTTTTTATTGGCTTCGGTAATTGGCCGGCCAGCCAGTAATGTAAAGCCGAACATATCCATATAGTGTTCATCAATGAACTTTAACTCGGTTACATCATTTTTGAGCATCCCTAATTCTTTACTTGAAAATGAAGTAAAATTGTTGTTATAGGCAGGGGCACCGGACGAAAAACTGATATCAGCAATAGCAGGCATTTTAGCTAATTCTGCCCGCATCATGGCTACCTTATTTTTATCGTTGCTGGGAAAACGGAAGGAGAGAACTTCTTCTTTGTTAAACCCTAAATTCTGGTTGCGGAAAAAGTCCATCTGGCTGGCTACCACTACAGTTCCGATGATCAGAATCTGGGAAATACAAAACTGCACGATTACCAGGCTTTTCCGTAAGGTTAAACCTCTGGAAGAAGGAGTGATTAATTTGCTCTTCAGGGCAAGCGCTGGTGTAAATCCGGATTGAACCACAGCCGGGTATAATCCTGCCAGTACAATCATTCCGAGGGTAAGGGCAAGTATAATTCCCACTACGCCCGGCTCACTTAACTGGTCGGTGCTGATGGTAATATCCATGTACTGGCCAGCTATAGGTAATAACAAATGGGTGGCCAGTACGGCAATCAATACTGAAACAATTACCAGTAAAGCGGTTTCTCCTAAGAATTGCCTCATTAACTGCGAACGGTGGGCTCCCAGTACTTTCCGGACACCCACTTCTTTGGAACGTTTAATGGCTTGAGCCGTAGCCAGGTTTATAAAGTTGATACAGGCCGTGATGATAATGAAAACAGCTACGCCAGCCAGTGCCCAGAAAGTTTCTTTTCCGGTAGGTGTTATAATATTGTTGATATACCGCTGGTCAAAATGAATGTCACGCAGGCGCTGAAAAGGCATTTTGGCTTCCTTGGCAATGTCTTCGCCCCAGTTCTTTTTTAAGAAAGATGGGATACTGCTTTCCAGTTGCCGGATAGAATAATTTTCCGGAAGCACAATGTAGGTATAACTCCCTCCCGGAATGTTCCAGAAATTGGTCATACCCCGTTTGTATTCAGGTTCAATGGTTTTCCAGGAAGCGGCAAAACTAAAAGGAAGATGCGTATTGGAAGGCACATCTTTAATAAGCCCAGTAACTTTTAAGTCATACTGGTTATTCAAGCGGATTACCTTTCCTATAACTTCCCGGTTGCCAAAATATTTATTAGCCAGACTTTCCGTAAGCACAACGGCATTGGGTTCTGAAAGTGCCGTAGCAGGATCTCCGGCAATCCACTGGTAATCAAATACTTTAAAAAAATGATCATCTGCAAACGTAAACCCTTTTTCATTGAATCGTTTTTCGCCGATCTGTACCAACCCGTCCCGCTCGTAATATACCTGCGTCACTTGTTCTAACTGCCCAAAATCGTTGCGCAATGCAGGGGCTACTGCCAGAGAAATATTTGAATTAAAATCGAGGGCATTTAAAGTAACCCGGTAAATACGGTCGGCTTTGCTGTGGAAATTATCGTAGCCCAGCTCATTTCTTACGATCAGAAACAAGATCAGGCAGGAAGCTACGCCTAGTGCCAGGCCTGAAATATTGATGAGCGTATACGATTTTTGCCGCAGCAGATTCCGGTAGGCGATGGTAAAATAGTTTCTGAGCATACGTGGGATTACAGATTCAAAGATTAGAAAATTTAACTATTACTTGTCTGGAACCGGGATTTGGTGGATTTTAAGATTTATCGGATTAAACGTGAATATCAACTCATCCTGCTTAATCCCTTAATCTGTGTGATCCTGGTTCCAGACAGCTTATTCATTCCGCAAACTTTTTATCGGATTGGCCAGCGCCGCTTTAATGGACTGAAAGCTTATGGTGAATAATGCCACCAGAATCGCAGCCAGCCCGGCCATCATAAACAGGGTAATATTTACATCAACGCGGTATTCAAAATCCTGCAGCCAGGTGTTCACCCCAACCCAGGCCAAAGGACTGGCAATGAGAATACCCAGAATTACCAGTTTCAGAAAGTCTTTGGAGAGCAGTAGTGTGATATTACCGACAGATGCGCCTAAAACTTTGCGGACCCCGATCTCCTTGGTACGCTGTTCAGCTGTGAAGGTAGCCAGGCCATATAAACCCAGGCAGGAAATAAAGATAGCAATGGCTGTCAGGTAAGTAATGGTTGTAAAAAAACGGTTGTCGGCTTCATATTGCTGGTTGAGCTGATCCTGGAGGAAAGCGTATTCGAAGGGCAGAGACTGATTGTGTTTTTTCCAGGACTGTTCTACACTAGCCAGCAGATTTTGCCAGTTCTCTGTTTTAGCATTTACTACTGCATATCCAAACCAACCAGGTTCTTCCAGCATAAAAGCCATGGGACGTATGGGTTCGTACAAAGATTCATAGTTAAAGTCTTTAATTACCCCTGTAACTTCCATGTTCCAGTCTTTGCCGTCCCAGCCGCTTTTTAAATGCTTGCCTATAGCTTCGGAGGGTTGCCATCCCATTTGCCTGGCGGCTGCTTCATTAATCATCACACTCTTATATTTATCGGCAGCATAGCGGGCTTTACTAAAAGAACGGCCAGCAATCACCTGATAGCCCATCGTCTCTACCAGGCCTGGTTCCACCACATTTATTTTACAATTGGTAGCTTCATCTTCACGTTTTCCTTCCGGAATAAAATTATTATCATACGCATAAAACTTTCCGGGATAACTGCTGGTTGCCGCCACTGAAACCACTCCAGCATCTGAGGAAATCTCATTCCGGAAACGCCCGTACACTTCACGGGCTTGTTTGGTGCGTAAGGGAATAATGATGCGCTGCTCTTTGCTGAATCCCAGGTTTTTATTCTGAATAAACTCCAGCTGGCTCAGCATGGTAATTGTTCCTACAATCAGGCAAACAGATACGACAAACTGGAACACCACCAGTCCTTTCCGTAGGAAGTTAGCGGCAAAATGATTAACCATTAAGCCTTTTAATACTTTTATGGGCTGAAAACCTGATAAATAAAACGCCGGATAACTACCTGCCAATAATCCTGTAAATAAAGTAATACCGATAATAGCGGCGATGGTTGAAAAGTGCAGATCGCTGGCTATAGAAAGCTCTTTACTGGTAAGTTGATTAAAGACCGGCAAACAAAGCAGCGTTAAACCACAGGCAATTACAATAGCAAAACACGACAATATGAGCGATTCACCCAGAAACTGTTTGATCAACGTAGAACGGTAGGCACCCAGTATTTTACGCATTCCTACTTCTTTGGCCCGTTTGCCAGACCTGGCCGTTGATAAATTCATAAAATTGATGCAGGCAATGAGCAAGACAAAGGCCGCAATAGACGACAAAATATAAATATAGACAATGCCGCCATTGGCGCCGGATTCATGTTCCAGAGAAGAATACAGATGCAGGTCGGGGACAGATTGTAAGAAGTGAGATTTTGAAACACCGGCGGCCTTCATTTTTTCTCCGGCATATTTTTCCAGAAAAGCCGGAAACTTGGCCTCCAGGGCTTTGCTCGATGCATCCGGACGAAGTTTGAGATAGGTATAGATAAAATTGCCGCCTACAAAATCTCTGGTAGCGTTAATGTATTCACCCAGGCCTGAACTATAAATTGAAGTAAAATACCGTGCATTAATGTGTGATTTCGTTTCTGGCTGGGCAAATACTCCGGTTACTTTATAATCTTGTTCATTGATGGTGATAATTTTATGAAGAGGATTCTCGCTGCCAAACATCTGTTGGGCCATCGTCTCAGAAAGTACTACAGTATTGGGTTCCTGTAAAGCGCTATTAGCTTTGCCTTGTAAAAAAGTATAGGCGAAAATGCTGAAAAAAGTAGAATCAGCCAGATACCCATCGGTTTCAAAATAGGTATTGTTATTATAGACCACTACTTGTTTTTGCTGGTCGGGAGAGCCTACCAGCCGGGTAACCTGCTCGATTTCTGGATATTCCTGTTTGAGCGTAAAAGCCAGCGGACCAGGCGAAGTAGCCATTCTGGATGGATCTCCCCCCATTTTCAGTACAGTAGCCACCCGGTAAATAGAATATGCTTCCGGATGATGTTTGTCATAACTGCGTTCATCCTGAATGTAGAGAATAGTCAGCAGGCAACAGGTAATTCCAATGGCCAGTCCGGAAATGTTAATCAGGGAATATACCTTGTTTTTGAAGATATTCCGGAAGGTGATTTTTAAATAATTTTCTAACATAAAACGAATAGTAGTGTATATGATGGTCTGGAACCGGGATTACGCAGATTAAGGGATTAAAAAGATTATTCATCTGGAACCTTAATTTATTAGATGGTAATGATCCAGCGGGTTAATTTTTGCAAGTATGCTTATATGTCATTTTTCATCCTGCAAATCTCTGAATCCGAAAAATCCAGGTTCCAGACAAATAATCCTGGTTGCAGACAATGTTTAGTTCATTCTGATATTTCCGCCAGAAGTAGATATTTTTACTGGAATGCCACCTCCATTGGTTGAACCCTGAATCCGGTCGGTTTCATGGGAGCCTTTGAAATTTTCAACACGGGCGTTTATCCGGTCGGCTTTGATGTCATAATCGAGGCCTTTATTGGTGGGGAAATCCGCATGGATATTTCCGCCACTGGTGGTAAGCGTGAGATATTTGCCTAATTCTTTAATGTTTGCGCTGATGTTACCCCCGGCTGTCTGGCCTTTTACACTACCGGATACATTGTCAAAATGAAGGTTTCCGCCGGCTGTTTGTACCTGAAACTCACCACTGGCATCGCCTATATTGATATTGCCGCCACTGCAGGATACGGCTATTTTACCATTGTACTGCTTTACACCAATATTTCCTCCGGTACAATCTACATCGGCATCACCCTTGATCTCATCCAGTGATATGTTTCCGCCGGTCGTTTTTACAGATTGCCGGCCAGTTACATCAGCTAATGAGATGTTGCCACCAGTAGCTTGTAATTTGGTTTGTACTTGAGTGGGTACAAATAGTTTAAAAGAAATGCTAAGCCCTTCATCTTCCCAATCCATATTTTTTGATTTGGGAGTAACTTTAATAGCTAATTTGTTGCCACTCTGAGAAATATCCACCAGATAGTTTGCCAGTCTTTCTTTGATGTCTTCATTTGAAAGTTTGCGTTTCCACTGAGGATTCCTTACATACATTTCAACTTTTGCCTGCCCAGTCTGGCCACCTTTTACTTCAATATTTCCACCCACCGTTTCTACGGTTACTTCTGAGCCGGAAGGTAAAGTGAATTGTTTTACCTCATAGGGCGTATCATTCTGCTGCTGCGCAAATGTGTACAGAGAAAAGCTGAATAGTAAAGCAAAAAGAATATATATGGTTTTCATACAAATAGGATGATTGTGATGGTTATATGCGTATGCCATCTGTTACAACAAACCTGCCTTGAATGATAATGTGCTGACTATTAGATGAATATATTTGTTTTCTTGTGCAATTTTCTGCAATAAAAATGTCCGGAAACGGACACTTTGCGTACGCTTCCGGACAAGTTATGAAACCAGTATCTGTCGGAGTTTTAGGATGAACAGGATTTATCAGTTGTTCCATGAATGCATGTCAAAAAAATTTGTACAGAAAATAATCCTATAAATCCCATAATCCGTGTGATCCCGGTTCCTGCCGAATATTATTCATCCTTTCATCCTACGAATCCTAATTCAGAATCATTACTCATTCCGTAAGCTCTTTATTGGATTAGCCAGCGCCGCTTTAATAGACTGAAAACTGACGGTACCTAACGCAATCAGCAGGGCAACAACTCCTGCGATTACAAATACCCACAGGTTCATATCGATCCGGTATGCAAAATCTTCCAGCCAGCTGCTCATGGCCCACCAGGCCACCGGACTGGCAATAATAAAGGCAATAAAAACCAGCTTGAGAAAATCTTTAGACAGCAGCGTAGTAATGTGGAAGGTTGAAGCGCCCAGCACTTTCCGTATGCCGATTTCTCTGGTCCTTTTTTGTGCCGTAAACGCCGCCAGACCAAATAAACCCAGGCAGGCAATCAGAATAGCCAGCCCGGCCAGAATACTCATTACCAGGCTTACTTGTTTATCGGATTGATATAATTTGCCAAAGTGCTCATCCAGAAATGTATATTCAAAGAATAAATCAGGCACCATCCGGTTCCAGACACCGGAGATATGTTGAATCGCTTCCTGCGAACGGCTGGCCTCTATCCGTACTGACATTTCACTATAGCCCCAATCTTTGCGCACATTCATTGTAAGGGTTTCAATCTTGTGGTGCAGCGAATTAAAGTTGAAATCTTTGGCAACGCCAATAATAGTACCCAGGGAATCTTCCCAGCCAAAGGCAAAGGGTTTCCCAACCAATGAAGCAAAGGAGGCATCCGGCGTATCTTTCAGGAGTTCCCTGGCCATGGTTTCATTAATGATATAGGATTTGCCATTATCCGCCGCATAGTCTCTTGAAAAATTCCGGCCTTCTGCCAGCTGAATATTGTAAAAGCTGAGATAATCAAAGTCTACCACTACCTGTGAGGTAGCCAATTCCCGCAAGGGACCATTTCCCTGAAATTTCACCCCGGTTTGATGCAGGTTGTTACCCAGCCGTTGGTTAGAGCCTGTAACGCCTGTGACGGCCGGATTCCGCAGTAATTCCTCTTTGAGAGTTTCATATTTCTGGTTGGCGATGCGGCTCATGGGAATGGTAATTACTTGTTGCCGGTTGAAGCCTGTTTGCCGGTTTTGCATATAACGGAGCTGCTGGGTAGCCAGTACCGTCCCAATGATCAGAATAATAGCAGCGGCAAACTGACCCACCACCAGGAAATTACGCAGGGTAGCTTTCCCAGCCACTCCCTGAATACTTCCTTTCAGGACTTTGGATGGTTCAAAAGTTGATAAAAATACCGCCGGATAAATGCCAGATAATACACCTACTATAATGGCTACACCTAGCAGGGCAAGTATAGTAAGTGGCTGGCTGAACAAAGGCAGGTAGAGTTCCCGTTCGCTTAAATTCCGCACAAAAGGCAGGGAAATTTCTACGATTATTATAGCCAGAAGGAGTGCTACCAGGGTAAGTAATACCGATTCACCGATAAACTGCCTGGCAATCTGAAAGCGGTAGGCTCCTACTGATTTCCGGATGCCTACTTCTTTGGCCCGTCCGGCCGATTGAGCGGTAGACAGGTTAACAAAATTAATACTGGCAATGGTAAGCACCAGCAGGGCTAATATTGAAAAGATATACGTGTATTTTCCGTCAAATTTTTGAAAATTATGGTAATCATGGGTAATGTCTACAGAGCCGGCATGTACTTCTTTCAGCGGTTGTAAAAACAACTTATAACTTTTGCGGTTGTCTTCTGACATGTACTTGGCTAAAAAGTCAGGAAATTTTTTTTCCAGGGCAGCTACATTGGTGTTTTCGGCCAGCTGCAGGTAGGAAACCAGCCAGTTTCCACCCCAGTTTTTCATCATATCCTCATTATGGATGGTACTGAACGAGCGTAAGCCATCGAATTGCAAATGAGAGTTTTTACCGATGTTTTTCAGAATACCTGTTACCTTGAAGTTAAGCGTATCCCGGCCATAAGAAATCAGAGTTTTTCCCAATGGGTTTTCTTTTCCAAATAACTTTCCGGCGCTTTCTTCTGTCAGAACGATACTGTTAGGCTCTTTCAAAGCAATCATCCGTTCACCGGAAAGGAGTTCAAAATCGAACATTTGCAGAAAAGAAGAATCTGCCCAAAAGATTTTGGGAATATATACCTTTTGTTCTCCATATACCAAAGGCACTTTTTCATTGGCATTAATATGAGTCGCATTCACTACTTCCGGATAATCATTCTGCAAGGCAGAGATCATCGGGTACATAGACAAGGCCACATTCTGAGGTGCTACCATTCCCTCAAATTGTTGTACTTCATCCAGTCGGTAAATATTTTTCTTGTGAATGCTGTCAAAACTCAATTCATAGCCAACAAACAGCATAATCACCAGAAAGGCAGCCATACCGATTGCCAGACCAAAAATATTAATAAAGGTAAATCCCTTATGCCGGAGCATATTCCGCAAGGCAATGGTCATATAATTTTTGAACATAGGATGAAGGAGTAGAAGTGAGTTTGTAAAATATAGAAAGTCAGATAACTACTAAAATAAAAGTAAGAATTTGGATTAGCTCAATCATAATGCGAATAAGCTTTTCTCCTCCTGGGCCGGAGGGCCACGCTTTCGCATCCGTCCCTCTATACAACCCACTCATGGCCGGTGCTGACCCAAAGGTCGTATCAGGTGACTCCTGCAAAAGCTGTGATTGGTAAACAAGTAATGTAATTTTTATGTTTGAATAACTTATCAATTCCAGGATTAAATAGATTCAGAGATTCGCACTAAAACATCCTGCTCATCCCATAATCCACTAAATCCAGGTTCCAGACAAATAACCTGTTTATCAGATAAATCTGTGTAATCCTGGTTCCAGACTTATTCATTTCTCAGACTTTTGACCGGATTGCTCAGCGCTGCCTTAATGGATTGGAAACTTATGGTAAACAAGGCAATCAATACGGCTACAAGTCCGGCCATAGCAAACACCCACCAGTCCATGTCGATTCGATAGGCAAAATCCTCGAGCCAGCTACTCATGGCATACCACGCCAGGGGAACAGCAATCACTAAAGAGAGTAATACCAGTTTGAGAAAATCTTTCGATAATAGGAATACAATGCCTGGCACCGAAGCGCCCAATACTTTGCGGATGCCTATTTCTTTGGAACGTTGTCCGGCGGTAAAGGAAGCCAGGCCAAATAAACCCAGGCAGGCGATGAAGATAGAAAGCAGTGTGAACGTGATAAATACCTTACTGAATATCTGCTCCGATTCATACTTCCGGGCAAACTGTTCGTCGAGGAAGGTATATTCAAAAGGCCAGTTAGCATCCAGTTTGGTCCATTTATTTTCCAGAAACGCTAGCGTAGCCTTCATATTCTCCGGACGGATCTTTACTACGATATCTTCAAATGCACTCGGATAGATGTGTAAAACCAGGGGTTCAATCTTCTGATGAAGCGACTTATAATGAAAGTCTTTTACTACCCCAATTACTTTTCCCCGTTTCAGGCTGTCGGAAATGGTTGCATTATCCTGGTTCCATTTTTTCCAGTGAATTTCTTTGCCCAGGGCTTTTTCCGGTGTACCCCAGCCAAATTCTCTCACGGCAGTTTCATTGAGAATATATGCGCCTTCGACATCCCTGCCAAAGTCTTTGGAGAAATTCCGCCCGGCGGCCAGTTCCATGCCTAGTGTAGGAATGTAATCGTAATCTACCAGAAACATGTTGATGGTTGTGATATCTGAACCGCTGCCGGGAATAGTAATAGCATCTCCGGCAAAGAGGCTGCCTGGCAAACCATAGCAGGAAGTTGCTGCTGTGATATTGGGATTCTGTAATAATTCGGTTTTAATGCCTTCGAAATTGCGCCGCATATCCCCGTTTCGGATGGGCAACGAAACAAGCTGCTCTTTAGAAAATCCCAGATTGGTGTGTTGTATATAATTGAGCTGCCTGAAAACAATGGCTGTTCCGATGATCAGCACGGTAGAAATGGCAAACTGAAGGACAACCAGCGTTTGCCGTAAAGTATAGCCACCCAGGCGGCTGCGAAGTTCTCCTTTCAGCACCCTCACCGGCTGAAAAGCTGACAGGAAAAAAGCAGGATAAAGCCCTGCCAGTAAACCTACTACCAGAATGAGTACCAGTATACCAAGAATGGATAAGATATTGAACATTGGCAGCAATTGCAGATTTTTACTTGAGAAGTCGTTGAAGATGGGCAGGGTAACATACACCAGTATAAAAGCCATACCCATCGCTATGCTCACCAGCAGGATGGATTCTCCAATGAACTGTGAGATGAGTTGTTTGCGGTTGGCACCTACCACTTTCCGTAGTCCTACTTCTTTCGCCCGCTTTGTCGAACGTGCCGTAGACAGATTCATAAAATTAAAACAGGCGATCAGCAAGGCAAATAAAGCAATGGCAGAAAAGGCATATACATACTGAATATCTCCCCGCTGGGCAATGTCAAATTCAAGGTGTGATGATTGCAGGTGAACGTCTTTCAGGGGCTGTATCTTAAAATTGTATCTGGTACCACTTCTGGCAGTTTCGTCAGCGGTATAGGTGGTAATAAATTGTGGTAGTTTGGCTTCCAGGCTGGCAATATCATACTTTTCCTGCACCAGGATATAGGTAAAAAACTGATGCCATACCCAGTTAGAAAGCCGTTCCTGTCCTACAAAATCCCGTAACAGATTAAAATTTCCCAGGCAGTTAATTTTAAGATGCGTGTGCATGGGTAAGTCTTTCATGACACCGGTAACCGTAAATTTCAGTTCGCCAGATACCGTTACTACCTTGCCCAATGGATCTTCTGTTCCGAAGTATTTTTTAGCAGTGCTTTCTGTGATAATCAGGGAAAACTTTTCTTTCAAGGCTGTTTGCGGATTTCCTTTTACCAGGGGCAAAGTGAAAATTTCCAGGGCAGAAGAGTCAGCAAGCAGAAAATCCGGTTCAAAGAATTTTTTGTCTTCATATACCACCAGCGGCGAACGCATATCAAAAAAACGGGCGGTTTTTTGCACTTCCGGGTAATCTTTCACCAGGGCAGGACCTAATGCCGGTGGCGTCATGGCGGTAAAATCTGCGCCATTTTCCCGGATGCGGTTATTGTTCAGCCGGTAAATGCGATCACCTTTGCTGTGAAAAGTATCATAGCGGAATTCATCCTGCACAAACAGAAAGATGGTGATACAGCAGGCTAATCCTAAAGCTAAACCCAGAATGTTAATAAAGGAAAATACTTTGTGGCGGGAGAGGTTGCGTAGGGCAACCGTTATATAATTTTTGATCATAGGTCTGGGTTTAGTATGTCTGGAACCTGGATTACACAGATTTTGGAATTTATCGGATCAGATGAATTTACACTACCTCATCCTGTCAATCCTGAAAATCCATGTTCCAGACAGTTAGGCACATCCGGTAACTCTGGTCCCTGAAAATGGTTACTCATTGCGTAAACTTTTTATTGGATTTGTCTGAGCTGCTTTATAAGATAGATAGCTTACCGTACCTAAAGCCACCATAATGGCGGTTACAGCCGCTGCTACAAATACCCAGGGATTCATATCCGTCCGGTAAGCAAAATCTTCCAGCCATTTGCGCATAAAATACCAGGCAATAGGTATGGCGATTATTACTGCAACCAGAACCAATTGTAGAAAATCTTTGGAGAGTAAGAAGATAATCTGGGAAACATCGGCGCCTAATACTTTCCGGATACTGATCTCCTTGCGGCGCTGCTGAGCCGTAAAAGCAGAAAGACCTAATAATCCCAATACTGCAATAAATAAAGCCAGCACTGTAAAGTGGCTGAACATGGTGGCAAAGGTTTGTTCGCTGCGGTACAGATTAGCAAAGTCGGCATCCAGGAAGTTATACTCATAGGGCGTTTCTGCATTGATCCGCTTCCAGGTTTGCCCGATAAAATCAAGTGTTCCAGGTACATTGGCAGTACTGATCTTTATAGCCAGCTGGCTATTATCTTTGTTATAGAGCATAAATACAGGCTCTACTTTGTGCCGGATGGTGGCAAAATGAAAATCCTTTACCAGACCCACCACCTGATAGGCGGTAAACTGATTCTGGCCGGTTTCCAGGCGGATGGTTTTTCCAATGGGTTCCGGCCAGTCGAGCAGACGTGCCATTTCTTCGTTAATGATCATAGAAGAAGCCGAATCAGCCGGAAACTGGGTAGAAAAATTGCGGCCTTTTAGCAATTTTATGTCCATGGTAGGAATGAACGACTCGTCTACCACCATAATGCTGGTAATGTAATTGGTCTCGGAGGGTTTTCCTTCAGGAGCGATATTGGTGCGGCCTAATTGCTGACCCAGTTTATTACTGGAAGTGCCTGTACTGATAATACTGGGATTACGCTTTAATTCAGTTTGAAAGGTTTTTGCCTTTTGCTGGGCTTGTGGGCCTTTAAACGGAATGGTAAGTATCTGTTCGCGGCTGAATCCCAGATCTTTATTCTGAATATAATTCATTTGCAGGAACACAATGCCCATTCCCACCATCAAGGCAATAGAGATGGTAAATTGCAGTACCACCAGCGTTTGCCGGAGCCGGATACCCCCACTGCTGTTTTTAAAAGCCCCTTTGAGCACGGTTACCGGTTTAAAACTGGATAATACAAAAGCCGGATAACTGCCGGCTATCAATCCCAAAACCAATACACCAATCAGCGAACCGGCAATGGCAATTGGAGAAAGGAGCGGCTGGTAAGTAGCATAACGCTGGTATACATTGTTAAGCACCGGAAGCAATACAATGGCCAGTACAAAGGCAATTCCAAATGAAATGGCCGTAACTACAATAGATTCCAGCAAATGCTGCCAGATCAGTTGTTCCTTTACAGCGCCTACCACTTTGCGTAAGCCTACTTCTTTGGCCCGGCTCGCGGCATGAGCTGTTACCAGATTCATGAAGTTAACGGCTGCCAGCAACACAATGAGCATGGCCACAAAGGAAAGTACATACAGATTAGAGCCATCCGTTTTATTGTGATTCTGTTCAAATAGTATTTCGCCGGATTTCAGGTGTATATCCGATAAGTATTGTAAACTAGGTTCAAATAGTTCGTAGCCCTGGTTTTTATCGGCTACTTGTTTCAGTTTAGGGATAATGGTTTTCAGATCCCTGGGCTGATCAAGCAACAAATAGACATGTCCGCTGATGCCACCAAATGAATTGAGAAACTGGGCATAACTCGAATCGGATGGAGTAGGCGTGATAGAACGCAGCATATCAAACTGCAGGTGAGAATTTTTGGGCGGATCAGCCATTACGGCTTTTACATTCAGTGAAGTAGTGCCCATTTGAATAGCCTTGCCCACCGGATTTTCTTTGCCGAAAAGTTTAGTCGCCAGTGCCTGCGTGAGTACTACGGAATTGGGTTCATCCAACACCCCTCTGGAATTGCCGTTGACCAGTTTATAATCGAAAATTTCAAAAAATGAGCTTTCTGTCCGGTACGCACCTTCGGAACTGAGCAGATTATCACCCACTCGTAAAGGCACTCTGCCCTGGTTAAAAATCCGCACTGAATTAACTACTTCGGGCACATCTTGTTCAATGGCAGGCGCAAAACCAGGATAGGTAACGCCCACCAGTTTACTCTTTACGCCTTGGGCATTATCAATGGTAAGCACTCGTACAATCCGGTCTTTCTTGGTATTAAACCCATCATAAGAGAAATCCTCATAAACGAACAGCGCAATCAGGATACTGGAAGCCAGCCCAACTGCCAGTCCCAGAATTTTAATGATGGAGTAGAACTTTTGGTTCATCAGGTTGCGCAGGGCAACGGTGATATAATTTTTAATCATATTATTTAGGTTTATTTATATCTGGAACCTGGATTTGTCGGATCTTCAGGGTTTCTCTTTCGGTATATTTCATCCTATTCCTCATTTTTATCTGTGTAATCAGCGGTTCCAGACTTATTCATTTCGTAAACTCTTTACCGGATCGGCCAGTGCCGCTCTCATAGACTGAAAACTAACTGTAACAATGGCAATCCCAATAATCAAAATACCTGGCAGTGCAAATAGCCACCATTGCAAATTGATCCGGAAGGCATAACTTTCCAGCCATTGGTGCATAACTACCCAGGCCACCGGAATAGCGATTACACAAGCTATTAATATAAGCCTTAAAAAGTCTTTGGATAATAGCAGCAGAATATCTGGAACCGAAGCGCCTAATACTTTTCTCACACCAATTTCTTTGGTACGCTGAGTAGTAGTAAACGAAGCCAGGCCGAACAAACCCAGGCAGGCAATGAAAATAGCCAGGCTTGCAAAAAAGGCAAATGTCTGTCCGAACTGCTGGTCTGTCTGGTACTGGCGGTTAAAATATTCATCCAGGAAAAAGTATTCAAATGGATTCCCAGGAAAACGTGTTTCAAAAGTTTCCTGTATAGCATCAATAGTTTGTGATAGATTCGTTGGGCTCACCTTCAGGGAGAAGTATAAAGAGCGGCTCAGATCTCCGATAAATACAATGGGTTCGTGCCGGTTCCGGAGCGAGCGCTGGTGATAATCTTTTACAACCCCAACTATGGTTTTTTCTTCATTCCGCACAATAATGATTTGATTAATGGCTTCCTGGGCAGTACTGAATCCAATAGTCTGAACGGCAGTTTTGTTGAGAATGACGGCTTGTTTATCTGTAGCAAATGCTGAGGAAAAATTACGTCCGGCCACTATTTCCATATCGTAGGCTGGAATATAATCGTAATCAACCCAGAAGAAGGAATAATTCCCTTCTTTATCCTTCTCTCCTTTGCGTCTTACATTCCCGGTATCTGTAATTTCTTCACCTGGTACATAATTGGAAAAGGTAGCACTGCGAATGCTGGGATTTCGTAACAGTTCTGTTTTAAAGGTAAACTTGCCGGTCCTGAATGTGGAATCACGGATTTGTGGCGCCCGTAGCACAAGCGTCTGATCTACATTCAGTCCTAAATCCTGCTGGCGCATAAACTGAAGCTGCTGGTATACCACCAGTGTCCCAATAATTAAGGTTACGGATGCCGCAAATTGAAATACCACCAGGCTTTTCCGCAGCCATATTCCCTGGTTTCCTGTTATAATATTCCCTTTCAGCACCCGGATTGGTTTAAAGGAGGATAAAACAAATGCCGGGTAAAAAGCGGATACGAACATACCAGTTACCAGCATCCCTGCCATAGTTAACACAAATGGTATGTTTTGCCAGAACGAAAATGGAATATCTTTTCCCAGTAGTGTATGAAAGAAAGGTGATGCCAGATAGGCAAGGAAAACAGCAGAAACACTGGCTATCAGGTTCATCAGTACCGATTCCAGCAAAAATTGCCCAATGAGTTGTTTGCGGGTAGAACCAATTACTTTGCGGATGCCCACTTCTCTGGCCCGTTCAGTAGCTTTGGCTGTAGATAGATTTATATAATTCACCCAGGCAATCACTACGATAAATAAAGCGATAATAGCCAGGAAATAAATGGCTTGCCGGTTACCAATTTTTTCTACTTCATAAGAAATCGTATCGTTTAAGTGAATATCTTGCAGAGGTTGCATAATAAGCGCACTGCGGTAATTTTTTTCGCGCATATCTTTGCCCTGGTATTTTTCCATAAAAGCCGGGAGTTTTGCCTCAAACGCTTTTGCATTCACCTGCGGTTTGAGCAGGATGTAGGTAAAGAAGTTATACCAACCCCAGCTTTTGAGATTCTCTTTTTCTATTTGTGCCATTGTTGCCAATGAAACCAGAAGGTCAAATTGCAGGTGGGAATTTTTCGGAATGTCATGTAATATACCTGTTACCTGTAAGTTTCGCTTCCCGTCGAGTTGAATGTGTTTTCCTACCGGATTTTCGCTGCCAAAATATTTCCTGGCTGTAGCCTCTGTCAATACAACTGTGTTAGGTTCAGTGAGTGCAGTACGGGGATTTCCTTCACGCAGAGGATAAGAAAACAGGTTTAAAAAAGAATGCTCAGCGTAATAGATTCTTTCCTCCCGGTACGTTACATTTTGGTAAGAAATAACAGCACCATACATCCAGTGCAGGCGTACATAATCAGCGATTTCCGGAAAATCTTGTTGTAGGGTTGGACCCAATATCGGAGGGGAGTCAGCGTCAATATAATCCCGCTGGCCATTTGCCAGAAAGAATTCTACCGGAATGCGGTATATCCGGTCTTTGTTTTGATGGAATGAATCATAGCTCAGTTCAAAGCATACATATTGCATAATGAGCAAACAGGCCGCCATTCCAATAGTTAAACCCAGTACATTAATGAGCGAAAAAGTTTTGTGCCGGAGTAAATTCCTGAAGGCAATAGTGAGATAGTTTCTGAGCATAATCGTCTGGTACCAGGTTTAGTGGAATATTTGTCTGGAACCACGATTTTAAGATTTTGAGATTTACAGGATCATACGGTGTCAGTGTTAAAATCCCATTAATCCCAAAATCCGTGAAATCCAGGTTCCAGACTATTTACTCATTCCTAAGGGTTTTTACCGGATTGGTATAAGCTGTTTTTATCGCATGGTAACTCACTGTAACTAAGGCAATGGTAATGGCACAGATACCGGCGATAATAAAGGTATCTGGTTTTATGCCTATGCTGTATTCAAAATCTTCCAGCCATTTATTCATCGCATACCAGGCTACCGGCGAGGCAATGACCAACGCAATTACCACCAGTTTTACAAAATCCTTGGAAAGCAGCAGTACGATACTCGACACATCAGCCCCTAATACTTTGCGTACACTGATTTCTTTGGTGCGCTGTTCGGCGGTAAAAGCCGCCAGGCCGAATAAGCCTAAACACGCAATACAAATGGCGATGAAAGCAAATACCGTGAATACGGCCATCTGTTTCTGTTCCGATTTGTAGAGATTATCGTAGACCTGGTCGAGGAAAGTATATTCAAAAGGATATTGAGGCGCTACAGTTAGCCAGGCTTTTTCTATTTTCTGGAGGGTTTGCTGCGGATTGCCAGATTTGATCTTCAAGGCCAGTACCCGGTTGTCTTTCGCCACCGCAATCACCATCGGATCAATTTTGTCTTTCAGGGAAGAAATATGGAAATCCTGCACAATACCTACGATTTTACGTGGTCCGCTTTCACGTAATGTAATGGTTATATCTTTTCCTAAAGCCTCTTCATTGGTCCAGCCCAGTTTTTTTACGGCTGTTTCATTAATAATAGCCGCCTGGGTGGTATCCGTGCCAAAATCCCTGGAAAAATCTCTTCCGGCTACTATTTTCATGCCCAGGGTTTTCGCATAATCAAAATCAGTAAATACGGTACGGAACTGCCATTTTTCTTCTGTTTTTCCGGGTATGTCTACAATAAACCGATCGTGGAAGCCTCCAGGTTCGCCAGACATGGCTGAAATACTCAAAATATCTGATTCCCCTTCCAGTATGGTTTTAAAACGGTCTTTGTTGGTACGGATATCACTATTAGTAATGCGCACCAGCACTACATGTTCTTTGTCATAACCCAGTTTCTTTTGCTGGGTAAATTCCATTTGGCTGGTAATAATAAATGTGCCGATAATGAGAATAATAGAAATGCTGAACTGCACCACTACTAAGCCTTTGCGTAACCAGGCACTTTGCGGATTGGCTTTAAACCGGCCTTTGAGTACTTTAATCGGCTGGAAGGAAGATAAGAAAAAGGCCGGATAACTGCCTGCCAGCAAACCCACCAGTACAGAGATGCCCAATAGTATGAGAATAATGAAAAAAGTACCGTAAGGGATGGTCAGTTCTTTTTCTAAAAATGTATCGAAAGCAGGTTTGAGCAGCCACACAAATCCCAGGGCAAGAATTAGTGAAATAAAAGATAGCACTATAGATTCACTCAAAAACTGCGAAACCAGGTGAGATTTATAGGCACCCATTACTTTCCGCAAGCCAACTTCTTTGGCTCGCCCCATGGAGCGGGCCGTAGACAAATTCATGAAATTAATACAGGCAATCATCAGGATAAAGAGAGCAATTGCTGTAAATATGTATACTACTTTCTTGTCGCCATGGGAGGCATGATCATACTGCGTTTCATTATCAAAATAAATGCTCTCCAGCGGCTGTAAAGTTAAGGCTACCTTCATTCCAAACTTTTTAAATTCTTCGCCCATGTACTTATCCATAAAAGCAGGTAGTTTCGCTTCGAACTGCTTTTCTGTTACCTTAGGCGATAACCTCACATAGGTAGACATGCTATTGTTCCACCACTCATTGAACCACTCCTGATTCTTAAACAAGCTGATAGGTACCAGCATATCTGGCGCAAAGTGTGAGTTTCCCGGAAGCGGCCCCATAATGCCAGTCACCTTAAACTGGTCTTCGCCATCCATGGTCAGCACTTTTCCGATGGGATTTGCATTGCCAAAATATTTTTTAGCCGCGGCTCTGCTGAGTACCATGCTATTGGGGGCATTTAGTACCGTTTTAGGATCGCCGATTTCCAGAGGAAAAGAAAAAAACTGAAAAAAATTAGAGTCCACAAACATGCATTGTTTTTCCATAAACGACTGATTATCGATGGTAATCAATACACCGCCCCCATCAGGGTCTACACGCATAGTTTCTTCTATATCACTGGGAAAATCGGTTTGCAGGCTGGGTGCATAAGGGCCGGAGGTAGCAGGTGTTCCCTTTCTTTCTCCATTCTCATCTGAACTGCGGATGAGCCTATATATCCGCTTGCCATCGGCGTGAAACTTATCGTAATTGAGTTCATTCTGAATAAACAGAAAGATAAACAAGCAGCAGGCAATACCCACAGCCAGACCGAAAATATTGATGAAGGAATATACCTTGTATTTGAGCAGGTTGCGGATAGCGACCGTGATATAGTTTTTCAGCATAAGGTGAAGGAATAGGTTACTTATGCTCCTTCAATAAATCTGCCTCTTACAATAATATGCTGATAGTCAAAAGATTGTATGTGGAAATTTTGCTGTTAATTAGAAAAACTGTCCGGAAACGAACACTTTAACGTACGGTAGCGGACGTCGGCAAAAGCCGGTACCGAAAAAGTAGGATGTGGTGAGGTGTTTCTGTGATGAAATATTAGTTGCCGGAAGCCGCTTGATTAAATTCATTGTTATACACCATCTTGCCGCTGGAATCCTGAAGTTCTACCCGATCCACTTCACACAGGCCATTCGATATAAAGCCAATCCCTCTGATCTGGCCTGCTGGTTCTTTGTATTGCTCTTGTAACACTTTTTTGTTTTGCATAAACAGGGTTATCTGCCTGTTTACTACCCTCACCTCAATATTCTGCCAGTTGAGTACATCTCCTCCCAGTCCTGACAAGTCACTTGTTTTTCCGCTGATAAATTTCTCGCTGAAATTTGTGTTGATTTCGCTGATGCAGCCTGGAATCGTACTTGGAAAGTGAAATGTTGAATGTTCACCATATATGCCTACTGCCATCACCGGGCATTGCGTAGGCTTCACTGTTTGCACTCTTACTCGTGCTTTTAGCGTAAAATGATCACTGTTAACATCCAGTACCTCCGGATAAAGCGAGTAATAATAATACCTTTCTTCCTCAAGATTGATCGCATTTTCTGTAAGATTTTGGCTTGTGATTCCTAATATCCCATCATGAACCATAGCGTTATTCAAATAATGAGGGAAACGATCTTTGGCAGTGCGGGTATAGGCGATCCAGCCTTTGGTAGGAATAAGCACTTCGACCTCTTTTAATACCTTATCATTGCTGATAAGCTTTGCTTTGTGAAAACCAGGCTCGTAGTAAATGTCAGTTTGGGTATAATTATATTTCCGGATGGGCAATTTACGGGAAGGGTCCCAGGATTGCTGGATAAAAAAGCTATCGCCTGCCAGCTGGTCAATATTATAACTAAACACCACGCTATTTGGTACTCCCTGGCTTACCATTTTTTTAGCTGAAAAAACGACATCTTTTGCTGATATTTCCTGCTTCACCGCCTCTTTTTGTCGAATGGAAGTCAAAAAGAAAAACGTACCTATTCCCAGCAGGATGAGAAGGGAAGTAGCCTGAATAAAAAACCTGCGGCTTGTTTTCTTTATAGGTGTGGCTGTTTCCTGTCTGGCAACGGGTTCAAGAACTTCAAGTGCTGGCGTAAGAGAAGCTTCCTGCTTCTTGTTCATTTTAAAGTCCTGCCAGCCTTTATAACCTATAAACAGGGTGAGCGCATCCAGTGTGGCTGTTTGAGGTAAACGTTCGAACTTGCCGCCAAAAATCCGCTTGATGGTAGAAAGACTAATCAGGATACCGGTTTTTTCTTCTATCTGGTCGCATAAATATTCATATTCCCGCTGGGATAAAGCGTGATAGTCTGCATAGCCCATCTTTTTACTTACCTCTTCCAGGCAGATATACACTAAATCTTTATCGGCTAAGTTGTTCATGGCTTACAATATACTTTGACCTTGTTTTGACCTGTTTTGCTCTCCTTTTGCCTGATCAATTTAACAAAATAGATTCACATTTGGCAACAGAAAGCAGCCTTTGCGGGCATCTATTAGTATAGTCGGCTTGTACGATGGATAGCATTGATATAAGCCGGCCATCCCACGCGGATGAAGTGCATTTTTCAGAGGTATAAAAAGAAACCCGGCAATTGAGAACATTCATTTTTAATAAACACCACACTCTACTTTAAAACATTATGAAAAAGACCGTATTATTTGTTGCATTCTTCCTGACTTGCTTCTGTGTCCTTGCCCAGAAAAACAAAACCATCCGCGTACCCTTATCAGCCGATAAATGGACATTTGCAAACCAGAAAGTGGAATTTTTGCAGGAAGAAGGAAAACCAGCCATGAAAATTATGCCTGGGTCCGGACAGGTGGTTGCCAAAAACCTTGATTTTTCTGATGGAACGATTGAATATGATATCAAATTTCTTACTCCTGGATTTGCCTCCACGTATTTCCGCTGGAAAGATGCCAATGAAAATGAAAGTTTTTACTTCCGTTCTGACCGAGCTGGTAATCCTGGTGCTGTAGATGCGGTACAATATGCGCCGCACATTGCCGGGGTGAATTTGTGGGATATGCTGGATCATTACCAGACCAATGCTGCTTTTTCGCTGGAGAAGTGGAACCATGTAAAACTGGTGCTTTCCGGTGCCCAGATGCGTGCGTATGTAAATAGCCAGGAGCAACCCACACTCGAAATACCCAGGCTAGAAGGAAATACCACCACTGGTTCGATTGCTTTTGACGGTGATGTAATGATTTCAAACCTGGTACTTAAACCTGGTGAAACTGAAGGGCTTTCTTCTATCGCAGGCATTGATCCGACTCATCATGATCCCCGGTATATCCGCAGCTGGGCAGTAAGCCAACCGGTTACTACGCCAAAAAATGTGGATTTTAGTGCTGATTTTTTTCCAAAACCAGAAGGCAGCTGGGAAGTGATAAGCGCCGAACGCCGGGGATTGATCAACCTTACCAGAAAATTCGGCAAAAGCGAAACCAGAAGGTTTGTATGGCTCAAAGCAAAAATTAATTCGGCCACCGCTCAGAAAAAAAGGATAGACCTGGGTTTTAGTGATGAAGTATGGGTGTACCGAAATAATCAACTGGTGTATACGGACAAAAATTTGTATGGCGCTCCGATCATGAAAGAACCGGATGGCAGAATATCAATAGAAAACACCTCTTTCCTGTTGCCGCTTAACAAAGGGAATAATGAACTGCTGATTGGGGTTGCCAATGACTTTTACGGCTGGGGAATTATTGCCCGCATCGAAGATCTGGAAGGACTAGAAATACAGCCAGATCCTACATTTGATTCCCGGATGGTAAAACTCTCCGATCAGATACTCAATGCCTATGCTGGAAAATACATACAGGCCAATGGAATGAATATGGTGATTGCCAAAGAAAATAACGCATTGAAAGCTTCCGGAGATGGCATTTCAACCGTGTTGCTATACCCGGAAGCAGACAATAAATTCTTTATAAAAGAATTTGATGTGCAGCTGGAGTTTGTGAAAGACGCTACCAACAAAGTATCAGGCTTAGTCATTTATAATAATGGAAAGCAGGTACTGGAAGCGAAAAGGGCAGAATAGCTTATAAAATCGTTGTTGGTTTTTCGTTGATGGTTGTCGGTAAGTTAACTGTACGTTAACAATCCCAATACTCTCTTTATTTTGTGCTGAGAAGTTTGTCTGGAACCAGGATTATACAGATTCTAGGATTTATAAGATTAAAAAGAAACTAATCCATTGAATCAATTTAATCCGACAAATCCTGGTTCCAGAATATAAATCGGTGTATGTGTTTTTGCTGCAATTACACCAACAACTAACAACGAGAAACCAACAACGAATTATTACTCACTCCTCAAGCTAATAGCCGGATTGGCTAGTGCCGCTTTAATAGATTGGTACATCACGGTAAGCCAGCAAATAAACAAGGTAAGCAGGCAAGCGGAGATAAAAATTCCGGCTCCCATGGTTGTTTGATAGGGGAAGTTCTCCAGCCAGCTTCGCATCGAAAAATACGCTACCGGAATAGCAATCGGAAAAGATAATAATACCAGCTTGGTAAAGTCTTTGGAAAGCAATAGCACAATCCCCCATACAGAAGCCCCCAATACTTTACGTACCCCGATCTCTTTTACTCTTTGCTCAGTGGTAAAGGTAGCCAGTCCAAACAAGCCTAAGCAGGCAATTAAAATGGTGAGGGTAGAGAAGGCCGTAAAAATCCTGCCCCGTAGCTCATCAGCATGATAGGCTGATTCAAAATCCTGATCGAGGAAATTGTATTCAAATAATTCTTTGGGATACATTTGTTTCCAGGTGTTTTCAATGAAACCAAGCGTTTGAGGAATATCCTGTGCTTCTACTTTAATGTGTACCACCCCATTATTTGGCCGGTAGAGCATAATCAATGGCTCAATCGGGCTATATAAAGATTGCTGATGAAAATCCTTCACCACCCCAACCACACTCGCCATCGGAGGGGCTGGCTGCCCATCCTGCGGAATACCACCAATATGCATTTTTTTACCCAAAGGCTCCTTCCAGTTCATTCGTTTCACTGTAGCTTCATTAATTAAAACGCCATAGGTTGTATCTGCCGGAACATCTGCTGAAAAATCCCGGCCTTGTATAATTTTCATACCCAGGGCTTTAATATAGTCATGATCAATTCCCATGGGTCTAAATGCTAATTCTTTTACACCTGCATTGGTTTCTACCGCAAAAATCACCCGTCCGCCTATGTTGCTAGTAGGGGAGGAAGCCGTCGCTACATTCTTGATTTTAGGATTAGCCAGTAGGGTATTCCGGAAAGCAGTATAACTACTACGCGATTGGCCTTGCCCAAAAGCAATGGTAAGCACCTGCTGCTTATCGTATCCCAGGTCTTTTTCCCGCATATAATTCAGTTGTTCGAATACTACCCAGGTACAGATGAGCATAATCAGGGAAATAGAAAATTGCATCACCACCAGTATTTTGCGGAACAATACATTGCCTCCTTTGGTAGTTAAAGCACCTTTCAGCACTGCCGCCGGCTCGAACGAAGACAAATAAAAAGCCGGATAACTCCCGCTGATAATGCCGGTAAAAATGACAATTCCCAGCGCTAATAACAGGAATTGTGGTTGCAGTAAGTAAGAAAACTGGATTTCCTTATCTGCCACCGTATTGAAGAAAGGGAGCAAGGCCAGAACCAGTATAAAACTCATGGCCAGTGCCAGCAAGGTCATCAGTAAAGATTCAGTGAGAAACTGTGCCCGGAGTGTGCTTTTTAGCGAACCCAGTACTTTACGGATGCCTACTTCTTTGGCCCGTTTAGCTGACCTGGCAGTGGCTAAGTTCATATAATTGATACTGGCAATCAGCAGCATAAAAAAGGCAATGGCACTAAAGGTATATATATAGCCGATGTCGCCATTGGTTTCGCCTTCGAGTTTAGAATATAAATGAACCCGTTCAATGGGCTGCAATTCATAATTGATTTTTATACCCATCCGTCCAAAAATCTCCTTTACATACTTGTCGTAAATTTGGGGGAATTTGGCTTCCAGGTCTTTGGAATTATAGTTTTCCGGTAGTTCTACATAGGTCGATACATAAAATCCTCCCCAATTAATATTCGTTCTTTCGCTCCGGCCTAAAGAAAGCAAGGCATTAAAAGTAAAATGTGAGTTTTTGGGTACATCTTCAATCACACCAGTAACTTTATAAACAGTAGTATCATTGGTTTGCAGGGTTTGCCCCAGTGCACTGGTATTTCCGAAAAACTTTTTAGCTGTACTCTGGGTAAGCACCATGCTGTTAGGTGCATCTAAGGCAGTAGCTGGTGTGCCTTCTATAAAATTGTAGGTAAATACATCAAAAACCGTAGAATCGGCAGCGTAGATATTTTCTTCAAAAAATTGCTTCTCGCCCTGCTGAAAAGCAACCCGTCCATATGGGAAAAACCGGACTACATTTTCTACCACCGGATAATCCTGTTTCAGCGCAGGCCCCAGAGAAGGTTGTGTAACGGCCCATCCGAATGATTTATCCGGCTCCTGAATCTGCGAAACAACCCGGTAAATTTTATTCGCTTTTGTATGATACTTGTCATAGCTCAACTCATCGGTTACATACAAGAGCAGCAGCAAACTACAGGTGATGCCAATGGTAAGTCCCAGTACATTGATAAAGCTATAAAATTTGTCTTTCAGGACAGACCTGATAGCAACTGTGATATAATTTCTAAGCATGGCGTTTGTTGGTTTAACTAGGATAGTCTGGAACCTGGATTTACACTAATCCGCTGATAATTGTTTCTTGCTGATTGTTAGTAATATATTGTAAATCACTGATTTACATGCAAATGAAAACTTCATTCTACACTTAATTTAATAGTAATAGAAATTTCTTCACACTTTTAAATCCTGTTAATCTTTAAATCTGTGTAAGCCTGGTTCCAGACAGACATTACTCATTCCGCAAGCTCTTCACCGGATTGCTCAAAGCCGCTTTAATAGACCGGAAACTCACTGTGCCCAGTGCAATCAGAAGGGCAAGTACACCAGACAAAGCAAACATCCACCAGGCAATCTCAATACGGTAAGCAAAGCTTTCGAGCCACTGGTACATCATATACCAGGCAATGGGCGAGGCGATTATAAAAGAAAGCAATACCAGTTTGAGAAAATCTTTCGATAGCAGTACTGTAATACTGCTTACAGAAGCCCCTAACACTTTGCGGATGCCTATCTCTTTCGTGCGTTGCTCAGCCGTGAAGGTGGCCAGACCAAATAATCCCAGGCTGGCAATACATATGGCAAGTACCGTAAATGCCAGCGTAATACCACCGAATTTTGCTTCTGCCTGATATAGCCTGTTGAGGTTTTCATCGAGGAAGGTATATTCAAATGCCCTGTCGTTTATGGCATTGTTCCATTCTTTCTCAATAAAATCAATCACCGGTGCTGCATCTCCCGGAGCTACCCGAACCGCCATAAATTTAATGAAGAACTGATTTGCCGGGTCGGTGACCGGTGGGCCAACCAGTACCAAAGGCGTAATATCCTGGTGCAGGGAGGTGGCATGAAAATCTTTGGCTACGCCTACAATTCTGACAGCCCCTTGCAGGGAATCAGCTCTGAATTCACCCATTTTTTTTCCAACAGCATCCTGTGCCGATGGCCAGTACAGGTATCTTAGCATAGCCTCGTTTACGATCACTTCCCGTATTAGCGGATCAGGTTTATGTTCCTCAGAAAATCCTCGTCCGGCAATGATGGGAATATTAAAGGTTTCGGTAAAATCTTCGCGTACGACCAGCCTTGAAAAAAGCAGTTCTTCCGTTTTGCCTTCGGGTTGGTAATGGCCGGTATTATGACCTCTTCCCAGCACTTCTTCCATAGCTGTTATACTTACAATGCGGGAGTTTTGCAGGAGCCGCTTTTTAAAGTCATTGAAACGGTGAATGGTGGAAATAGCCGAGCGGTTGATGGGAATAATCAGTACCTGTTCTTTATCAAAACCCAGATTGGCCTGCTGCAAATGTCCCAGCTGGAAATAAGCCACCATGGTGCCAATAATTAGTAAAATAGACAGCGAAAATTGCAGCACCACCAGCGTTTTTCTCAGCAAACCGCCCCTGGCGCTTTTTGTTATGGAAAATCCTTTTAACACGAGCAATGGCCTGAATGCCGATAAGTAAAAGGCCGGGTACATTCCAGAGAGTAATCCTACTATTAGAGCAATCAATAGTCCGGCTGGCAACAATATGGTAATTTCCTGTGCGTTCAGGTGAAGATCTCGGCCGGAGAAACTACTGATGACAGGAATGGCTAAGAATACAAGTCCAATGGCAATGATCCAGGCTATGATGGCGAGTAAGACGGATTCACTTAAAAACTGAGTAACCAGCTGATTCTTTTGAGAACCCAATACTTTGCGTACGCCTACTTCTTTGGCCCGGTTGGCCGATCGGGCAGTGGTCAGGTTCATAAAGTTGATGCTGGCAATAAACAGGATAAACAGGCCGATCACCGAAAATATATAGACATAGGAAATTTTGCTGGTAGGCTCAATTTCATTATAGAAACTGGAGTGCAGGTAAATATCTGTTAATGGCTGTAAACCTAGTTTCGTGTCATTTTTGATGATATCCGGAAAATACGTTTTTACAAAGCCCGGAAGCTGTTTTTCCAGTGTTGATCTGGCATTTTCCTGTTCTGGCAGTAGCACATAGGTCCAGGCCGGATTCCAGTACCAGCTGTTATACTGGGTTTCGTGGAGGATTTGTCTGAGGGTAATGAATGATACCAGAAAATCGAACTGAAAATGAGATTGTGCCGGAACCGGATTTATTACGCCAGTCACTTTCAGGTCATGCTTGTCTTCAAAGCGCAGGGTTTTTCCCATCGGATTTTCATCACCGAAATATTTTTTTGCCATTTCCTGGCTCAATACAATAGAGTTAGGTTCGAGTAATGCCGTACGGCGGTTTCCATCTTTGAGCGTGAAATCGAAAACCGTAAAAAAATCGGGGTCAGTAAAAAACAGGCGGGTTTCATTAAATCGCTTACCGGGGTCTGGTATATAGGCCAGATTCAGGGAAGGTGCATTGAAATTAAATAAACGCGCTGCCGCTTTCACCAGATCCGGATAATTTTGCTTGAGTGTTGGACCTACCGGAATGGATACACTGGCTGAAGCTTCGCCTACTCCTTCGGTATTGATCACTTCGGTAAGCCGGTAAATATGCGCTGACTGGCTATGAAAACGGTCGTAGGAAAGTTCTTTATATACAAACAAAGCGATCAGAAAGGCACAAGCCAGGCCGATGGAAAAACCGATCACATTGATGGAAGAGTAAACCTTGTTCTTTACAAAATTCCGGAAAGCAATAGTAAAATAATGTTGAAGCATAATTTTCTGGAACCGGGATTACATGGATTTAAAGATTAACAGGATTCTGTCTGGAACCACAAGTATTAGAATTATAAGAGTTACAGGATTAAATAATTTCACAATCTCATCCTGAAAATCCTTGCACCTGACAAATCCGGGTTCCAGGCATACTTACTCACTTCTCAGGCTTTTCACCGGGTTTGCCAGGGCCGCTTTGGCAGCTCTGTATCCTACGGTTAGCCAGGCAATCACCAGTGACAAAGCAATGGCTATAGCAAAAGCTTCTATACCCAGCGGAATACTATACTGGAAGTTTTCCAGCCAGTCGTGCATCAGATAATAAGCAGCCGGAGCAGCGATTACAAAGGCAAGTGTAATCAGCATGAGAAACTCTTTTGAAAGCAAAAATATGATACTTCCCACTGAAGCACCCAGCACCTTGCGGATACCAATTTCTTTGGTTTTTTGTACGGCCATAAAGGAAGCCAGTCCATATAAGCCTAAGCAGGAAATAAGAATCGCCAGTCCTGCAAAAATTTTGTAAGTAAGAGCCATCTGGTTTTCCTGCTCATAAAAGTTGGCAATGCTTTCATCCAGGAAGTTGCCATTGTATACAAATGCCGGAAAGGTTTCTTCCCATAAAGCCTGAATTTGTTTTACCGTTTTTTGCAGATTCTGCGGATGTATTTTTATGCCTGCCCGGTAATAATTCTCTTTGGCCGGGGTAATAACAAAAGGCTGTATTTCATCCCGGACAGAGCTGGCTTTAAAATCTTTTACCACGCCTACAATCGGTTTCCACTGCCCGCCTCCACCTAAGCGTATCGTTTTACCAATAGCCGACTGCATGTCAGTTACGCCCAGTTTTCTCAGCAGGGTTTCATTCACTACATAGCTAATGGCCGTATCACTTTCCTGAAAGCCATGACCGGCAACAAACTCCATTCCATAGGTAGAGAAATAATCAGCATCGGCATATTTCATCAAGGTGCCGAAATTAAGTTCTTCGCTGGAGTTGTTGAAATAGAAATTCCGTCCCCAGAAATTATCAGAAGAAGGCGGATCATTGGCTAAACTCACCGAACGGATAGCCGGGTTTTCGAGCAAGCGGTTTTTAAACGTCCGGAATTTAGTCTGGCTGAGGCTATCTGAGTTGAGTGGGACCATATACACTGCATCTTTGTTGAAGCCCAGTTCAATGTTGCGGATAAAATCCATCTGGCTTACCGCAATCAGAGTGCCTATAATCAGAATTTGTGAAATGGCAAACTGAACGACCACCAGGCTCCGGCGTAAGGGAACTCCGCCGATATTGCGGGCAGTAATTTTGCTTTTTAAAGCTTCTATGGGTTCAAAACCGGAAAGTATTAAAGCCGGATACATTCCGGAAAAAAAGCTCACGACCAGGGTGATTACTACCAGAAAAATAAGTACATAAGGATTTTGCAGCATTTCAATAGTTGAGGGCACATTAGAAATTTCCTGGATATAGGGGAGAGCCGCTGTTGCTATCAATGTAGCCAGCACTACTGCCATAAGAACTATTAAAGTGGTTTCTGCCAGAAACTGCCCCATCAACTGTAGCCGTACCCCTCCTAATACTTTCCGGATACCTACTTCTTTGGAGCGGCTGATAGCCTGTGCAGTAGCCAGGTTAATAAAGTTGATACATGCCATTATCAATACCAATACGCCGACCAGAGACAGAGTCCAGAGAGTAGATTTGCTGGTGAGGTGGTCGCCGAAATTACCAAAACGGGTATCAAAGTGAATGCCGCTTAGGGGCTGAATCAGATTATAGCGTTTTACTTGATTTCTGGATACATAATATTTCTCACCCAGCTTTTTTAAGGTATACTCCACATTTTCTGGCGAAAGGGTAGGAGGGAGCAGTACATAGGTCTGGTGGTTGCTGTGGATACTTCCCCATTCGGTGCTATACCCATAGCCAGGAGCATTTTTAAAAGTTTCGTAGGAAATGAGCACCTGAAGTGGAAAATCAGTATTCTGTGGCGAATCAGCGATAATGCCGCTCACGGTTAACACAAGGTTATTGTCCAGTTTGAGATACTGGCCCATTGCCTGTTTCCATTCTCCAAAATATTTTTCTGCCTGTCTCTGCGATAATACTACGGTATTGGGATTGCTCAGCGATTGTTTGGGATTACCAGAAAGCCAGGTTGCGTCAAAAATTTCAAAAAAATCGGGTTCTGTGAAAAAGATGCCTAACTCTTCCATAAATTTTCTGCCTGTAAACGCAGCATTAGCATCTTTGCCCATCACCGTGATCTGACTGCCAGTAATGGCATCTATGGCGGCTACTTTTTCCAGTTGAGGTATATCCTGCCGTAAAGCCACAGGCAAGGGCGTTGGCACACCAGGATTATGGCTGGCGTCTCCATCGGGAAATTTATCTTCTACCACTACCCGGTAAATCCGGTCGTACTTGCTATGAAATTTGTCGTAGCTGAGTTCAAACTGCACGACTGTAAAAATGAGCAGGCAAGCCGCAATTCCGATGGCCAGACCAGAAATATTGAGAATAGCATACCCTTTATTGCGGAACAGATTCCGGATTCCGATTATCAGATAATTCTTGAGCATAGGTGTTGGTTTTCGCTTTGGCGTATAGAAGTAGTCCTTTCAAAAACAGAAAGTACATCAAAATACAAAGTTATTTCAATAAACCTGCCTTGCTTTTTAGATGCTGATAATCAGAAATTTATATATGGAATTGTGTTTGTGTTCATCAATAAAAATGTCCGAAAACGTACACTTTTGTACGTATCCGGACAACTTTCAGAGAACGGGTTCATTAAGTATCAGATTGGAATTTCCGTAACCGGGATTATGCAGATTTTAAGATAGGCCGGATAAAAAATCTATACCTGTTCTTTGATTCAGGAAACTGGAGGCATCTAATAATCTTTCGATCATCCTCATCCTGTTACCGGATGATCAATCCCGGTTTACACCGGCATAGAGAGCAGCATCTTCTTCTGTGATCTGGGAGCCGCTCATAATCACGAGCCGTTCTACTACGTTGCGTAATTCACGTATATTCCCAGACCAGTGCAAATTCTGCAGGTAATCCAAAGCTTCCGGTGTGATCTTTTTAGGGGCATTTCCATAGTCTTCCGCAATATCTTTCAGAAATTTATCTACCAGCAGCGGAATATCCGACTTGCGTTCGTCCAAGGTAGGTACATGAATCAGAATCACACTCAGGCGGTGATATAAGTCTTCCCGGAAGCGGTTTTCAGCAATCTCTTTCTTGAGGTCTTTATTGGTAGCGGCCAGCACCCGTACATTTACTTTAATTTCTTTATCGCCTCCTACTCTGGTGATTTTGTGCTCCTGTAATGCTCTTAATACTTTTGCCTGTGCCGACAAACTCATATCTCCGATTTCATCCAGAAAAAGGGTGCCGCCACTCGCTTGCTCAAATTTTCCGATCCGCTGTTTTACGGCAGAGGTAAAAGAGCCTTTCTCATGGCCGAACAACTCACTTTCGATCAGTTCGCTGGGAATAGCAGCACAATTTACTTCCACAAGTGGTGCTTGTGCCCGGTTACTTTTTTCATGCAGCCACCTGGCTACCAGTTCTTTGCCCGAACCATTGGCACCGGTGATCAGTACCCGGGCTTCGGTAGGAGCTACTTTATCAATGGCATCTTTTACTTTGCGGATGGCCTGCGATTCACCTATAATATCGAACGTGCGGGTGATTTTCTTTTTCAGCACCTTAGTTTCAGTAACCAGGGTAGACTTATCCAGGGCATTCCGGACGGTGAGTAAGAGCCGGTTCAGATCGGGTGGTTTCTGGATGAAATCATAGGCTCCTTTTTTAGTGGCATCCACAGCGGTTTCGATGGTGCCATGGGCTGATATCATAATAAACTGCGTTTCTTTTCCCAGTTCAGCGGCCTTGGCGAGTACTTCCATTCCATCCATCTTGGGCATTTTAATATCACAGAGTGCCACATCGTAGTCATTTTTAGTCAACAACTCCAGGCCTTCTTCTCCATCTTTGGCTTCGTCGACCTGGTATTTTTCATACTCCAGAATTTCACGCAGGGTATACCGTATACTTTTTTCGTCGTCAATAATCAGAATTTTGGCCATGAAACAGTAATTTGAAAATGAGAAGATTGTAAATTTTGAAAATTAATAAGATTAGAGAAAACCATTCGGGTTTAAAATCTTCTAAGAGAACGTTTTGAAATATTATACTGGTTTTCTTTTAAGCAGTGTGTCAATAAAGGCTAATTGTAGCATAGCTTCCGAACTTTCTGTGCTTTTCTCAAAGTCACGGCTCAATCTACGCTTAAAATTGAGCCATCCGTAACTGCGTTCTACCACCCAACGGCCTCCTGCCGGCACAAAGCCCTTTACGCTTTCAGGCTTTTGTACAATTTCTACCTTCCATCCATAGTCTCTTTCTATCTCTTCTACAAAGGTATCTTTGTAGCCATTATCTGCTTTTAGTGTATGTAGGCGGCAAGACTTACCCTTCAGCTTAGCTGCTAACTCATAACCGGCTGTAGTGTCTGACACATGGGCGGCTGTTACATGCACAGCCCAAGGAATACCTAAACAATCCACTGCTAGATGTCTTTTTCTGCCATTCACCTTTTTGTTGCCATCTATGCCCTTGTCTTGGGAAGTAAACTGTACAATCTTTACACTTTGACTATCAATAGCTAACACGCTTGGCAAGGCTTGTCGGCCTGCTTTTTTTCTTTCTCTGATTGCTAAAAAAGCCAACAGCTCTTCGATGATGCCTCGCTTCTTCCACTGCCTGTAATGGTAATAAATGGTTTGCCAGGGTGGGTATTTACTTTCCATGTTGCGCCATTGACTACCTGTAGTAAGTAGCCATAGAATAGCATTAAGAATAACACGTTTGTCATGTTTGATTTTTCTTTGGTTATCTACTACTTCCTTGATAATTTCCCACTCACAATCAGTGAGTTCGAAGAATCTTTCTTGCATAAAACTTTTTGGTTGGACACCACAAGTTTACTCACTGATTCTTTCTTTTACCCTATTTCTATCCTTTCAAAACATTCTCTAATCTTATTAATTTTTTAATCTTGAAATAAAATAAAAAGCAAGCCTGTAAGCCGGGTTCTGTACTTTCCTGCGAAAGTTCTTATCATTTATCTAGGCCAGCCCTCACGGAGTGGCTCCATCAACCTACCCGCTGGCACCGGACGAGCCGCCCTTCAGCCCTGTTACAGGCTCGCCAGCTTATTTGGTCTTTCAACGCGTAAGGTTTACCTATGCCCTGTCTGTCGCCAGCCAGGCGGTGCGCTCTTACCGCACCTTTTCACCCTTACCTGGAGCTTAGGTGAATGAGTGATTGTGTGAATGAGCGATTAATTAAAACTCACTCAATTATTCGATTACTCATTCACCTACGCCCCTGGCGGTAATTTTCTGTGGCCCTGTCTGTCCCCCCGTTTCCGGAAGTCCTTCCCGTTAGGAAGTACGCTGCTCTGTGTTGCCCGGACTTTCCTCTCTCCCGCCTTTAGGCAGGACAGCGATAAGACGGCTTGCTTTCCTGCAAATATCTGTTCTTTAACCGGATTTTCAACGGCTTGGTTTCAATTTATATAAATGTGCCAGCAGCATGGAATATAATCCTGTACATGCTACTAAACATAACAAATCAATAAAAAAGGAGATACGAGTTCGCACCTCCTTTTAAAGTTACCAGATTATATATTTAGCGCTCTATCGCTTTACTATTCTTTGAATGTCTGTTTTACCCTCTTCACTTGCTGTTTTCACTATATATACACCTGTTTTCAGATGAGCCAGGTTAAGGGTGGTTTCTGCCCCTTGCGTAGTATTTTGATAGACTATTCTCCCTAAGTTATCTACTATAGTGATGTAAAGCTCTCCTGGCTGTGAAGTGGCGATGATCAGTGTACTTTCAAAAGGATTGGGATACAGGCTTACTTTGGCAGGAAGGCTTTCTGCTCCCGTTTCCTCTGAAGCGGCTAGTCTGGCTATCGCACTCACCCTGGTAAAGGAAGTGGTTCTGCCCCACAGTTCTGACAGGTTGGTTTTCACCCGTACATAATAGCGTTGATTAAGGACTAATTCAGGAAACACAGCATAATAGGTACCCGTGCTGAGCTTGCTTGCGGTGGTTTTAGTGATCACTCCTGTAGTAAAGTTAGCTGAGCTACTCACTTGCAAGGTGTAGGTAGTAGCCCCGGATACGGTGTTCAGATACAGGGAAGTGCCGGTGGTAGTGCCTCCATCACTAGGATTGACCACATAGGCACTGCCGGCAGCAGAAGCAGTGGTAAAGGAAGTCACAGGACCCCAGCACAAGCCAAGGTTAGTATAGACTCTCACATAATACTTCTGATTGAGTACAAGTTCAGGAAAAGAAGCATAATAGGTACCTGTGCTTAAGCGGCTTGAAGTAGTTTTAATGATGACTCCTGTAGTAAAGTCGGAAGAGGTACTTACCTGCAGGGTATAGGAAGAAGCCCCTGAAATAGTTTTTAGATACAAACTAGTCCCGCTTAAAGTGCCTCCACTGGAAGGATTGACCACATGGCTGCTTTGAGCAGTGTTGCTGCAGGAAACAGTAGGGCAGTTGAGAACTGAAATAGTAGCTTTGGAAGTAAGTTCCACAAGGGTACAGCCAGAGGCTTTGATAGCAAAGGTGTTATTGCCCACATTCAGACTTACGGCCGGAATAGTTAAGGTGATATCTCCTCCTCCTTGTACAGGATTGCCAACAGCAGAACTATTGAGATAAGCCTGATAGGAGATGCCTGCTTGCGTATTTTTGAGAGTAATGCTACTATCTTCGCCACTACAAATTGAAGTACTGCCTTGGACAAGTAGATTTTTATTTACAGCTTCACATGCCGTTGGATCATACTTCCACAACTCCACACCTGTTTTGCCATCATTGGCTGTAAAATATATTACTCCATTCACATTGGTTAATTGAGCAGGTTGAGCCCCTTCTGGACCCGGAAACAGATCGCTTACCAGGTTTGTACCGGCCGCCGTCCCATCGCTAGTCCATAATTCCATACCTGATTGGCCATCATTGGCTGTAAAATATAATCTGCCATTTACATTGATCAAATTTACTAGGGGAGATATAATTTCATAGGTAAATTCCTGTTTTACAAAAGTATTGGTGAGTTTTATTGTACCTGTTTGGGTGCCATCGCTTTTCCATAATTCCCGGTTGGTTCCCTCCTTGTCATCAACAGCCGTGAAGAACAGCGTTCCATTCACATTGGTTAAGTGCATGGGAGAAGAACTGCCGTGTGGATTGATATCTTTCACTTGAACGGTTCCAGCTTCAGTTCCATCACTTTTCCAGAGTTCCCACCCATCCTGGAATGTATTTTGAGCAACAAAAAATAAGGTGCCTTTTACATTGGTTAAATACTTAATCTGCCGGTAATCAACTCCAAATGGCATTTCCTTTACTTTTATGGTTCCTTCTGTGGTACCATCACTCTTCCACAATTGTCCGTTCGCTGTGAAATATACTGTGCCATTTACATTCACTACGTTATAAGTCCAAATTGATCCATTATCAATGATGTCCTTGATTTTAATAGTGCCTGCTTCCGTACCATCGCTTTTCCATAAACCAAAGCTTGGAGGAAGACTATTGTTCCAGGCTGTAAAAAATAAAGTACCATTGACATCTGTATAATTTGCAGAGTTAGGGCAGCAACCTCTTGGCATTAAGTATTTTACACGTACAACACCGGTAGCAGTTTCATTTATTTTATATAGATCCCCTCCACCGGCATTTGCGAAAAACAAAGTGCCGTTTACATTGGTCAAAGTTCCTATACTGTGACTGCCAGGCATAACAAGAGAGGTGCCTTCGGCAGTGCCATCACTTTTCCATAATGCATATCCTTCGCCAATAGGGGCAGGTGCCCGAATTGAGAAGAAAATGCTGTTATTTAATACGGTTGAATAACCAAAGTCGTACCCTAGAGGGCCAGGTGTAATATCTTTTACCAAACTAGTACCTGCAGCGGTGCCATTACTTTTCCAGAGTTCTTCTCCATGTACCCCATCATCAGCGCTGAAAAATATGGTGCCATTCAGGCTGCTCATCAAAAGAGGGGCGGAATTTTCTGTAGAAGGATGTGTACTTACCACTGGAACAGTACTTGTTTCAGAGCCATTGCTTTTCCATAATTGCAAACTGTTTTCAAAATATTTCTCGATAAAATATAAGTTATCTCCTGAATAGGTCAAATAGTTAAAAGTTGTACCGTTTCCTGATTTGTTACTGTTTTTTATAAGTGAGGTGCCAGCGGCAGTACCATCACTTTTCCAAAGCTGTACTTTTCCATCGGCTGCTCCGCTTAAGTAGAGGTTGTTATTTGCTGAAGTGATACTATGAAGTTTAACTCCTGTATTTTTTACTGAAAAGGTACCTGTAGCCGTTCCATCACTTCTCATTAAATATTGGGCGGATACAAAATACAATAGATTGCCTACCTTAGTAAATAAAGGAGAATAATATCCATCATAACTATTTGCATTTCCTCCAACCGTTGTAATACCAATTGTACCTTCTGTTGTCCCATCGGTTTTATATAAGGTATATGTATTAAAACCATAACTCACCGTGAAAAAAACTATATTATTGATACTTTGGAGAAAAACCGGATACATTGATATATCTTCATATGAATAACCCGAATTCTGTGCCATGTGTATTGTTTTTATATTCATGGTACCATTAGTGTTGCCATCACTTTTCCATAGCTGAAATTCACCATCAAGTGTATAATAATCATAATATTCTCCTGGTATCCTATTTGAAGTATAAGTCTCATAGGCTGTGAAGAACAATGTACCATTGGCATTAGTTAACCTTCCGGGATTACTGCTATTCCCAATCTCTTTTACTAATAGAGTGCCTGTTGCCGTGCCATTGCTCTTCCATAGCTGACTTCCAATAGTAAAATATAAGGTGCCATTGACGTCTGTCAAATTTATAGGAGCCGTATTTGTAGCTACAAGGCTAATATCTTTTACCAATACCGTGCCTGCTGCGCTACCATTACTTTTCCAAAGTTCCCTGCCATTTACTCCATCATCGGCACTGAAAAACAAGATGCCATTCATATTTACCAGATCCTGAGGAGAAGAACCTGCTGTGCCTGGTTTTATATCTTTCACTAAGGTTGTGCCTGAAAGAGTGCCATCGGTTTTCCATAATTCTACCGATTGGGCATCAGTACCACTGGTATTGGCAGTAAAAAACAAGGTATTGTTAACAACAGTCAGGTTTGAAATGGTAGAACTCGCAGAACCAGGTGTAATGTCTTTAATAAGGACGGGTTCTCCTCCATTAGTTTTCCATAATTCCATCCCAAAAGCAGGACTGAAAGCAGTGAAGTAAAGCGTACCATTGAATTGGATTAAGTTCCCATGTTGAGAAAACTCTGAGGATTCAGCAGTGTTAATATCTTTGACCAGGGTTGGCTGAGCTAAAGAAAAGGAAAAGCAAAGAAACAGCAAGCTGACAATAAATGAGAATTTCAAGCACAGACGTGCTTTATCATGTTTTCCTCGCATCAAGGTTGAGGAAGCAAGTAAAAGTAACTGCATAGGTTAGGATAGATTATGGAAATAAACTATAGGGTTAATTCAGGCTTTTCTGAGAAAGTAAGCACTAAATCTTACATATTATTGAGAGTGAATTTATAGTACTTGATTATGAAAGCGTTAGGCTAGTGCATAATATTCTACAAAGTGATAGTTATGTCAGCAGGCTAATCTTACATGGGCAAATTAGACAATGAGAGAGGAAAACTGTTAACACAAATCGTGCATTCTTTAACACATTTAGACCATTTGGAAGAAAACGAGATCTTTTTCACAGCAAAGCCGGGAGAATACTGTTTCCGCCCGGCTGTGGTGAATAGATGAAGAAAGTATGCTTATTGTTTGACTACCCTCATTACCTGAGTTGAACCATCTTCAGTAGAAATTTTCACTACATACACCCCTGCTTTCAGGTGAGCTAAATGAAGTTCAGTTTGTGCTAATTGCGTAGAATTTTGATAAACAGTTCTACCTAAGTTATCCACTACGGTGATGTAGTGCTTGCCTGCTTGCTCAGTAACAAGAGTAAGTTTGTCTTCAAAGGGATTGGGATACAGGCTCACTTTGTTTGTAAGGCTTTCTTCACTTGCTGCTAGTCTGGCTATCGCACTCACCCTGGTAAAGGAAGTGGTTCTGCCCCAGGTGTCTGACAAGTTGGTTTTAACCCTGACATAATACTTTTGATTGAGTGCAAGTTCAGCAAATACAGCATGATAGGTACCTGTGCTGAGCCTGCTAGCGGTGGTTTTGGTAATGACTCCTGTAGTAAAGTTAGCAGAGGTACTTACCTGCACTGTGTAGGAAGTAGCTGTAGGAACCGTGTTCAGATACAGGGAAGTACCGGTGGTAGTTGATCCATCACTAGGATTGACTACATGGGCACTGCCTGCAGCAGAAGCAGTAGTAAAGGAAGTGACAGGTCCCCAGCATAAACCAAGGTTGGTATAGACCCTGACAAAATACTTTTGATTGAGGGATAGTTCAGGGAAAGTGGCATAATAAGTACCGGTGCTAAGCCTGCTTGCCGTGGTTTTGGTGATGACTCCTGTAGTAAAGTTAGCTGAGCTACTCACCTGCAGGGTATAGGAAGAAGCCCCCGGAATGGTTTTCAGATACAAGCTAGTTCCGCTTAAAGTACTTCCACTGGAGGGATTGACCACAAGGCTGCTTTGAGTGGAATTGCTGCAGGAAGCAATAAAAGGAGAAAGATAACTTCCGGCAATCACGGTGATGGCAGACTGAGCAGGCGTTTGCCAACCGACGGCTATGTGATCTCCTCCGGTAGCTTCTTTGTGGAGGGCTTCGATGTAGTATTTTTTACCGGCTACTAAAGAGAGAGAAGCAGATTTCTGAGAAGAGAATTTGTTCCATTCTTTGTTGCCTGAATAGGTAGCAACAGAGGCAATCTTTACTTTCTTAGCAGGATCTTCATCTGAGGACAGGTAGAGTTCACACTGGTCATCCCCTGAGATATAGAAAGTATAGTTGCCGCTATAAGGGGCACACAGATAGCCACGGATTCTCTCCCCATAATTATCTCCCTGATTGGGGGTAGTTTCAAAGGAGGTAAGTTGAGCAGAAGAACTGGGAGTATTGTTAACAGGAATGGCACTCACCGAATAGCCTGTGACATTGAGCCACTTTTCACGCAAGATACTCCCGGTAGCTGAACAGGTAACAGCAGGTGGACAATTGCCAACAGTGATAGTAGCAGTTGCAGTTAAGGTAGCCATACTACAACTGCTAGCTTGTATATGGTATACATTGTTTCCCTCCAACAAACTCACTGCTGGAATAGTGAGAGTGATAGTTCCTCCGTTTCCTGGTATGGAATTACCAATAACCGAATTATTAATGATTGCCTGATAATTTACTCCTGTCTGACTGGTTCTGATCGTAATCATACCATTGCTGCCTGCACATACAGTACCCCCTTCTACTCCAATGTCTTTTTTAATGATTGCTGCACAGATGCCCGGATTATATTTCCATAATTCCCGGCCATGGCTCCCATTGTTTGCACCAAAATACAAAGAGCCATTTATATTGATAAGATTACCCAGATTGGAGCCTTCACTTCCCGGAAGTATATCACTTATCAGGGTTGTGCCTGCTGTGGTCCCATCACTTTTCCAGAGCTCTCTACCATACATCTCGGTGTTAGCCTTAAAATACAAGGCACCATTTATGTTGATAAATGCTGCTAAAGGATATAATTCATCAACAAAGGAATTGGTTAGTCTAACAGTGCCTGCTGTGGTCCCATCAGTTTTCCATAACTGATTTTGAGCAGAAAAAAATAAAGTGCCATTCACATTGGTTAAATTCTTTATGTGCATGGCTGTCGTATCTACTTGTATGGTGCCAGCAGAAGTGCCATCACTTCTCCATAATTGTTGTAAAGGCAATCCATTACTTGCGGTAAAAAACAATGTACCGTTTATATTAGTTAGATTTGTAACTGAATAAAGTATACTACCATCTTTGGGTTGTATAGAATAGGTACCCGCAGGAGTTCCATCTGTTCTCCAAAGTTCTAAGTTATATGAACTTTTATTATGGCCTGAAAAATATAAAATACCATTTTTCTCAACTATGGTAGCTCCGTTCTCAGCTGGATGGTAATAAATTGTCATATCCGAATTTAGTACACTATATACCGCTGAACCCTCAACCTTCCATAATTTTGAATGTGTTATAAAATATAGTTTATTATTAATATTGGTTACATACATAGCATCATATATTTCAGGAGAAAAAGAACTTGAAAGAAATTGGGTAAGCTCTATTGTTCCTGCGGCCGTGCCATCACTTTTCCATAAGCCATAATAATTTTTATTGCTATATGCTTTAAAATATAAGGTTCCATTTACATTGATGAAATTACTTAGCGTAGAACCTTCACTTCCCGGAAAAATATCTTTCACGAGTACAGTACCTGCGGCGGTGCCATCACTTTTCCAGAGTTCACTGCCATGCACGCCATCATCAGCTGCAAAGTACATAATACCTTTCACCATAGCTGCTCCACTTGATTCATAAGCTCCTGCTCCTGGAATAACTGTTTCCGGATAAACTTCTCTCACTAGGATGGAAGTTCCTGTGCCTGGATTGATATCTTTCACGAGCATAGTACCTGCGGCGGTGCCATCACTTTTCCAGAGTTCACTGCCATGCACGCCATCATCAGCTGCCAGATAAATTGTAGTGGTTGTATGAGATAATATTAAGGGAGTAGCACTTTTTGAGCCTGCTTCTTTGTCTTGCACCAATATTGTACCCGCAGCTGTGCCATCACTTTTCCATAAGCCACTAGTCTCTCTGTTTTGTATAGTGGCATATACAAATTCATCTTTATAGCTTATATCTGTAATAGAAGAGCCAGCTGGTGCATCGGTCATTTTCTTGATAAGTGTAGTGCCTGCGGCGGTTCCATCACTTTTGAATAAATCCAGTCCGCTTGAAAAATATATGGTTCCGTTATAGTTCTTCAGATGAGAAACCCTATTTTCATAATAGGGAGAAGCGGGAGAAATGTCTTTTACCATTGTAGCAGTAGTTCCATCGATTTTCCAGAGCATATGATATTCTGAAAAATAGAATGTATTGCCGATAGTGGTAGAATAAAGAAAACCTATGTCATCGTATGATTCTTTGATTGTTATCGTACCTGCCGCTGTCCCATCGCTTTTCCAGATGGTATATCCCCATATATAAGCAACGATAATAAATAATCCATTATCCGTAGCCTTCAATAAAACCGGTGAGACAGATGGCGATGATGGGATTTCACCTTTGTTAATTTCTTCTATGCTTTTAGTTCCTGCTGCAGTGCCATCACTACTCCATAGCTGGAAATTTCCATATTTGTAATAGTGATCATCATCGTAGTATTCCTCTTCAAAGGCTGTGAAGAATACCAGGCCATTTGCATACGTTAATCTGTCGAGGCGTGAATCGATATTTTTTACAAGTACGGTGCCTGTAGCGGTGCCATTGCTTTTCCATAACTGATCATCAACATTAAAATACAATATACCATTGGCATTCACCACACTGGTAATAGCAGAGCCGCCCATCCCCGGACTAATATCTTTTACAAGAACGGTTCCTTGGGGGGTACCATTACTTTTCCAGAGTTCAACGCCATGAATACTATCATTGGCTGTGAAAAATAAAGTACCATTCACATTTACTAAATTAGCAGGAGTAGCGCTTCCTTCGCCAGGATAAATTTCCTTTACCACTGTAGTACCTTTTAGCGTACCATCCGTTTTCCATAACTCTATGGATTGTGTATCATTTCCATTACTGCTGGCAGTAAAAAACAACAGATTATTCACAGCAGTTAAGTGAGAAATAGTAGCATCTGATACGCCCGGAATAATGTCTTTTACTAAGGAAGTACCTTCTGCTGCCCCATTGGTTTTCCATAATTCATTGCCAAAATTAGGATGCGTGGCAGTAAAATATATTATATTGTTCACACTGATAAAATCCTTCGCTTTAGAAAAAGAAGAAGGTTGTTTTACTTGATTAATGTCTTTGACCAAGGTAGGTTGGGCAAAGGATACAGAAAAGCAAAACAAGAGTAAGCTGAAAACACCTGTCATTTTCAGGCAGGCAGCAACTGAAGTATATGGATTGAGTCTTCTCCCGATAAATCTTAAAAGAGAGAGTAAAAGTATTTGCATAGGTTAGTTATGGATGAGATTATAGGGTAAATCCAGATTTTTCATTTATAGTAAGCAATAAATCTTACATGTTTTGTCTTGTGATTTTTATCATCTGATTATGAAATAGTTAGAAAAAGGCGTGATATATGGTTTATTAGTAGTTACAGTAGCAGACTAATATTACATGAGCAACTTAGGGAAATTGAAAGGAGAAGGGTTAACACAGCAAGCCACAAACCTTGCGCTTGGGATCTGCATTCATGCAATCTTCAACACAGCGAACCACAGGCAATCTGAGCGCAATGCACATTGCAGGTCGCCTGGATTCGCATAGACCATTTTGGAAAAAAGTTAATCATTTACAGCACAGGCGGCAAGAAACTGTTTCCTGCCGCCTGTGCTGTAAATGAAAGAATGTATACTTATTGTTTGATGACTCTGCTCACTTGGGTTTGTCCATCCTCTGTTGATACTTTAATCACATATACGCCTTGTTTGAGGTGAGCCAGGTTAAATTTTGCCTGAACTCCTTGAGCAATGGTTTGATACACTGTTCTGCCCAGGTTATCCACCACAGAGATGTAAAGCTTTCCTGCCTGCTGAGTAGATAGGGTAAGTTTATCTTCAAAGGGATTAGGATACAGGCTTACGTTGCTTTCCAGGCTTTCTTCTACACCAACTCTGGCTATGTTAGCTGTTGGAGAGGCCAGGAAAGGAGAAAGGTAGGTACCTGCAATAACAGAAATAGTAGTTTGAGAAGGCAGACTCCATCCCACAGATATATTGTCATCACCACTGTTTTCTTTGTGCAAAGCTTCGATGTAATACTTCTTACCTGCTACTAAAGAGATGGCAATCGACTGTTGAGAGGCATATTTATTCCACTGTCTGAGCGAAGTAGGAGCAGTGATTGAGGCAACTTTTGTTTTCTTGGCCGGATCTTCATCTGTAGACAGGTAGAGTTCCCCTTTATCATCTCCTGCGATGAAGAATCGGTAATTGCCACTCACCTGTGGATGGATATAGCCTCTGAAGCGCTGGCCGTAGGTATTGCCCTGGTTAGCAGCCGTTTCAAAGATAGTAAGTTCATTAGTGGTGGTAGGAGCAGTGGTAAGGGGAATGTTACTGATCTGGTAGCCTGTGACAGCCGCCCAGAACTCCCTTGAGATTTTGCCTGTTACTTGAGGTATGTAAGGAGACAGGTAAGCACCTGTAATCACGCTGATAGCAGCCGTAGAAGAGGTCTGCCAGCCTACAGCAACATTATCATTACCTGTGGATTCTTTGTGCAAGGCTTCGATATAGTATTTTTTACCTGCCACTAAAGAGATAGCTGCTGATTTCTGCTCAGGGTATTTGTTCCACACTTTCAACCCCGTATAATAAGGCACAGTAGCAATTTTGATTTTCTTGGCAGGGTCCTCATCTGAGGACAGGTAGAGTTCACATTTATCATCGCCTGCAATGTAGAAGGTATAGCTGCCGGTAGTGGGTACACACAAATAGCCTCTGATTCGCTCCCCATAGTTATCACCTTGATTGGGAGTAGTTTCAAAAGAGGTCAGTTGAGTAGAGGAGCTAGGCTGAGTGTTAACCGGAATAGCGCTCACCGAACTGCCTGTTATATTGAGCCACTTTTCCTGTAAGATACTGCCTGTGGCACTGCAAGCGGTTGGACAGGATGCTAGTAAAGTCACTACCACACTATCGGTAAGCTGGGCTACGGTGCAGCCGGTAGCTGAGATGTAAAATGTGTTTTTTCCAGTAGACAGGCTTGCAACCGGAATAGGAAGGGTGATTTTTCCACCGGTACCTTTAACAGGCTCTCCAATTAAAGTATTTTGTAGCCTGGCCTGGTAAAGTATGCCCACCTCACTCTGGTCAATGGTAATAGTAACTGGCTGTGTCTGACAAATGGTACTTCCACTTACAGATAAATTCAGCTTGGTAACAGTCGGGCAAGCATCTGAATCATATTTCCATAACTCAAATCCGGTTTTTCCATCATCAGCTCTTAGATACAAGCGCTTACCGATAGAAGCAAATCCTGCCACAGTAAGGTCTGCTACTTTTATGGCAGATTCAGGGGTGCCATTGCTTTTCCACAGGTTGTCATTTCTTGTAAAATATAAACTGCCATTGGCTGTGCCTAGTTGTGTTACATCATCTTCTATTTTTATTGTGCCCGTCTCTGTACCATCACTTTTCCAGAGTTGCATTATTCTGGGATATTTATATTCTTCATCAGCTACAATAAAATAGAGGATGCCGTTTACATCAAGGGTATTGAGAATTTGAGGAACAAAGCCCATAGAAATGGTTTTTACTAGTGTTGTGCCTTGAGCGGTGCCATTGGATTTCCATATTTTAACTCCCTGTGAAGCATAACTTTTAACTGTGAAATAGAGTGTACCATTCACATTGGTGAGATGTTCCGGAACTGTATTATATAATGTAGATTCATTTACATTTTTAATAAAAACAGTGCCCTGGGAAGTACCATCGGTTTTCCATAATCCTTGCTGAGTGCCTTCTTTTGTCACAAAGAACAGACTGCTATTAAAAAGTGTGAATTCGCCTGGGTCAGAGCCTATAGACCCTGAGTTTATATCCTTTACCAGAAGAGTACCTTGTGCCGTGCCATCCGACTTCCAGAGTTCCTGCCCCTTAACTCCATCATTAGCATTGAAATAAAGCATGCTATTCATATACACCAGATTATTTACAAACGATGAGGCAGCGCCTGAGCCCGGATTAATATCCTTTACCAGCACTGTGCCTTGGGCTGTCCCATCCGACTTCCACAATTCATTACCATGGCTGCCATCATCTGCCGCAAATACTAATTTTCCTCCAAAACGGGTCAGGTAACGGGGAGCACCATAATAGGAGGTGAGGTTGCCATTAATATCTTTTACAAGTTGTGTTCCTGCAGGAGTACCATCTGATTTCCACAATTCTGAGGTTTGAGAGAAAGAGAAGAATAATGTATTATCTACACCTATTGGCCACTCAGGTGCATAAGGCAGACCTTGTTTGAGTAATATGGTACCACTGCCCGTGCCATCGCTCTTCCACAAATTATAAGTATAATCATAAGGACTATCCGGCTTGGGCTGCAGGGTTGTAAAGTAAAGCAAGCCATTTACATTGGTAAATGTAGCAGGAGCAGAACTTTGGGTTCTGTCAATTGTTTCGTTTGGTTCCTTTACCAAAACAGTGCCTGTTGCGGTGCCATCGCTTTTCCATAGGTTGGGTTTATTTTGTGTGGTTTGCCCGCTGAAAAATAAAGTATTTTGCGCTACAGTCAGACCTGCAATCGCATTATTATCGGTGCCTGGGTTAATGTCTTTTACCATCAGGGTCCCGGCAAGAGTGCCATCACTTTTCCATAAGGCCCGGCCATTTACCCCATCGTTGGCTATGAAATACAGCATCCCATTCATGTACCTAATATTGCTTATACTAGATGTAGCAACGCCTGGATTAATATCTTTTACCAGCATGGTGCCTTGGGTAGTGCCATCGGATTTCCATAGTTCATAACCATGGGTAGCATCTTGGGCTGAAAAATAAACCTGTCCACCAGGGCCAGCGACGGCCCCTGAACTGAATATACCATTTTTTACCAGAACTGTACCTTGCGCCGTGCCATCTGATTTCCATAAGGCATTATCGGTTGAAAAATATAGGATATTGGCTGATGCGCCTAACGGTGTAGGATCAGAGCCTTCCGGACCAGGTACTATATCTTTTACCAGAAGGGTACCTTCCGGAGTGCCGTTACTCTTCCAGAGTTCTTGCCCTAAGGGGCCTGGCGCACTGAAAAACAAGGTGCCATTTACATTAAATGAGTGACTTAATAAGGAATAACTTTCTTCAGCAGTCGGTCCAAGTAATCGGATGGTGCCTGCCGGGGTACCATCTGTCCGCCATAAAGATTCATGCCCATCTTCCGACCCAGGATCTAGTTGATTATAATAGACATACTTGCCTGCACTCCCTAAAAAGGCATTTGAGTAATAATATTGTTCACTTACCTGTACTTGTGTAACGGGCTGAGTACCCGCTGGGGTACCATCACTTTTATAAAGGGTATAGGTATCAAATGAATTATTGGCTGTAAAAAACAGGGTTCCATTTACATTCATAAGACGGACAGGTATATTATCAAGCCATCCATATTCCCTGTTTACTAAGGAAAAATCGCCTAGTTTAATAGTGCCTGTAAAGGTGCCATCACTTTTCCAAAGCTCAAATCCGCTCCCTTTGCCTGCATCAGGATTAGGGCCGCTTTCATCAGAATTATAATAGAGACGATAATTAGCGATAAAGAACAAGGTGCCATTTACATTCAGTAAATAGCTTGGATTAGAACTACTTATTCCTGGATTAATGTCCTTTACCTGGTAAGTACCGGCTGCGGTTCCATCGCTCCGCCAGAGTTCGCGGCCAGTTTTTTCACTGCTGCCGGTGAAATATACCACTCCGTTTATAGCAGTTAAGTTTTCGGGCCATAAAGAATTATTGTAAATATAATCTGGGTCAGTATTTATATCCTTAACTAGGGTAGGTTGAGCTGTAACCAGAGTACAGCAAAATACAAAGCTTAGAATAAATGCTGTTCCAGTTACATAATTCGAAACATGGCTGGTAAGTTTACCCCACCCATTAGGTAGGAAAGTAAAAAGTTTTTTCATAAAATAAATTTAGATGATAGTAGGTTATACGGGGCAAATTAAGGAAAGGGAAAGGAAAGCTGTTAACACAAATCGTGCAATCTTTAACACATTTAGACTATTTTTAAAGAAAATGAATCTTTTTTACACCACAGCCGGAAGAATACGCTTTCTTCCGGCTGTGGTGAATAGGATGAAGGCTGAGCGTTTATTTTTTCACTATCCTTTTCACTTGTGTTTGTCCATCCTCTGTAGAAACTTTCACCATATACACCCCTGCTTTCAGGTGAGTCAAATTAAGTTCTGTTTCTGCTTGAATTACGCTCTGATAAACGATTCTGCCCAGGTTATCTACCACAGAGATATAGTGCTTGCCTGCCTGCTGAGTTGCAATGGTAAGTTTGCTTTCAAACGGATTGGGATACAGCCTTACGTTGCTTTCCAGGCTTTCTTCTACACCAACTCTGGCTATATTAACAGCAGGAGCTCCCAGGAAAGGAGAAAGGTAAGTGCCTGCAATGACAGAAATAGTAGTTTGAGAAGGCAGTTGCCATCCTACAGATACATGGTCGTCGCCTGTGTTTTCTTTGTGCAAAGCTTCGATGTAGTACTTCCTGCCAGCTACTAAAGAGATGGCAATCGACTGTTGAGAGGCATATTTATTCCACTGTCTGAGCGAAGTAGGAGCAGTGATTGAGGCAATCCTGGTTTTTTTGGCCGGATCTTCATCTGAGGACAGGTAGAGTTCAACTTTATCATCACCTGCAATGTAGAAGCGGTAATTGCCACTCACCTGAGGATGGATATAGCCTCTGAAGCGCTGGCCATAGGTATTTCCCTGGTTAGCAGCCGTTTCAAAAATGGTAAGTTCATCGGTGGTGGTAGGGGCCGTAGTCAGAGGAATGTTGCTGATCTGGTAGCCGGTGACATTGGCCCAGAATTCTCTTGTGATCTTGCCTGTGTTGTGAACAACAAAAGGAGAAAGCACGCTTCCGGGAATCACTGAGATGGTTGATTGGGTGGGAGTTTGCCAGCCCACAGCCAGGTTATCTCCACCGGTGGATTCTTTGTGCAGGGCTTCGATATAGTATTTTTTACCTGCCACCAAAGAGATGGCTGCTGACTTTTGCTCAGCATACTTGTTCCAGACTCTCACTCCTGTATAAGCTGATACAACAGCAATCTTTGTTTTCTTTGAAGGATCATCATCGGTAGAGAGCCATAGTTCACATTTATCATCGCCTGCAATGTAAAAAGTATAACTGCCGCTAGCAGGTACACATAGGTAGCCTCTGATTCTTTCTCCATAGTTATCCCCTTGATTAGATGCAGATTCAAAGGAAGTAAGCTGAGAAGAAGAAGCAGGAGCGGTGTTGACGGGAATGGCACTCACCGAATTGCCTGTTACATTCACCCATTTTTCCCGCAAAATACTACCAGTGGCCGAACAAGTGACAGTAGGAGGAATTGTGCCTTTGGTTTTTATTACCCACGTTCCTGTGCCGGCCTGTGTTTTATCTCCATCATTAGCAGTTGTGGAATAGGTGCTTCCTACAAGTAAGTAGCTTCCATCCGGATTCTGAATAACAGATCCTAAATAATCATTTTCAAAACTTCCGAAAGTTTTATCCCATAATTTATCTCCGCCATTACTAAGTTTAATGAGCCAGTAATCAGGCGTGTAAAACACCTCTTGTGAATACCCATCATTATAACAGGCTACCTCGCTCATTCCCCTGCTTGATTCAGATTTGTTGTTTGTTTTTCCTGAATCGGAGGTAGATCCAATTAAAAAGCCTCCGTCTGCCGTTTTTTGAAGAGTTACCAGTAAATCATTATGAGGTGCATTTCCGACTCCAAAGGTGGATTCTGTCTTGAGTGACTTTTCCCAAAGTTTTGTTCCATTGCTGCTTATTTTTACCAGCCATAAATTTTCATTCTTTTCTCCTTCGTACTGGCCGCAACTTAACCGGTCAGAGGAAAAAGATTTAGAGTTCCCCCCTAACAGGTATCCTCCGTCAGCAGCCTGTACGAGTTGAATAAGATTATCTGAAAATTCACCACCTAATGTTCTGTCCCATTCTTTACTGCCATTGGCAGAAATTTTTACTACCCAGTAATCTCCTGTGCCATTTTTCCATGCTTCAGTATTGTCATCTTTAGAGTCCAGACTAGCTTCTGTTTTATCACCGCCAATGCCTGAATAAGATTTACCTCCCAGCAGGTAGCCTCCATCAGAGGTTTGTATGACAGCACTTAAATTGTCAGCCTGATTGCCTCCAAAGGTTTTCTCCCATTGTTTTTCTGCATTGCTGCTGAGTTTAATAATTCTATAATCATCATTTCTTTGGGTTGAATAGGAGCCTATAAGAAATCCGCCATCTGAGGTAGCTATAATAGTAGTCCTATGTTCATTTAAGGTTTTGTCCCATAAGATATTACCGTTTCCATTAATCTTTACCAGGTGTAACTGCCATTCATGAGTAGCAATTTGAATATTCTCTGACAATAGATAATTTCCATCTGTGGTAGCCGTGATTTGTGAGAACTTACCATTAATGGGTTTTGTCCATATAGGCTCGCCATTGCTATTGAGAAGCGTCAGGCTATTGCTCGGATAATTAGAAAAGATTAAATACTGACCGGAAGATGTACCTAAAGCAGCATAAGGATAGAAATTGGCAAAGAGTTTATCCCATTGTTTGGTAGCGTTGAGGGGAGAAGTTACCTCAGGATGGGTAGTGGCACTACTGACGCTTGTATAAGGGGAGTGAAGATTAGCTTTAATGCCTTTCAGCCGGTAGTAGTAGGTGGTATTGGGTGTTAAATTATTGTCAGCATAAGTAAAACCCCAATACGGAATAGCGGCCACCCGGGCAAAAGGCCCATTAATTGTAGAGGAACGCTCAACTACCACCGTATCATATTGATCAAACCCTACAGTATTATCTTGAAAAGTTTCACGCCAGCTCAAATGCATTTGCGTACGGGAGCCTGCCTGAAACTCCACCAATTTAGGTGCAGGAATAATTCTTACTGCCGGTACCGTACCTGAAGTGGTTCCATCGCTTTGCCAAAGTTTATTTCCAGTTCCATCATGGGCTGTAAAATACAGTATCTTGTTGTTGATGTCTTTTTTAAGACCATAGGGGTTAGAACTGGGAGAACCCGGACGGATATCTTTTACCATTACAGTTCCTTGCGGTGTGCCATCCGTTTTCCACAGTTCAGTGCCATAATTTCCAATTCCATTCAGTCCAGAATTATTAGCAACAAAGTATAAAAGATTACCAGCCTGCGTAAATTGATACTCAAAATTATATGCACTTCTATTATAGCTGAAGTATTTTAATTCAACATGTGTGGTAGAATTATTATCTATTTTCTCTAATGAAAAACTGTAAGGATCTCTGGCGCCAATATAAACAAGTGAATTATTGAATGGAATAAAAGCATCATCAGGTATTTCATCTGGTCCTCCATCTTCTAGATCTGCACTAAAGGAAAAGGAACGGATTTTATGAGTACCTGCAGGAGTGCCATTACTTTTCCATAAGTTGAACCCTTTAACAAAAGTTACACAATCATAAGGTTCGTACGGAGTAGTACTTCCACAACTGTCAAAATGATTGGAAGTATAATACCACATCCCATTTACATTCAATATATTCTGAGGAGATTCTACTTCAGCCGGGTAGTATGGCTGCTGAGCCATACCCACAGTATAACAAAAAATAAAAAAGCTAAATAAAGCTATTTTAATGATTGGCTTTTTAGCCAATACATAGTAGGGTCGCTTAATAGGAAAGCAGTGACAGAAAGTTAATAATTTTTTCATAAAATAAGTTAAGAGATAGTATGTTATACGGGGCAAATTAGACAATGAGGGAGGAAAACTGTTAACACAAATCGTGCATTCTTTAACACATTTAGACCATTTGGAAGAAAAATAGATCTTTTTCACAGCACAGCCGGGAGGAAATACTATCTTCTCCCGGCTGTGGCGAAAAATTTAGCTGTTTCTTACTTTTTAACTACCTTCATCACTTGGGTTGAGCCGTCTTCTGCAGAAATTTTCATCATATACACGCCTACTTTTAGATGTGCCAAGTTGAGTTCTGCTTGTGTTCCTTGTATTGTGGATTGATAAACTGTTCTGCCCAGATTATCCACTATACTGATGTACAGTTTGTCTTGATGTGAACTGGTAAGTGAAAGTTTGCTTTCAAAAGGATTGGGATACAGGCTTAGGTTGCTTTCAAAGCTTTCTTCTACAGCTACTCTGGCTATGTTTGCTGTTGGAGAGGCCAGGAAAGGAGAAAGGTAGGTACCTGTAATGACAGAAATAGTAGTTTGAGAAGGCAGTTGCCATCCCACAGATATATTGTCATCACCACTGTTTTCTTTGTGCAAAGCTTCGATGTAATACTTCTTACCTGCTACCAAGGCAATCAAGGCTGACTGCTGGGAAGCATATTTATTCCATTGTCTCAGGGATGTAGGAGCAGTGATTGAGGCAACTTTGGTTTTTTTGGCCGGATCTTCATCTGAGGAAAGCCATAACTCAGCTTTATCATCGCCTGCCACAAAGAATTGGTAATTGCCACTCACCTGTGGATGGATATAGCCTCTGAAGCGCTGGCCATAGGTATTTCCCTGGTTAGCAGCCGTTTCAAAAATGGTAAGCTCATTAGTGGTGGTAGGGGCAATGGTAAGAGGAATGTTGCTGACCTGATAGCCTGTCACATTCGCCCAGAATTCCCTTGAGATTTTGCCTGCTCCCTGGGGAATATAAGGAGACAGGTAGCTTCCTGTAATCACGCTGATAGCAGCCGTAGAAGAGGTCTGCCAGCCTACAGCAACATTATCCCCGCCGGTGGCTTCTTTGTGCAGGGCTTCGATATAGTACTTTTTACCTGCTACTAAGGAGATAGCTACTGATTTCTGCTCAGGGTATTTGTTCCACACTTTCAACCCCGTATAATAAGGTACGGAAGCAATCCTGGCTTTCTTGGCAGGGTCATCATCTGAGGAAAGGTAGAGTTCACATTTATCATCGCCTGCAATGTAGAAGGTGTAGCTGCCGGTAGTGGGAACACACAAATAGCCTCTGATTCGTTCTCCATAGTTATCTCCAGTATTAGAGGTAGTTTCAAAGGAAGTAAGTTGAGTAGAAGAACTAGGAGCCGTGTTTACTGGAATAGCGCTCACCGAACTGCCTGTGATATTGAGCCACTTTTCCTGTAAGATACTGCCTGTGGCTGAGCAGGATGTTGCACAAGTGGCTGTAAAGGTAATGGTGGCTGAGTTAGTAAGAGGCGTAAGTACGCAACCACCGGCTTTAATAGTGAATATGTTGTTTCCTGTATTCAAACTGACAGCTGGAATAGTTAGGGTAATATCACCACCACCCATAATAGCCGTACCTGCGGGAGAACCATTGTTAAAGTAGGCCTGATAAGTGAAGCTAGTCTGGCTGCCTTTAATAGTGATCTTACCATTTTCGCCTACGCAAACCGTGCTGCCTATTAATAATAAGTTTGTAACAGGAGCCTGCATACAAGCCTCCACATCATATTTCCATAGTTCATATCCTCTATTGCCATCATTTCCACTGAAATAGAATGAATTAGCGGCAATAGCGGAATAAGTAAGCTGCACCGATAACTCTGCTACCAGGCTCGTATTGGCAGAGGTACCGTTACTCCTCCATAACTGATTTGCACTCTTACCATTCAGGACTCTTGATATCTCAAACAGCAGGGTATTGTTTACAGCTTTAAGATTCTGGGCTCTTACGAGCTTAACAACCTGTGTACCCGCTGGCGTGCCATCGCTTTTCCATAACTCATTATAAGAAGTCAGGTCCGAGGAAATACTCAAAAAGGTAAAATATAGGCTATTGCCGACAACTGTTAAATTCTCTACATTGTTTTCATCATATTTTACTATAGTTTTGATAATTGAGGTACCGGCAGTGGTGCCATTGCTTTTATAGAGGTTCTCAGCTGCACTGAAATACAGCGCACTCTTAAAAAAGACCATACTATTGATGCCAAGGATTTTAGGGCCGAAAGAGACTGTTCCGGCAGGTGTGCCATCGGTTTTCCATAGGCCGGTGGCATAATCAGTGAAGTAGAGCAAGCCATTGCCAGGGGTAAAGTTAGCAATACCATCCCCATCTATGTTTTTTAGAACGATGGTGCCTTGCGAAGTGCCATCACTTTTCCATAATGCATTTTCATCTCTAAAATACAGGGCATTGTTCCATACGGTAAGTAAGCCTATAAACTCAGTGTTTACGTTTTTAACAAGCGCTGTTCCCAGGGGAGTGCCGTTACTTTTCCATAACTGCTTTCCGGTAAAGAAATACAGATATCCGTTCCAGTAGCGTGATTCTCCGATTATGCCAGTATCAAAGGTTTTAATCAGGACCGTTGAGGCATTGGTGCCATCGCTTTTCCAGAGCTGGACATTCACCAGCTGGTTTTCCATATTATAACTGGTGACCTGGAAGTAAACCGTACTATTATTATAGGTGAGTAGGTTTGCTTTCTGTACCGGACCAGTACCTCCGTTTTGTTTAACTAATACCGTATTGGCTTCTGAGCCATTGGTTTTCAAGAGTGCAAAGCCAGAAACCCCGTCACCAGCTATAAAATAGATCAGCCCATTTACATTCAGCATAGAGGATGGGTGAGAACCCTGGTTTGCATTTAACACAACCGGATATAATGGCTGGGTGGAGGTAGGAGTGCCGTTACTTTTCCATAAACTTTCTTCGGAAACGAAATATACGCTTTCCCGCAGGGTAACCAGGAAAGGAGAAAATACATTGTTTTCAGAAGGGTTAAATTCCTGTATCAGTGTAGTACTTTGCGAGGTGCCCTCACTTTTCCACAAAGAAAGTTCATAGGTAGCATATACATACACCCTCACATATAAGGTGTTGTTTACTGCACTGGTTTGTATGGATACATAGGATTCCTGTTCAAAAGACTTGAGCATCACTGTTCCGGCAGTAGTGCCATCAGTCTTCCAGAGCTGAAAAGAGGAAATGAAGTAAATCGTATTCCCGACAACTGTCTGAATGGAAGGAAAGACTAACCCATCTTTTACCAATACTGTACCCGCAGCTGTGCCATTGCTTTTCCATAACTGGGTGGTAGCAGAGGTTTCTATGGTAAAATATAACAGGCCATTGGCATTAAAGAGGCCACCCAGAGCGGTTTTAGTAGCTTTTACTACTTGTGTTCCCTGAGGAGTCCCATTGCTTTTCCAGAGTTCTTGTCCATTTGGGTCCTGAAATGCAAAATACAATATATCCCCCACTGCTGTCAATGAAGTTATGCCATAGATTGTATTGCTTTCTTTTACTAAAACAGTTCCTGCTGTAGAGCCATTGGTACGCCATAAAGCAAAACCTGTAGTGTTGCCGGATGCCGTAAAATATATATAGTTGCTGGCTGCTCCAATCTGATAGGCATTAGGGAAAGGATTGTAAGGATCTCCTGAAACGTCCAGTACTTTTCCGGTATTGGAGCCCTGGGTCTTCCATAGTTCGTAGCCCGCAGGGGCATTATTGACCGTAAAATACAAAGCATTGTTTGTTGCCACCAGCTGAAGTTTAGGATAGGCATTATACAAGTTGATTTGTGGACTTTGCATCGGAAAATAACCCACTTGTATGGTACCTTGCGGAGTGCCGTCTGTTTTCCACAGCTCATAGTGATGTTCAAACTTGTTATTTATATAGTCCTCCTTATGTATCTCATTTGCAACAAAATATAAGGTATTGTTAACAACAGTAAACATGGATGGAGAGGAGCTGTTTATACCTGTTGTAATGTCTCTGAGTAAATATGTACCGGCATCTGTACCATCGCTACGCCAGAGTTCGCGGCCATGTAGCGAAGATTCGGCAGAAAAATAGAGAACCCCATTGAAGGAAGTAAGGTGAAGAGGGGCAATAACAGAAAGAGGAATTTTATTAATGTCTTTTACTAAGGTGGGCTGCGAATAGGTGATAAAAGGCAGAAATAACAAGAAAGTTGCCAGTAAGACAAAGCAGGATAGAGAAAAAAACGGTATAGGGGTTTTACCTAAAAAACCACGTCCATACTTTATTAGCCTCCGGAGAAAGCCAATAGAAAAAATTAATAATGTTTTCATAAAAATTAAGTTTAGGAGGGTGTGAAAAAGAGATCATTATCAGCTAAATAAAAGTTAATTGTTAATTAAGACGTATGAAAGATAAGTAAAATGCAGGCGGGGGTGTTAACACAAATCGTGCAATCTTTAACACATTTAGACCATTTGGAAGAAAAATCGATCTATTCACAGCACAGCCGGGAGGAAACAATATTCTCCCGGCTGTGCTGTGAATAGATGAAGAAAGTATGCTTATTTTTTAATTACTCTACTCACCTGTGTTTGTCCCTCCTCGGTTGATAGTTTGAGCATATATACACCTGCTTTCAGGTGAGCCAGGTTAAGTTCTGTTTGGTTTCCTTGTGTGGTGGCTTGATAGACTGTTCTGCCAAGGTTATCTACTATATGGATTGAATGCTTGCCTGTATGTTCAGTAACAAGAGTAAGTTTGTCTTCAAAGGGATTGGGATACAGACTCGCTTTGTTTTCCAGGTTTTCCTGAACACTTTCTTCACTTGCTGCTAGTCTGGCCGTAGCGTTGACTCTGGTAAAAGAAGTGGTTCTGCCCCAGGTATCTGACAAATTGGTTTTGACCCTGACATAATACTTTTGATTGAGTGCAAGTTCAGCAAACACAGCATAATAGGTACCTGTGCTGAGCCTGCTAGCGGTGGTTTTGGTGAGTACGCCTGTGGTAAAGTTAGCAGAGGTACTTACCTGCACAGTGTAGGAAGTAGCTGTAGGCACTGTGTTCAGATACAGGGAAGTGCCGGTGGTAGTTGATCCATCACTAGGATTGACTACATAGGTACTACCTGCAGCAGAAGCGGTGGTAAAGGAAGTCACAGGTCCCCAGCATAAGCCAAGGTTGGTGTAGACTCTCACATAGTACTTCTGATTGAGAGAAAGTTCAGGAAAAGAGGCATAGAAAGTACCTATGCTGAGCCTGCTTGCCGTGGTTTTAGTGATCACTCCTGTGGTAAAGTTAGCAGAAGTACTCACCTGCAGGGTATAGGAAGAAGCCCCCGGAATGGTTTTCAGATACAAGCTAGTTCCGCTTAGGATGCTTCCACTGGAGGGATTGACCACCAGGCTGCTTTGAGTAGTGTTGTTACAGGAAATAGTAGGACAATTCAGCACAGTGATGGTAGCTTTGGAAGTGAGTTCCACAAGGGTACAACCAGAGGCTTTGATGGTAAATGTGTTATTACCCACATTCAGACTCACGGCCGGTATAGTTAAGGTGATATCTCCTCCCCCTTGTACAGGATTGCCAATCGCTGCATTATTGAGATAAGCCTGGTAAGGCACATTAGCCTGACTACCTTTGAGTAGTATCTTTCCATCTTGTCCTAGACACACGCTATTTGCCTGCACTAATAAATTTTTATTAGTTACGCTTACACAAGCCGACGGATCATACTTCCATAACTCACGACTAATTTTTTGTGTATATATGCTGAAATACAAGGTGTTATTCAGCGTAGCAAATGTGTCATTGTAGGGAGAACCTGGTAAATCATCTACTAAAGCTGTTCCTGCAATAGTGCCATCACTCCGCCAGAGTTCATTACCGTGTTTACCATCATTCATCACAAAATAAAGAATACCATTGCTGCTGAAAAATACAGACGGACTATAACTATAACGACCATAAAAATTATCCTTTAATTTAACCGGATTTGAGCCGGCAGTGTCTTCAATCGTCCATAAGGTGGCTGTTCCATCTCCTCCATCATCGATATTGCGCCAAGAAAAAAAGTAAAATCTGCCATTTATATATCTTAATTTACTGAAGTATTCTTCAGAACCAGAGGGTAATTTACGGAAAAGAGAAGTGCCTTGTGCTGTGCCATCACTTTTCCAGATTGCATAGCCAGTACTTGGTTCATAGAACACAAAGTACAACAACCCATTGTTGGTAATTAGCTGTTCAGGATAAGCCCCATCTTTACCTGGCACAATATCTTTCACCATTACTGTTCCTGCTGGGGTGCCATCGCTTTTCCAGAGCTCAATCCCATGGATGCCATCATTAGCCGTAAAAAACAAAGTGCCGTTTACATTGATCAGATTTCCAATGTTAGCGTAATATCCTGGATTGATATCTTTTACTTGGACTGTCCCTGCAGGAGTACCATCACTTTTCCAGAAAATAGTAGTATAGTAATTAGGGTTATTTGGTGTAGGATAGGAAGTTGTAAAATAAAGCAAGCCATTCACAACCGTGATATTGTTAAAAGCCCTATAGTCATATCTTTCAATTCCTGGCACAATATCTTTCACCATTACTGTTCCTGCTGGGGTGCCATCGCTTTTCCAGAGTTCTTCTCCATAACTTGGGTGATTAGCTGTAAAAAACAACGTGCCATTCACCTGAATCAGATTTCTAACATTTGAAGTGGCAGTTCCCGGATAAATATCTCTCACGAGTACTGTACCTTCTGGGGTACCATCACTTTTCCAGAGTTCTCTTCCATGAAGGCTATCACTGGCACTAAAATATACCACTGAATTTACAGCCGTTAGAAGCGAAGGCGCTGCATCAGCGGCTCCGGGATAAATATCTTTCACAAGCGTAGTACCTGCTGAGGTACCATCACTTTTCCAGAGTTCCTCTCCTTGGATGCCATTGTTGGCACTAAAGTAGAGCGTATTGCCAGCCCTTGTGATGGATTGGGGAGAAGAAGCGCCATTCATCGTTGGAAGAGATATATTGATTTTGACAGTGCCTGCTGAGGTGCCATCGCTTTTCCAGAGTTCATCCGTATTGGGAACAAAAAACAGTGTGCCTTTTACATCCGCGAAATGTCTATTATCGAAATAATAATAATCAGATTGTTGATTGAAATTTTTTAGTTTAATAGTACCTGATTGACTGCCATCACTTCGCCAGAGACTAAAATTTTTAGATGGATAAGGCTCATACATTTTGAAATAAAAGTATCCGCCTGAAGAAGGCAGGACCTCCGAACTTCCGGCACCAATGTCTTTTACAAGCGTGGTGCCTGCTGTCGTGCCATCACTTTTCCAGAGTTCCCGCCCATTTATGAAAAACAGAGTTCCATTTACAGCCTGAAGAGCGTAAATAAATGAGCTTGCAGCAAATTCTTTCATTGGCATTGTCCCTTCCGAAGTGCCATCACTCTTCCAGAGGACAGAGCCTGCTGCAAAGTATAGTATTATTCCATTTATTGAGTCAGTGTTACGAATTAGGGAAGAATAGATTATGCCAGGAATACTTTTTACAAGCACTGTACCAGCAGGGGTGCCATCACTTTTCCAGAGTGCATGCTTGTTAACTGGATCATAGGCTGTAAAAAACAAGATGCCATTCACACTGCTGATATTCTTTGGAAAGTCTCCTGCAAAAATAAGGCTGGTTCCTTCTTCCGTGCCATCTGTCTTGAGCAGTCCTGAACCATAATAAGTAGATCCGCTGATATACAATGTGTTATTCACTTCTGTAAAGAGGGTTTCTTCTCCATAGATGCGATTAATCCAAAAGCTTCCTCCCTTCGAACTTTTTAGATAATACCAGTATGGATTATTATCAGTACTATAGAAAACCGTATTGCCTGCTTTAGTCAGTACAATAGGGGCAGGGCTTTCTTCAATGTCCCATCTTCCTAAACTAACATCTGCTACTTTTTGTGTGCCTGCCAGGGTTCCATCGGTTTTCCATAGCTGATAACCGCCGGTACGCGTTACATAGGAAGTGTTAGTGGAATACCCGTTGGCTACAAAGTACAAAGTGCCATTCACATCTAATAAGTGACTTGGATTAGAACCAGCCAGGCCCGGATTGAGGTCTTTGAGCAGAAAAGTGCCTTCAGGAGTACCGTCGCTGCGCCATAACTCTTGTCCGTGGGTAGGATCAGATGCGCTAAAATACAGAATTCCATTGCTTTGAGTCAGATGCATTGGATAGAAGTATTTTGCAGAAGCTGTATTAATATCCTTGACCAGGGTAGGCTGAGCAAAGGATGAGAAAAAGCAAAGAAACATAAAGCTGACAATCAATGAGAATTTCAAGCAGACACCTGCTTTGGCACAGATGTTATGTTTTCCTCGCATCATGGTTGAGGAAGAAAGTAAAAGTAAAGGCATACGTTAGGGTAAAGTGTGGAAATAAACTATAGGGTTAATTCAGGCTTTTCTGAGAATGTAAGCGCTAAATCTTACATATTATTGAGAGTGAATTTATAGTACTTGATTATGAAAGCGTTATCCTAGTATCTTTTATACTATAAACTTTTAGTGATAGCAGGAGATGAATCTTACATGAGCGAAATAGGGAAAGGGAGAGGAAAACTGTTCACACAAATCATGCAATCTTTATTGCTATTGTGTCATTTTTAGGAAAACTCGTTGTTTTGACACCACAGCCGGGAGGAAACAATATTCTCCCGGCTGTGGTGAGTAGATGAAGAAAGTATGCTTACTTTTTGACTACTTTAATTATTTGTGTTTGTCCCTCCTCGGTTGATAGTTTGAGCACATATACCCCTTGTTTCAGGTGAGCCAGGTTAAGTTCTGTTTGGTTTCCTTGTGTGGTGGCTTGATAGACTGTTCTGCCAAGGTTATCTACTATATGGATTGAATGCTTGCCTGTATGTTCAGTAACAAGAGTAAGTTTGTCTTCAAAGGGATTGGGATACAGATTTACTTTACTTTCCAGGCTTTGCTGAACACTTTCTTCACTTGCTGCTAGTCTGGCCGTAGCGTTGACTCTGGTAAAAGAAGTGGTTCTGCCCCAGGTATCTGACAAATTGGTTTTGACCCTCACATAGTATTTCTGATTGAGTGCTAATTCAGCAAACACAGCATAATAGGTCCCTGTACTGAGTCGGCTTGCCGTAGATCTGTTGATCACCCCTGTAGAGAAATCAGCAGAAGTGCTTACCTGCAAGGTGTAAGTAGTTGCTCCAGGCACCGTATTCAGATACAGCGAAGTGCCGGTAGTAGTAGCTCCATCACTAGGATTGACCACATAAGCACTGCCGGCAGCAGAAGCAGTGGTAAAGCTAGTAACAGGGCCCCAGCACAAGCCAAGGTTGGTATAGACCCTGACATAGTACTTCTGATTGAGAGAAAGTTCAGGAAAAGAAGCATAGAAAGTGCCTGTGCTGAGCCTGCTTGTGGTGGTTTTAGTGATCACTCCTGTGGTAAAATTAGCAGAAGTACTTACCTGCAGGGTATAGGAAGAAGCCCCCGGAATGGTTTTCAGATACAAACTAGTTCCGCTTAGGATGCTTCCACTGGAGGGGTTGACTACCAGGCTGCTTTGAGCAGCGTTGCTGCAGGAAGCAATGAAAGGAGAAAGATAGGAACCGGCAATGACAGTGATAGCAGATTGAGCCGGCGTTTGCCAGCCGACTGCTAAGTGATCTCCACCGGTAGCTTCTTTGTGCAGGGCTTCGATGTAATACTTTTTACCGGCTACTAAAGAGAGAGAAGCAGATTTCTGAGAAGAGAATTTGTTCCATTCTTTATTGCCAGAGTACGTAGCAACAGAGGCAATCTTTACTTTCTTAGTAGGATCTTCATCTGAGGACAGGTAGAGTTCACACTGGTCATCCCCTGAGAGGTAGAAGGTATAGTTGCCGCTATAAGGAGCACACAGATAGCCACGGATTCTCTCCCCATAATTATCTCCCTGATTGGGGCTAGTTTCAAAGGAAGTGAGTTGAGCAGAAGAACTAGGCGAAGTATTCAAAGGAATGGCACCCACAGAATAGCCTGTGACATTGAGCCACTTTTCCTGCAAGATACTCCCTGTTGCTGAGCAGCTAATAGGTCCAAATACTGGAACTGTACCCGCTTTAGAGCCATCACTTTTCCATAATTGACTATCAGTAATAAAAATTAGTTTTCCATTTGAAGTTGTAAATGAAATTAAAGGCATAATAGTAGCTTCATTTGGCTCATGTATTGTTTTAACCAGTGTAGTGCCTTGAGCAGTTCCATCGCTTTTCCATAGCTGTACACCACCTTTATCAGTTTGTGTACTAAAAAATAACACTCCATTTATATTAGTCAGATTTTCAGGATTAGAGTCTGTTACCCCTGAAATTATATCTTTCACAAGCAAAGTACCAGATGTCGTACCATCGCTTTTCCATAGTTCACGCCCGTAGGTAGCATTATAAGCCGTAAAGTATAAAACACCATTTATAGTGGTAAAGCTTGCAGGCTCAGAACTGCCAGCCCCGACGAATATATCTTTCACTAACATTGTACCTGGCTCTGTACCATCGCTCCTCCATAACTCTCTTCCATTAGTGCCATTATCTGCCGTAAAGTATAGTATATTATTCATAGATGTCAGATACTTTGGAGAAGAACTTCCTGTTCCGGAAACTATGTCTTTCACAAGGGTAGTACCAGCTGTCGTACCATCGCTTTTCCATAGTTCCCTTCCATTAGTCTCTGTATCTCCCCTAAAAAATAAACTATTATTAGATGTAATCAGGTATGAAATTGGCGTTTTATATGGATTAGGCTGATCATAAACATGTGGAAATTCTTTTACTAAAACTGTTCCATTCTTAGTACCATTACTCTTCCATATTCCATTTCCATATGGCGGAAAAAGAGAAGGAAAATATAATAAATTATTTAAAGTTGCAAAAGAGTAATTCTCATAGTCATAGTATCCATAACCATAAAATAACCCCAACCTTACTGTGCCTGCTTGAGTACCATCTGTTTTTACTAAATGATATTGATTTGATGAGGTAGGTTCTATATAAAAAACTGTATTTCCTATTTCATGGAAAAGAGTTTGAAAGTCTCTACTTCTATCATTAACAATATGAAATACCTGATTTACTTTCATAGTGCCTTCAGTAGTACCATCACTTTTCCAGATTTCGTATCCTGTTTCATAACTCCCATAATAAGTTTCACTTTCTATTGTAAAGTTATTGCAAACAAAATACAAGGTGCCGTTGACATTGGTTAAACTATGGGGATAGGAGCTTTCACCTCCTGGCTTCAGATCCTTTACTAAATAAGTACCTGCCGCTGTACCATCAGTGCGCCAAAATTCTGTGCCATGCACACTATCTGTAGCTGTAAAAAATGCTATTCCATTAGCTGTGGTAAGCCAGCCAACACCAGTAGGCCGTTCTTGTGCAAATGCAGGAGAAGAGAATAGCAAATAATAAAGCAGTAACATCCATAAAGAGAAGCGAATCCTGCATATTAGGTCAACAGTTTTACAGCTTGATATTTCATTGCTAACGTGAATAAGTTTAGAATCAAATGTAAGGGATAGAAATGGGTACATAGAGTTTGGGTAATAATGAGATTTAATTTTACAGTATAAGAAATTAAGGTTGATTCAATCTTAACATAATTTTTAGTAGACTGTGTCAGGAAAGCATTTTCTGCTTGATCTGTCTCATTAGGAATTCATCTGTTGCATATGTAAGCATATGTCTGACCAAAGGAAACAGGACAGTGTTAATCCATCATATAAGTTTTAAGTAAGTGTAAATCTTACATGTTCTGGTAAAAGGATTTCTCAGGTTTCTATTCCATTATTAACTCATTTTAATCTATTAACCAGACAATAAATGCTCAACCTGATGTAATCTTACACAGGCAATGTGAGCAAATAAAAGGCCGGAGCATTAACACAAATCGTGCAATCTTTAACACATTTAGACCATTTGGAAGAAAACGAGATCTTTTTCACAGCAAAGCCGGGAGAAACTGTTTCCTCCCGGCTTTGCTGTGAATAGATGAAGAAAGTATGCTTATTTTTTGACTACTCTTACTGCCTGAGTTTGGCCATCCTCTGCAGAAATTTTCACTACATACACGCCTGTTTTCAGATGAGCTAAGTTAAGTTCTGTTTGAACTCCTTGTGTTGTGGTTTGATAGATGGTTCTGCCTAAGTTATCCACTACGGTGATGTAGCGTTTGCCTGCCTGAGAGTTAGCAAGGGTAAGCTTGCTTTCAAAAGGATTAGGATACAAACTCACTTTATTTACAAAGCTTTCTTCCACACCTACTCTGGCTTGGCTTACTGTTGGAGAAGCAAGGAAAGGAGAAAGGTAAGTACCTGCAATCACTGCAATGGAAGTTTGATTGGGCAATTGCCATCCAACGGAGATATTATCATTACCAGTATTTTCTTTATGCAGGGCTTCAATGTAATACTTTCTGCCGGCTACTAAGGCAATCACGGCTGACTGCTGGGAAGCATATTTATTCCACTGCCGAAGCGAAGTAGAAGCAGTGATGGAAGCAATCTTTACTTTCTTAGCCGGATCTTCATCTGTAGACAGGTATAGTTCTCCTTTATCATCGCCTGCAATGAAGAAGCGGTAATTACCACTTACCTGCGGATGCAAATAGCCTCTGAACCGCTGTCCATAGTTATTGCCCTGATTAGTAGCCTGTTCAAACATGGTGACTTCATCAGTGGTGGTGGCTGCAGTGGTCAAAGGGATATTGCTGATCTGGTAACCCTCTACATTAGCCCAGAACTCTCTTGAGAGCTTGCCTGCCCCCTGAGGAATATAAGGAGACAAAACACTTCCGGGAATAACAGAGATAGCAGATTGAGCCGGGGTTTGCCAGCCCACAGCTACTTGATCATTGCCTGTTCCTTCTTTGTGTAAGGCTTCAATGTAATACTTTTTACCTGCTTGTAAAGGGATGGCGATTGATTTCTGCTCAGGGTATTTTGTCCACAATTTCATTGCTGTGAAATAAGGCACAGAAGCGATTCTGGTTTTTTTTGCCGGATCATCATCTGTGGAAAGGTAAAGTTCACATTTATCATCACCTGCAATGTAGAAAGTGTAAGTACCAGTATTGGGCACACACAAGTAGCCCCTGATACGCTCGCCATAGTTATCACCTTGGTTGGGAATAGTTTCAAAGGAAGTGAGCTGAGTAGAGGAGCTAGGAACTATACTTACAGGAATAGCACTTACTGAATTGCCTGCCACATTCAGCCATACTTCTTGTAATATGGAACCTGTCGCTGAACATAGTTCTTCACAAGTGGCTGTAACTGTGATTGTCGCTGTATCAGATAAAAATACGCTTGTACAACTAATGGCTTTGATGGTGAACTGATTATTTCCTGAATTTAAGCTTACTGCCTGAATGGTGAGGGTAATGTCACCACCACCAGTTACCGGAACACCTAAAGCAGCATTATTGATAAAGGCCTGGTATCGTACATTAGCTTCACTTGCTTTAATAATAATCTTTCCATCCTGCCCTGTACATACATTGCCTCCCTGCAGCAATACATTTTTATCAGGTACGCCTACACAAGTGGCCAGATCATACTTCCATAACTCGTTTCCGGTAGCAGTTGAGAAGGCATTGAAATACAAAATATTATTCAATGTTGTTAGCCAGCTTGTATTTGAGCGGATAGGGCTAGTCCCATCAATTAAACCTGTGCCTGAAGGGGTGCCATCTGTTCTCCAGAGTTCTTCTCCCGAACTGCCATTAATAATTTTAAAATATAAGATACCATTGATATTGACCAGGTTAACAGAAGGTATACTAAAATAATCTGTGATGAAGTTATCCTTAAGTTTTATCAAACTTTCATTGGCAGCTACCTCACTCACCCATAAATCACCCAACCCATCTTCTCCATACTCAAAATATTCCCAGTCAAAAAAATACAATTTTCCATTTGCATATGTCAGACTCGTAATGGAAGGAAACGGTCTTATTGCACTCAGGTCCCGGAAAAGGGTAGTACCAGCAGCAGTGCCATCACTTTTCCAGATAGTGCTATTATCTCTATTTACAAAGTACAAGAGCCCATCCACATGTATTAATTGATGAGGATATGATCCATTTCCGCCGGATACAATATCTTTAACAAGGGTAGTGCCAGCGGCTGTTCCATCACTTTTCCACAATTCTACGCCATTTGTGCCATTATTGGCCGTAAAAAACAATGTGCCATTCACATGGATCAGATTACCCACTTCATCAGAACCTCCCGGGTTGATGTCTTTCACCAACACTGTACCGGCAGCAGTGCCATCACTTTTCCAGAGTTCCGTTCGATACATCTCATCAATGGTTGTGAAATACAAGAGGCTATTTACAGCTGTCATATTGTTAAAAGGACTATCATACTCATTTATACCGGCGATAATTTCTTTCACCAGGATAGTGCCAGCGGCAGTACCATCACTTTTCCAGAGTTCCTCACCATAGCTTGGGTGATAAGCTGTAAAAAATAAAGTGCCATTCACATGGATCAGGTTTTTTGGATTTGCATGATCAGGTCCCGGATTAATGTCTTTTACCAACACTGTACCGGCAGCAGTGCCATCTGTTCTCCAGAGTTCCTGCCCATTGGTGCTATCCTTCGCAGCAAAATAGACGATATTGCTGGCGGCAGTCAGGTATTGAGGATTCCCGCTGGCAAGCCCCGGATTAATGTCTTTTACCAGAACCGTTCCGCCACTGGTACCATCACTTTTCCAGAGTTCCTGTCCATTGAGGCCATCGCTGGCCCCAAAGTATAGATTACCAGCTGTACTGATTACATATTGTGGATTGGCATTATCGGAAGCTTCTTCGGACGAGGTTATATTTATTTTAACAGTACCAGCTAGAGTGCCATCGCTTTTCCAGAGATCATTATAGTCTGGCACAAAGAACATCTTGCCATTTACATCTGTATAATACATTATCTGGTTAAAGTAATGCAATGGATTGGTGAAATCCGCTAACTTAAAAGTACCTGTTGTTGTACCGTCACTTCTCCAGAGGCTAAAATCATGCGATGGGTAATTTTCATAAGTTGAAAAATACAGGATGCCATTGGATTGCATTCCCATATTGATGCCAGCATCTCCGGGCAAGGTTATATTTATTTTTACCGTACCGTTGGGAGTGCCATCGCTTTTCCATAGCCCCTCTCCGCTAATATCATCGTTCGCGATAAAAAATAATGTTCCGTTTACAGCTCTCAGAGAGTTGACAAATGAGTTTGAGGCAAATTCTTTCACCGGCACTGTACCTTCAGCTGTCCCATTGCTTTTCCAAAGTATAGATCCTACAGAAAAAAACAAGGTTCCATTCATTGCAGTCGGACTGTTAAACTGGAAAGAATAACTCATGTCTGGAATACTTTTTACAAGCACGGTACCTTCTGTAGTTCCATCACTTTTCCATAGCGCATGTTTGTTTATTGGATCGTAGACTGTAAAAAACAAGGTACCATTGACACTGGTCAAATTGCGGGGAAGAGCTCCTGCATATTCTTTCAAAAGGCTGGTTCCTTCTTCGGTGCCGTCTGTTCTTATAAGCGCATTTCCATAAGAAGTTACCCCGCTTATATATAAAGTGTTATTAACTTCCGTGAATAGAGTATTATCCTCCTCATCAAAGCCACGTTGAATTCCAATATTTACTCCCCGGGTACTTGATAAAGTATAAGAATACGGGTTATTTCCACTGCTGTAGAAAACCGTATTACCTGCTTTGGTTAGGAGAATAGGTGCAGGACCTCCTTCTTCGATCTCCCAGCTTCCCAAATCCACACTGTTTACAAGTTGTGTACCTGCCAGGGTACCATCACTTTTCCATAGCTCATAGCCTCCGGTTTTGGTATAGTAGGAAATTGCCTTTTCATACTGGTTGGCAATAAAATACAAGGTGCCATTTACTTCTATTAACCTGGAGGGATTAGAATTGCCTAAACCAGGATTAATGTCTTTCACCAGATAAGTGCCTTCCGGTGTACCATCACTTCGCCAGAGTTCCTGCCCATGGATTGCATCATACCCCGAGAAATACAAAATGCCATTCACATTTGTGGGCGCCAAGGGATTTAATTTTTGAATAAACTGTGCGTTTATATCCTTAACTAGCGTGGGTTGAGCTGTAGCTAACGCATAGCAAAGCAGTAGGCTTATACTTATACAAAGACCTGTTTTTGTAAAATTGGTGTAAAACCAGATATGGGCCGTAAGTTTACCCCATCCATATGGTAGGAAAGTAAAAAGTTTTTTCATATACTAATTTTAGGTAATAGAAGGTTATACGGGCAAGGTATAGAAAAAACAAGCAAGAGTATTAATACAAATCTTGCAATTTTTAACACACTTAGACTATTCTGAGGAAAACGAGATCTTTTTCACAGCAAAGCCGGGAGAACACTGTTTCCTCCCGGCTTTGCTGTGAAAAATAAATGTTAAGAGCTTACTGTTTGACTATTCTCAATACCTGAGTTGATCCATCCTCCGTTGATACTTTCACTACATACACGCCTGTTTTCAGATGAGCCAGGTCAAGGCTTGTTTCTGCACCTTGAGTGGTGGTTTGATAAACAGTTCTACCTAAGTTATCCGCTACTGTGATGTAGTGCATGCTTGCCCTAGGGGTACTCAGTGTGAGGGTGCTTTCAAAAGGATTAGGATACAGACTCACCTTGCTTTCGAGGAATGCTGCAGCCTCTTGCTCTTCAGCCCCTACTCTAGCAACAGCATTCACTCTGGTAAATGTGGTAGTTCTGCCCCACACCTCGGACAGGTTGGTTTTCACTCTCACATAATACTTCTGATTAAGGATCAGTTCAGGAAACACAGCATAATACGTACCGGTGCTAAGCTTGCTTGCGGTGGTTTTAGTGATCACTCCTGTAGTAAAGTTAGCAGAGCTACTCACCTGAACTGTGTAGGCACTAGCCCCGGATACGGTGTTCAGATACAGGGAAGTGCCGGTAGTAGTGGCTCCATCACTAGGATTGACCACATAAGCACTACCTGCAGCTGAAGCGGTAGTAAAGCTAGTGACCGGTCCCCAGCACAAGCCAAGGTTGGTATAGACTCTCACATAATACTTCTGATTGAGTACAAGTTCAGGAAAAGAAGCATAATAGGTACCGGTGCTGAGCTTGCTTGTGGTAGTTTTGGTGATGACTCCTGTAGTAAAGTTAGCAGAGCTACTCACCTGCAAAGTATAGGAAGAAGCCCCCGGAATGGTTTTTAGATACAAACTAGTTCCGCTTAAAGTACTTCCACTGGAAGGATTGACCACCAGGCTGCTTTGAGTGGAACTGCTGCAGGAAGCAATAAAAGGCGAAAGGTAAGAGCCGGCAATCAGGGTGATAGCAGTAGAAGCAGGCGTTTGCCAACCGACGGCTATGTGATCTCCTCCGGTTGCTTCTTTGTGGAGGGCTTCGATGTAGTATTTTTTACCGGCTACCAAAGAGAGAGAAGCAGATTTCTGAGAAGGGAATTTGTTCCATTCTTTATTGCCAGAATAGGTAGCAACAGAGGCAATCTTTACTTTCTTAGCAGGATCTTCATCTGAGGACAGGTAGAGTTCACACTGGTCATCCCCGGAGAGGTAGAAGGTATAGCTGCCGCTATAAGGAGCACACAGATAGCCTCTGATTCTTTCTCCATAGTTATCTCCTTGATTGGAGGTAGTTTCAAAGGAAGTGAGTTGAGCAGAAGCACTAGAAGCAGTATTAACCGGAATGGCACCTACAGAATAGCCTGTGACATTGAGCCACTTTTCCCGCAAGATACTTCCAGTAGCTGAACAGGTGACAGCAGGTGGAAGTGTACCTTTGGTTTTCACTAACCAGATGCCATTACCTGCCTGGGTTTTATCCCCATTATTATTTCTATCTTTACCAGGAGTTGAAGAACTATGTCCTACTAATGTGAAACTATTATCAGTATTTTGAAAAATTGCATTAAGGGATTCATCACCAAAGCTGCCGAATGTTTTATCCCATTCTCTACTGCCATTGCCATTTATTTTTATCATCCAGTAATCGCTGCTATAGTTTAAATCCAGTGTACCAAATTCGGAACAAGTTATCTGGCTAGTGCCATGGCTGCCTTCTGTTTTACTGCTTGAAATTCCTGAAAAAGATGTGCCACCTAAAAGATAGCCTCCGTCTGCTGTTGTAAGCATGACTGTTAAAAAATCGCTGTTATTAGAATTGCTTAGCTGGCTTGTCCCTCCAAAAAAAGACTTATCCCATTGCTTAGTACCTGTAGCAGTGATTTTTACCAGCCAGAAGTTAGCATTTCTTTTACCTTCATAGGCAAAACAATTAGATACATAAGTGCCAACTGAACTGGAACTTCCTCCTATCAGATACCCACCATCCGGACTTTGCACAATAGCTGTCAAGTCTTCAGAGAAACCTCCTCCAAATGTTTTATCCCATTCTTTAGTCCCATTTGCACTCACTTTTACAACCCAATAATCACCATACCCATTATCCTGATCATCATCCTGGCAAGCTTCTGTTTTATCTCCACCAATGCCTGAAGTGGAAGTGCCGCCTAATAAATAGCCTCCTTCTGAGGTTTGTAGTACAGTTGTAAGGATATCATCGCTTTCACCTCCATAGGTTTTTTCCCACAGCTTTTCTCCATTGCTGTTAAATTTTATTAGTCCATAATCGTGGGCTTTATTAACAGATGAATAGGTATTGGCCAATAAATAGCCACCATCTGTAGTTTGTATAAAATAGTTGAGCTGCTTAAAATAGCTAAGCCACACCTTACTATTTTCTCCATAGGTTTTTTCCCACAGCTTTTCTCCATTGCTGTTAAATTTTACCAAACCAGCTGTTACTGTGGTATTATCTGACAAATACGTGCTTGCCAAGTAACCTCCATCGGCGGTTTGAATAATTCCCCTGATACTACCAGTAGTAATAGTTTTTTGCCACAACTCGGTTCCATTGCTTTTGATTTTTACTAATACATAACTACTTGCTAGTACAAAATTTCCATCTGTGCCAATCACACTATGCGTAAAATCACTATTAAATTCCTTTGACCATGTTTGTTCTCCATTGTTGTTAAGCAGTAGCGCACCACTAGCATAACTGTTAGGCCATATCCATCTAGAATGAGTTATCAGGTAGTTTCCATCTGTTGTTCGCTTCGCCGTATTGACACCTCCTGTTCCTGTAAAAAGCTTATCCCATTGTTTAAGAGTAATTACAGGGGAAGTTACTTCCGGGTGTGTGGTGGTGCTTTTCTGCACATATTCTGAACTTGCACCATTTTCATCCACGGCTTTTATCCGGTAATAATAAGTAGTATTAGGCTGTAGATCAGCATCTGCATAAGAATGAGAGTCATATGGGGCTGACTCAATTTTTGTAAAAGGGCCATTAGCAGAAGTTGATCGTTCAATCACAGCATTTCCATAACCTATAGACCATCTTAAATGCACCTGCGTACGAGAGGCTGCAGTAACAATAAAATGACTAGGTGTTTCTAATACATCCATTACTTTCACAGTACCTGCCTCGGTTCCATCACTTTTCCATAGTTCACTAGGATGACCAATCAAAAATTGGTGCTTAGTTGTAAAATATAAAGTACCATTGCTGTTGATTAAGCTTCCATCTACTATCAAGCGATTTTCACCAATACTGGTTTTTACAGCGAATGTTCCATTTGAAGTTCCATCACTTTTCCAAAGGCTTTGATAGTTATAAACAAAAAATAAGGTGTTATTAGCAACCAGTAAATTATAGATATTTGAAGAACTACTGCCAGGTGTTATATCTTTTTCCAAGATAGTACCTGCCGTTGTACCATCACTTTTCCAGAGTTCCCTGCCATGCACTCCATCATTGGCTGTAAAATACAAGGCGTTATTAAAATTAGTTAAATAAAGAGGACTGGAATGATTAGGCCGGTTAGGCCCGCTTTCTATGCCCGGATAAATATCTTTTACTAAGGTGGTGCCTGCCTCAGTTCCATCACTTTTCCAAAGTTCTGCTCCCAGAGGGCTATATTCATCAGTAGTAAAGAAAAGATTATTTCCTACAGCCATACTAAATCTAGGACTTATAGATTTTTTTACAAGAACAGTACCTTCCGCATTACCATTACTTTTCCATAACCGATATTGTCCCAATACAAAATCAGTAAAATATACCACTCCATTCACAGTGGATTTAATTAGTTCAGGGCTGATAACTTCTTTAATTAATATGGGATTTTGCGAATTTCCATCTGTTTTGTATAAGCCCCCATAGGGTTTATTATAAAACAGGGAATTACCTACACTTGTAAAAGGGCCAAAGTTATATTGATCTTCAATATATCTATCATAGGTAGTCACATCCGTAACTTTGATGGTGCCTGCTTGTGTGCCATCTGTTCGCCATAATTCATATGTATTAATGGCATTATTTACAGTAAAATATACTAAGTTCCCAGTATGAGTCAGACCTGTTGAGGCACGGTAGTAGGCAATATCTCTGTCATAATCATATTCCCTAAGAGGCAACTGTAAGGGGACATCTTTTATTTTGATGGTACCTGCCTTAGTGCCATCACTTTTCCACAACTGGTAACTGGTTTCTCCTTCATTGGCTATAAAGTATAGTGTGCCATTCAAGTTAATGAGTTTAGAAGGAAAGGAAGAAGCTGAACCAGTAGTAATATCCTTTACTATATAAGTGCCTGCTGCTGTGCCATCACTTCGCCATAGTTCGTTACCATGATCAGTATCATCAGCTGTAAAAAATATTATTCCATTTACATCAGTGAGATTACTGTAGTTAGTAGGCTGTACTTGTGCGAAAGCTATGGAAGAAAGATGGAGCCAACCAATGAATAGAAACCAAGCAGAAAAGTGAAGTCTACTTATCAGGTTAATAGTTTTATAGATAGGTATTTCATAGCCTGAATGAATAAATTTGAAATTAGATGTGGGGAATAGAAATCTGAACATAGATTTTGGGTAATGATTAGGTTTACTATGAAAGTTAGATAAGGGTTTAAGGTATTTCTTAATTTGATAAATTCGCAGTCTCCCTACAAACACACTTGTTTTAAGCTATATAAAGGATTAAGAAGTCTGTCTGCTGACAAAGCCTGCCAAAGAAAGTAAATGTGTTCGCATAAAGTAGGTAAGAACTAGAAATGGTATAGAATTAATGCTTGATTTAATAAACAGGTAAGCATAAATCTTACATGTTTTTATAAGCTCATTTATATAGCTTCATTATGAAAGACTTAGCGTATTGCGTAGTATCTTATTTAGTACTATCTACAGCAATGGGCGAATCTTACATGGGCAAATCAGGGAAAGGGAGAGGAAAAGTGTTAACACAAATCGTGCAATCTTTAACACATTTAGACCATTTTGAAAGATAAGCAAGATTTGTCTTTAGAAAATGAAACGGAATCAGATTCTCCTGGCTATTTTTTAAAAGAACCTATCCATTCACTTACTTTTAACTACTCAACTCACCTGGGTTGTCAGTTCCTTTGTAAGTACTATAGTTGCACACGTTTCCGCCAGTGCAAAAAATAATAGTATCATTAGAAGTGATTATAATCTATGTATTTCAAATATCTTTTTTGAACATTAACTTATTTAAGAGGATAGCAAGAATAAATTTGAACATTTCAAGAAACGTATAATAAAAATACCATAATCACGTTCAATGAACCTATTTCAGTCAATGTTAAATGAATTTTTTAAGTAATAATTATCAAACCATAACAAGCTAAATTGAAATAATTTTGTAACCTTGTGCTGTAATTAGTAGTAGAAAGCATAATATCTAATTTTTTTGCATACAATTAAGTTAAATAATCGTATAAAACAGTAAACCCAAATCCTTACCGCTATGAGTAAATATCAAGAGAATCAGAATATTTTGTTAGGCTTTATCGTTGGTGCAGCCGCTGGTTTGGCAGCCGGTATATTGCTGGCTCCTGACTCTGGAGAAGTAACCCGCCAGACGATTGCTAAAAAGGCAACTGATCTGAAGGGCAAAGCCAATGACTTAACAGGGCAGCTAAAGGAAAAAGCTACTACCCTGAAAGGCCAGGTAGGTACTCAACTTAACAGTACAATCAAAACAATAACAGATAAGACTAAATCAGTAACTGGATCGGTTACAGGACAGAATGGTAAAAAAGCGCCTAAAAAACCTGCCGGACAGTCTTATCCTAATAGTCCCAATACTGATATTGTAAGCTAACATTTACCTGGTTGTGCAAATTTTCTGTTCAGCCAGTCAATAAGTAAGTATAGAGCCTTTGATACAGACAGCATTCTCTGTCTTGTCAAAGGCTGTGTGTTTTTAGGGAGTTCTGGCTGTATTACCGAACTGATATTGCTCCAAGCTAAACTCAAATATTATCAACTTTTGATTGGGTTCTCCTGCTTTTCCATTTATCTCCAACTCAACCTGTAGAAGGCTTAGTACGCAAAGAGTATAAGACTAAAATCTATTCTCTTATGTAAAGCAGTGCAGTATTACCCACCAACCTTTACCTCATTTTAATTTTCTTATTCCTATTCTGAGAGATTAACTTATTAGGATCTTCCCATTTTCCGCTGATTTCTTACTTATCGATTAGCAACGCCCATGTACAGGAGTGGTAAACTATTTGTATATTGTGACCATTGTAACACTTCTCTGCACCCCATGGTCTCCCCTGGCAGTACTGTAAGTATTCTCCGGGACTTTTTCTTTAAAAGCCCCTTTCATACCTTTGGCATGGCGTTCATCCTGTTTTTGCTGCTGTATTTTTTATTTGCCTCGGCCGCTCTTTTTATTACCAGGTTTATCCAATCCAGTTACAAACTCAGCGGCCAGGAAAGCTACGATCCGGCACAAATAAGAAAGGAAATTAAATATTCCATTGTTTCTATTTTTATTTTTGCCTTGCAGGCTATTTTTATACAAGTGGCTTATGTACAAGGCTGGATACACATAAACTGGCAGATCAATATAATTACCCTCGTTCCGCAAATACTTATCCTTTTCTTCTGGAATGAGCTTCATTTTTACCTTTGCCACCGGTTGCTGCATGTGGGATGGTGGTTTCGGAAAGTGCATAAAATACATCATACTTCCTATCATCCTTCGCCCTTTTCGGTGTATAGTTTTCACTGGATTGAAGCATTTTTGCTGGGAACTGTTATCTTTTTACCACTGTTTCTGTATCCTTTCCAGTACCTTGCTTTGTTGTCTTTGCCGGTCATGAGTATTTTTCTCAATACCTTAGGCCACTGGGACTATGATCTGTTTCCACACCTGAAACCTTCCAGTTTACTTAAATTCAGCTACCGTCATGCCATGCACCACCGCAAGGTACACGGCAACTTCGGTTTTCTGCTGCCGGTATTCGACCGGATTTTTAGAACAGGGATTAAGTGATTTAAAATTATAAACTATTAAAATATCTGCGTTATGTGAGCCATAAAGTAAAGGTTACAGTTATTTCGATTCCTCATTAAAAGTCCACCTAGTTTTCACTTTCAACTATCAATTAGCCATTACCTCATACATGAGTTTACAAAAAGCATATATTACGGCCATTGGAAAATTTCTGCCTGGCGAACCTATTGGAAACGAGCAGATCGAAGAAGTGATTGGGAAAATTCATGGCAAACCTTCCCGTACCAAAGACCGGATGCTACGCCAGAATGGTATTCAATTCCGGCACTATGCCCTGAATCGAAACCAGGAAGCCCAGTACTCAGTCAGCAATATGGCAGCACTGGCTATTGAAGATTGCCTTAAAAACACAGCTATTACCAAAAAAGAGGTAGATTTATTAGCAACTGCCAGTACACAGGGAGATCTGCCGGTTCCTGGTCTGGCGAGTATGGTGCAGGCCGAAGCCGGATTAGATACCTGCGAAATTGCTACGCTACATGGTGTGTGCGGTTCAGGAATGATGGCTATGAAATATGCCTGGCTGCAGATAGCTGGCGGTTTAAAAAACAATGCCATGGTGTGCGCTTCGGAGTTTGCCAGCCGTATGTTTAAATCGGCCAGGTTTGAAAGGCAGGAAGAGGCAAAAGACGGAAACCTGCCTTTAGAGACAGATTTTCTCCGGTGGATGCTTTCCGATGGCGCAGGTTCCGCACTGATTCAGCCACAACCCTCTTTGCAAGGAATTTCCTTTGAAATTGAGTATATTGACATAAAATCGTATGCCGGACAATTTGATGTGTGTATGTTCAGCGGCATGAACAAAAACAATGGCCACCGTAAATCCTGGCTTGATTACGGCGATTTCCAGCAGGCAGATGCCGCCGGTGCTATTAACCTGAAGCAAGACCTGAAACTGGTTAATAATATTGTAAAACTCGGGGTTCAGCGCTTTTTTGAACTGATGGATGAAGGGAAGATTCAGCCGGAGAAAATAGACTACCTGTTGTGCCATTATTCCTCCCATTTTTTCAAAGGCCAGATTCTGGAATTGCTGGAAAAAGGAGGATTACATATTTCGGAGGAAAAATGGTTTACAAATTTGTATACCAAAGGCAATACCGGATGTGCGTCTATTTTTATCATGCTGGAAGAACTGGTTCGGGAGAAAAACCTGAAGCCAGGACAAAAAATTCTGTGTATGGTTCCCGAAAGTGGCCGGTTCCTGACAGCTTTTATGATGCTTACAGTTGTAGCGCCTCAGCGTCCGGCAAAAAATTATTACACCGAAATCAGTGCGCCACATTTTGAGACCTCCGGCAAACCAGTACAGGAATGGCTGGTACGGCAGCTTACCCAGGTTTGGATAGATTTTGAAACCAGGCTTAACAAAGTGCCGGTAATTGATAAAATTAACCGGGGCTTACTCACCAGGGAAGAATACATGGACATGCTCTATAATATCCGTCAGCAGGTGGTAGATGGTTCACAGTGGATTGCCAGGGCCGCTTCGCATGTGAGCATGGAGTATTTTGAAGTGCGTTCATCGTTCATCCGCCATTCCAGCGATGAACACCGGGATTACCAGATGCTGGAGAAAAATTATGTGAACATGGGTGGCAGCCTGGAAGATATCCGCAAGGGTGAGAAAAATGTGGGAAGCGAAGCACTAAGCGCCTATATGTTTCACCGGGCCAGCCGCCAGGACCCATTCGATTTACTGGGGGGCATGTTTATTATTGAAGGACTAGGTAACCGGCTGGCTGGCAAGTGGGGAAGAGCCATCAAAGAGCAACTCAATCTGGCAGAAAATCAGGTTTCTTTCCTGATCTACCATGAATCCAGCGATGCCGATGACAACCACTTTGAGCGTTTCGAAAAAGCCATCCAGTCTGATCTGCTGACAAAACAAATGGCTGAACGGATAGTAAAAACAGCCAAAGTAGTAGCCAGATTATATGTAATGCAACTGGAAGAGATTGGTAAGTTTTAAACTTTCCTTTTTATAGATGTATGTTGCCTTTCTTTTGAATAAACAATATTATTTAATTTATAAAACTCATTACTCAATACTATAAAATTATGGTACACAGAAATGAAATGAATGTGGTAAATTCCATAGAATATTTCGAGCAACTGGAACATAACCCAAAAGACCCCAATCCCTGGCAAGCCTTGTTCTGGGACCGTAGTATTCCATTCAATCCTACTTCTAAAGCTGCCTTTTTGTACGATTCGCAAACACGCTCTAGGCAGTTTATTTTGCCGGTAGCCAGAGTCGTTTGCCGCCTGACAATCATGTTTATTCAGCTTATCAAACTCCTTATTCCCAATATGGCTTTTCCCAAGTTTCTGCACAAATGCTTGTACTGGGGCATGAAATACTGGATCACCCCAGAAGCCAATTACCTGATTCTGCGGCATTTTAATCTGGGTTCTGAAGTATTACAGTTCATCAAAGAAAATGTGCTTGGTGTAGATATTACTATGAATCCGCTGAAACCAACCAGACTCGAAGATGTGAAAGATAATCTGTTTCTAAATCATGATCTGAACCTGTTTAATTTTGTGATCAGGCTTAATAAGGATATGCAGCAGAAAGGCATCAGTATTAAACCCGTAAAATACCCTGATCTATCCTGTATTACAGTAGGTGAGTTCAAGTTTGAAAAATTCCGGAATGGCTTCACCAACATTCTTGACCTAAGTACAGCGATTGAAATGTTTACCCCTATATACCAGCTATTGCTGACAGATAAAGATTTCTGGCGGGCATCTAATTCCCTGCAGTTAGACGAAACCATCGGCTTGTATGCAGCTACTATTCTAAATAGTCCTGAAAAGCTGGTAGCGTTGAACAACAAACATCCCATGATTCCCTTAACTACCTGGTCGGCAGGATTTAGGTTAACGCTTCATGGCTTGTCTACAGAAGTATTACATGCCCTGCTGGTAGACCTGAAAAAGGCGCAAAAAGAAAAACCGCTTGTAATGGAAGAAAGTACAGGTAGTTAAAAATTGAACCTACCAGAGCGCATGAAGGTTTTAATTGAAAACCATGTAAAACCATGAGCACTTTCCAACTACCGGCCGATACCAAAATTGGATACATTCATTTGCAAACCGCCCAGCTGGACAGGCTTCTGTCTTTTTACGTGGACCTGCTGGGTTTTAAAGAAATAAAAAGAGAGAACAACACCTCATGGCTTTCGGCTAACGGTCAATTACCTGCGCTGATCGAACTCACCGAAAATAAACAGGCTTCTGCCAGAAACCGGCATACCCCTGGCTTATTTCATACAGCGTTTCTGCTGTCCAGTCGTTTTGCACTGGCTCAGTTACTAAAGCGTTTGTTAGAAAATAACTTCAGGCTCGGGTACGGAGACCATGGCGTAAGCGAGGCACTGTATCTCTCAGACCCGGATGGAAACGGAGTAGAACTTTATGCCGACCGCCCCAGAGATCAATGGCCCATCGTAAATGGAAAAATTGAAATGTACACCGAGCCGGTAGATACCAAAAGCTTATTAGCAGAACTAAACCGCCCTAACAGCGAATGGAAAGGCATTGATCATGGTACCTTAATCGGACATGTGCATTTACAGGTTTCTAGCCTTAATAAAGCAGAGCAGTTTTATCACCATATACTTGGCTTTGATATTACCCAGCAATCCTATCCAGGTGCATTATTTGTGTCGGCTGGTGGGTATCATCATCATCTGGGTTTAAATACCTGGTATAGTAAAAATAGTCCGCCTGCTCCGGCTGATAGTACTGGCCTGCAATCTTTTTCAATTGTAGTTTCGGATGAAAAAGCGTTAACTGGCGTAAAACAACAACTATCGCAGGCTGGCTATGCTGTAAATACTACAGAAACCGGAATTTCAACATTCGATGAAGATACGATCCATGTTCTTGTAGATAGAGCCTGACAATCATGGTTGTTATTTGTTCGTTAATAGTTGATAGTAAAAAACATTTGCACCTACTAACTATTGACCATTAACTATTGGCGAATGACTGTATCCAGCAGAATCTCTTCTCCAACAGCCGCTAACTTTAATTTACCTTTGATTTTCTTCTGCAGTTCAGCTTGTTGTAGCACTCTATATGGTTCTCCGATAGGCTCGTCCGACAGGTCGAATGTGCCATAATGCATAGGAATCAGTAGCTTGCCCTGTAAATCTTGAAAAGCTTGTATGGCCTCCATAGGGTTCATGTGTGAGCCTTGCATCATAAACGGAGGTTTATAGGCACCAACGGGCAATATACAAACATCAACCGGACCAACCGTTTGCCGGATATGTGTAAAATGCGCCCCATAGGCACTATCGCCTCCAAAATAAATACTTACTTGTTTTGTCCTGATCAGAAAACTACCCCAGAGTATTTCGTTAAAATCATTTAAGCCCCGCCGGTGCCAGTGTTTGGCAGGTAAAAAGATAATTTCCAGGCCATCTGTTACTTGATATGACTGGTACCATCCTGCTTCCTGGTACTGTCTGATCTTTCCGAAGGAGTAAATCAATTTCTGCATTTGTAACGGAGCCAGTACTGTTACAGCCGGGTTATATTCTAATACCTGCTGTATAGAAGGTTTATCCAGGTGATCCCTATGCCCATGAGAAATGAGCAGATATTGAATATTGGTCAGGTCGGAGGGAAGGCAGGGCAGAGGAGACTTACGGGGAATGAGTGGCAAATTGCCAAAAACAGGGTCTATGAGCAAATTCTGTCCCTGGATGCGAATAAGAAAAGTCGCATGCCCCAGCCATACAATTTTATCCAGACCTTGTTTACTCAATGTTTTGTTTTGTATTACCTGTAAGCGGAAGGTATCTGCCTTTTTCTCAGCTTTTTGCGGATTTCTGGTAAACTGCCAGCGGAGTACTTTCAGAAATCCTGCCTCTACATCTTTGTCTTCATTAGTGAATTTTCCATGTATAAGCTTATTACCAGAATAGTTTGGTTTAACAAATTGCAAATCAGGATTGGAGGTATAATCCGGTGAATTTTTAGATTGTGACATTATATTTTTTAATTTTTCTCATTTTTAAAATATATATAAAAACTGCATATTACCAGCCCAATCTATCATATTATTATTTTTTACTCAAACAACCTACATAAACTTATATACAAATGATGAACAGAAAAATGCGAATGGGAATGGTGGGCGGAGGGAAAGATGCTTTTATTGGAGGCATTCACCGGATGGCAGCAAATCTGGATGGAGAAATAGAATTAGTGTGTGGTGCATTCAGCAGTAGTCCCGAAAAATCTAAAGCATCTGGCGAAAGCCTTTATTTACCAGCCAACCGGGTATATGGCTCATTTGAAGAAATGATTCAGAAGGAAAAACAGCTTCCGGAAGGCGAACGAATGGATTTTGTTTCCATTGTTACCCCAAATCACATGCACTTCCCACCAGCGAAAATGGCGCTGGAAAACGGATTTCATGTGGTGTGTGACAAGCCTATGACCCTCAATCTAAAGGAAGCTAAAGAACTCCGGGATCTGGTTAAAAAAACCGGCTTACTGTTCTGCCTGACACATAATTATACAGGCTATCCGATGGTAAAAGAAGCCAGGCATATGATCAAAGATGGAAAACTGGGTAAGATCCGCAAAATAGTAGTAGAATATCCGCAAGGCTGGCTGGCTACCAAAGTAGAAAACAAACAAGCCGACTGGCGTACCGATCCGGCCCGTTCGGGTATTGCCGGTTGTATGGGCGATATCGGAACCCACGCCGAAAACCTCGCTGAATACATCACCGGCTTGAAAATTACCGAAATGTGCGCCGACCTCACCACGTTTGTAGAAGGCCGCCGGCTCGATGATGATGGCAATGTATTGTTGCGTTTCGAGAATGGAGCCAAAGGCGTTTTGCATGCCAGCCAGATTTCGGTAGGTGAAGAAAATGGATTAAATATCCGGGTATACGGTGAAACAGGGGGATTAAAATGGCGGCAGGAAGAACCGAATACCTTAATTGCTACCTGGCTGGATAAATCGGCCCAAAATCTCCGTCCTGGCGTAGGTCAAAATTATGAAAGCACCAAAAGGCATATTCGTGTTCCTCCTCCCGGCCACCCTGAAGGATACCTGGAAGCCTTTGCCAGTTTGTACCGTAATTTTGCCATTACCTTACGCAGCCGCCTGAAAGGCGAAAACCCAGACCCAATTTACCTGGATTTTCCTTCGGCAGATGATGGGGTAAGAGGGATGGTGTTTATTGAGACAGTAGTAGCTTCCAGCAATAGCAAGGAAAAATGGCTGAAGGTGCAGGAGTAACTAGAGGATAGAAATAAGCATAATAGCGATGGGCTTCAAACTCATCGCTATTTTTACAACAAACCAGAATAATGACTATAAAAAAAATATTGGTTGCCAACAGAGGCGAGATCGCTTTAAGGGTGATGCGGTCAGCGAGGGAAATGGGAATTCGTACAGTGGCTGTGTATAGCGAAGCCGATAGAAATGCCTTGCATGTCCGGTATGCGGATGAGGCAGTTTGTATTGGTCCACCTGCTTCGGCTCAGTCGTATTTAAGGGGCGATAAAATCATTGAGGTTTGTAAACAACTGGGTGTAGATGCCATTCATCCGGGTTATGGATTTTTATCGGAGAATGCAGCTTTTGCCCAGGCAACGGCGGATGCAGGTATTATTTTTATCGGCCCTTCCCCAGAATCTATCCGCGTCATGGGCGATAAACTGGCAGCAAAAGCAGCTGTTTCGGCTTTCAATATTCCGATGGTGCCCGGAACACCTGAAGCTGTTAAAGATATAGCGGAGGCTAAAGAAATTTGTAAAACTATTGGCTATCCGGTATTGATCAAGGCAAGCGCCGGGGGAGGAGGAAAGGGGATGCGGGTGGTAGAACGGGAAGAAGAATTCGTCGAGCAGATGCAACGGGCGGTAAGCGAGGCGGCTTCTGCTTTTGGGGATGGGTCGGTGTTCATTGAAAAATACATTACTTCTCCCAAACATATCGAAATACAGGTATTAGGCGACCAGCATGGACATATTATTCATTTGTTTGAACGGGAGTGTTCCATCCAAAGGCGGCACCAGAAAGTAGTGGAAGAAGCACCATCGGCCGTTTTAACACCTGCCGTAAGAGAAGCGATGGGAAAAAGTGCTGTAGATGTAGCGAGAGCTTGTTCCTATTATGGAGCTGGCACCGTTGAGTTTATTGTAGATGAAAAACTCAATTTTTACTTTCTGGAAATGAACACCCGTTTGCAGGTAGAACACCCGGTAAGTGAGCTAATCACGGGTGTAGACCTGGTGAAAGAACAGATAAAAATAGCTCAGGGTGAAAAATTAGCTATCCGCCAGGAAGACCTGAAAATCTTAGGACATGCTGTAGAAATACGGGTATATGCCGAAGACCCAGCTAACAACTTTTTGCCGGATATTGGCCGTTTGCAAACCTATGTCCGTCCACAGGGACCGGGAGTAAGGGTGGATGATGGATTTGAACAAGGCATGGACATCCCCATCTATTACGATCCTATGATCGCTAAACTCATTACTTTCGGAAAAGACCGTACGGAAGCTATCGGACGGATGAGACGAGCCATCGATGAATACCAGATCAGTGGCGTAACCACCACCCTTGGATTTTGCCGCATTGTAATGGACCATGAAGCTTTCCTGTCCGGCCGTTTTTACACGGATTTTGTGAGCAAGTATTTCACCCCTGCCCAATTAAACCAACATTTACCCCAAGAATCTGAAGTGGCGGCTGCTCTGGTGGCTTATCTACTTTCGCAGCAACAAACCAATGCTTCATCGGGGAAGGCAGCTCAGCAAAGTGCATCAGGCAGTAAATGGAGAAAGAACCGGCAATGAATTTTCATATGTTACCAGAAACTGCTTGTGTCTGGAGCTATAATGTGGGTAGAATCTACCAATACAGGCTGTATAGAAGCTTTTTGTTCGGAAGCCATCAGTAATTCTGGTTTTCTGGGCACCAATAGCGTATAGGTTTTGCCGGGTTCTTTAATAGTTAAGGTGTTTTTCAGTAGCCAGGCATTGTATTCCTTCAATATTTCCAGATTTATTCCATACTTAGCCGCAAAAGCAGAAAGATCCGGAATAGATTCAGTAACTTTAATTTTCTTCAGGCCAATATCATATGGATTTCCACGGCTTATCTTAAAGCCATATTCTTTAGGATGCTCAATGAGTTGTTTAAGTGCTACTATCCTGAATACATATTTAGCTGTTTCACTGTTGAGGTTGAGTTTGTAATACGAACTTTTATTCTGGTTGCGAAGGGCTTTGCTTAATCCACCCATGCCTATATTATAAGAGGCTGCTACGCTGGTCCAGTTGCCAAATTTCTTATGTGATTCCTGAAAATACTGGCAGGCTGCGTGGGTTGCTTTAATAGGATGATAGCGTTCATCTACTTCATCATTTATTTCCAGTCCGTAATGGGAACCGGTGCTGGCAATAATCTGCCAGAAGCCAGCGGCTGCTTTGGGCGATTCCACATTATTCAACATGCTTTCTACCACAGCTACATATTTAAAGTCTTTTGGGACGTTATACTGCTTGAGAATAGGTTCTATCTGAGGCAACCAGTATCTGGCACGTTTGATAAGTGAAATTTTGCTGTAATTCCAGTAGGTTTGGATGCGAAGCTCTTGTTCGAATTTTTTAGCTACCTTTTTATCATGAAGTGGCATAGGTTCGCCGGCAAAAAAAATCTGCGGAGGCGGATCATCTACATTATATACCTGATAGCGTGGATCATGCTCATATATGTAATTAAACTGCTCAGATAAGCGGGAATATATCCCGTAAATGACCAGGGAAAGTAATAATCCAAATATTAAAAAGAGCTGAATTCTTTTCAAAATCCAATATTTTAGTGACACATATGTCCACAGCAATAGATTTTAAGCAGGTTTTAAAGAATAAACTTTTCTCCTGCTTTTAAAATATCCGCTGTGAACTCTCTACAGTATACGAAGCTTGCAGAAAAACGCTGCAAAGCCTGGTAGCCTAAAAGTTGGGCTGAAGCAGATAACGGGAATAGAAGTCATCTATCACTTTTACTGCATCCGTCGGATTATCTACAATATTGATCAGCTTTAAATCTTCTGCACTGATATTATTTTCCTGCCCTAACATCACATTTTCGATCCAGTCCATAAGTCCCTGCCAGTAGGAGCGGCCTACCAGCACGATGGGGAATCTACCAATCTTTTGGGTCTGAATCAAGGTAATGGCTTCAAAAAGTTCATCCAGCGTTCCCATTCCTCCGGGCATGACGATGAAACCCTGGGCATATTTTACAAACATTACTTTGCGTACAAAGAAGTAATCGAAAGAAATGAGTTTATCCGAATCAATGTAAACGTTATTAAACTGCTCAAAAGGTAACTGAATGTTCAACCCAACTGATTTTCCTCCCTGCGTACGGGCACCTTTATTGCCAGCTTCCATAATACCCGGACCTCCGCCGGTAATTACTCCATAGCCGTGTCGCACCAGTTTGGCGGCAATTTCTTCGGCCATTATATAATAGGGATTATCTGCTTTGGTACGGGCGGAACCAAAGATAGACACACAAGGTCCGATTTTAGCCAGTTTTTCGAATCCGCTTACAAACTCAGCCATTACTTTAAATATTACCCAGGAATCAGCTATTTTAATTTCATTCCAGTCTCTGTCTTTAAATGCCCGCCTGATTCTTTGTTCTTCCAAGCTGATATTTTCTTCTTTTTGCATAATTTTATTCTAAATAAATATATCTACCAATTCAATTTTTATTTGTTTTTCAATTAATTTATCGTTCAAAAAACTTCGCAAGTTAGTAAATTATAATGAGTTAGCCTAAATCAAACATCCCTGCCCATCTATTTCCAGGATCGGCCTGCCTCAGTAACAAATACAATTACTTAATTGTAAACCGGAGTAAAAGTGATCAGTTTGTCGCCAAAAAAATTTTCTGTTTTTTTAGCTTTTGCCCTGAGTACAGGTGCGGCTATTCCATTTCCAAAAACCTGCGGGCTTTCAAAAATTCTGGCTTCGTCCCAGAGCCCTTTTTCAATAAAACTATTTAATATTTTACTTCCGCCTTCGACAATTACTGACTGTACCTTACGTGCGTATAAATCCTGGAGTATTTCCTGCAAGCTGTTGTCGGGTTGTTGCAATTGTACCCAGATAAGATTTTCCTCTGTGCCGGCTTTATGCAGATTGTAGCAAATGGTGGGTTGTTTTCTGTCAAACAGATGCAGGTGAGAAGGTAACCGCAAATTCAGGTCGATTACGAGGCGCAGGGGATTTTCGCCATGCCAGTTTCGTACATTCAGTTGCGGATTGTCATATAAAGCTGTGCTGGTACCAACTAGAATGGCATCTTCTTCGGTGCGCCATTTATGTACCAGTGTTCTCGAAAAATCATTACTGATCCACTTGGAATCGAAGTTTTCCCTGGCAATAAATCCGTCAGCAGTTTGTGCCCACTTTAATATAATGTACGGGCGTTTTTTCTCCATGAAAGCAAAGAAGCGCTTATTCAACTTTCTTCCCTGGGATTCCAGTATGCCGGTTTCTGTTTCTATGCCAGCTTGTTGCAATTTGGATATTCCTTGTCCACCTACCAGTGGGTTCGTATCTACATTGCAGATTATTACTTTTTTTACCTGATGACTGATCAACAAATCTGCACAGGGAGGAGTTTTGCCGAAATGGGAACAGGGTTCTAACGTAACATATACGGTGCTTTCTTTAAGCAATTCCAGTTGTTGTACTGAATTTACTGCGTTTACTTCTGCATGCCAGTCGCCATATTTTTTGTGCCATCCTTCACCAATTACCTGATCCTGGTATACTATTACGCAGCCTACCATGGGATTAGGGCTTACTGAACCTTGTCCGAGTTGTGCCAGTTCCAGGGCACGTTGCATGAATAGTTCGTGGGTCATTGGATGAGGGTTATTATTCAGTGGGGATTTGTTTATTAAACCTGCAGGATTTCGCAGAACATAGGTTTATCTGGTCCATATCACCAGTTTTGCATTTACTTTCGTAATCTTACTAAAAAACAAATATGTCCGTATCATCCAGGCAGCTTTTTACCAAAATTCACCAGCAGCTTCAGCAGATATATCCGTCAGAGGAAGCCAGAAATATTGCTTTTCTATTGTTAGAACATTGTTTTGACATAAGCCGGACTGCTGTGCTCGCTAGCAAAGATATTCCTGATACCAATACAGATCAGATTAACCCTTTGATAGAACGATTGCTGAAACATGAGCCGGTCCAGTATGTATTAGGCGAAACCCTTTTTTATGGCCGTTGGTTCGAGGTAAATTCCAATGTGCTTATTCCCAGGCCTGAAACAGAGGAATTGGTGTATCGGATAGTTGAAGATTTTTCTTTTAGAAAGAAAGATCCCTTAGCAATTTTAGATATTGGAACAGGCAGCGGTTGTATTGCTGTCACTCTTGCGGCTGAATTCCCTGTGGCACAGGTGTGGGCGATCGATGTTTCTGAAAAAGCGTTACAGGTAGCACAGGCCAATGCCAGATTAAATAGTGTACAAGTTAATTTTGTACAGGCTGATATTCTGGATCAACAAAGAATCGGCTTACCTGAGAATCTGCAACTTGATCTGATGGTGAGTAATCCGCCCTATGTGACACGGGCAGAAATGGAACTGATGCGACAGAATGTTACAGCGTATGAACCTCATCTGGCTTTGTTTGTAGAAGGGGAAGATGCCTTGTTATTCTATCGCCATATTGCCAGTTTAGGAAAGTCTGTGCTGAAAACAGGAGGGGCTTGTTATATGGAAACCAATGAAAACTATACCAAACAGGTACAGGATCTTTTTGAAGAATATGGATATACAGCAACGCAACTGATAACGGATATGTTTGGAAAAGACCGGTTTGTAAAAGCTATTTTGTAAGGATTGCTAATATTCTGTTTAGACTCGTAGGGGTTAATGATTTACTTGTTGTCAAAGGGTTACAATTTTGAATGTAATTAGATAAAACTAATAAAAAATAGTATTTGTGTAATGAATTAACGATATACTCGTTGAAGCATATACAGATAGTGTATATTGTTTATCTGTAGATTGATGTTTTATGAAAATAGTTTGTGTATTAGTTCTGCTATGGAAATCTACTGTTGTATTTTCCCAGGTAATTCCTGCAAAAGATATTATTAATCAGATGTTGTCGGCTACCGAGCAGGTAAATACTTTAACATTTAAGCTCAAAAAAGGGGAACGGGTAAATGGAAAAATGGTAACCGGCGAACAGGATGTTAAATACATGCATGCTCCCCGGAAAACCTATGCCTATTTGCATTCTCCAAGTAAAGGTACAGAAGTGTTATGGGTAGCAGGTGCCAATAATGGCAAGGTGCTCGTAAAACCAACCTCGTTTCCCTATGTAAGTGTAAGTCTTTCACCTTATGGTTCCATCATCCGCAAAAACAACCATCACACTGTACACCAGGTAGGATTCGATTATGTAGCTGCTATTATACGGAATCTTGCGAAAAAATCTGCTGACCAATTTGACACTTATTTCCAATATCAGGGTGAAGCGACATTTGATAACAGGACTTGTTATAAAATTTTGATAGATTATATACCATACCAATACATTACTTATACCGTGCAGCCTAATGAAGACCTGACTTCTATAGCGGATAAACTATTTGTAAGCGATTATATGATTAAAGAGATCAATCCGGAGGTGGACGATTATGAGGATGTAGAATCCGGGCAACAAATTAAGGTTCCTAATGCATACGCCCGTAAAACTATTCTATATATTGACAAAGAAACGCACCTCCCGCTGGTGCAGAAGATGTACGATGAAAAAGGCTTGTTCTCCCAATATGAATTCTATAATCTGAAGCTGAATCCTTCGCTTGCACCTGCTGAGTTCAGCCGGGATTATGAAGCGTATAATTTTTAAGATTCAAGAAACTAAGCATAAACTTTAATACCCTATGGCAGTATCATCGCCTCTGGGATCAGCGCCTCCTTCCATTTTTCGTTTGCCCTTTATCAGAATAGCATCCACCCGGCCAATGGCACTGATTTCTATAATCTGATGTCCTTTTGCTGCCAAAGCTGATTTAGTGGCAGGGTCAAAACCGTCTTTTTCTGTGGTGATCTGATCAGGTAGCCACTGGTGATGGAAACGTTTGGCATTTACTGCTTCCTGCATTGTCATGCCGTGTTCGATAACATTCAGAATGGTCTGGAAAACGGAAGTGATGATAGTGGAGCCGCCAGGCGTACCTACAACCATATACAGCTTGCCTTTCTTTTCTATAATGGTAGGTGTCATGGAAGAAAGCATACGTTTGCCAGGTGCAATGGCATTGGCTTTTCCGCCTACCAGCCCATACATGTTGGGTGTTCCAGGTTTGATGCTGAAATCGTCCATTTCATTGTTGAGCAGGAAACCGGCTTCTTTTACTATTGTATTTGAACCATATCCTCCGTTTAATGTTGTAGTGATGGCAACTGCATTTCCGAATCTATCTACAATGGAAAAGTGAGTCGTTTCATTACTTTCCTGGTAGGCAAATGTGCCTGCTTTGATTTCCTGCGAAGGGGTAGCACGGTCTGGATTAATGGAAGTAGTCCGCTGGGATAAATATTGTTCATTCAGCAAATCTTTCACCGGAACCTTATAATAATCCGGATCGCCCAGATGGGTAGCCCGGTCAGCGTATACTCTTCTTTCGGCTTCGGCCATTAGATGTACAGTTTGAGTGGTTTGCCATCCTTTTTCCTTCAAATCAAAATTTTCTACCATTTTCAACAGTTGCATCAAGGCTATACCACCACTGGAAGGGGCGGCATAGAGATAATTTTGTATTGCTTGTACTGACCAATAACCGGCTCACGCCACACTGACTGATAGTTTTTTAAATCGTCCAGGGATATTAATCCATTGCCAGTCTGCATTTCGCGTACAATCATCGCTGCGGTTTCTCCTTCATAAAAGCCTGCCCTGCCCTGATCACGGATGCGCTCCAATGTATGTCCAAGCGCTGTATGCTGTAACATATCTCCTTCCAGCCAGGGTTGATCTCTGACCAGATAGGGGGTATGTGTATTGTATTTGATAAAATCTTCTTTATTGTTATTTAACCCACCTGCCTCTTTTTTTGTAAGCTTTACGCCATTCAGGGCAAGATCCACAGAAGGTTGTATGAGGTCTTTCCAGGGCAATGAACCTAGTTTACGGTGTGCTTCTACCATTCCATCCACCGAACCGGGTACGCCAGCCGCCAGATGCCCACCCAGGCTCAAATTATCAATTATATTTCCGGCAGAATCCAGGTACATATTTTCTTTGGATAATGCCGGTGCTTTTTCCCGGAAATCGAGCGTACCGGTGGTGCCATCTGCCAACCGATAGACCATAAACCCTCCACCCCAATATTTCCAGCTGCCGGAAAGGTGACGGCTAACGCAAATTGTACGGCTACTGCTGCATCTATGGCATTACCTCCTTTTTTCAAAATTTCTGCTCCTATTCTGGAAGCTTCCGGATGCGCAGACACAACCATTCCATGCCTGCCTTTTACTCCTTTAGCCGGTGGTACAGCCGGTTGGGAAATACAGGAAGTTATCAGAAATGATACAATTACAAAAATAGCTATATACTGATGGAAGTAAGTAGTAATATTTTGCATATATAATTATGTGTAAATAAGAAAAGTAGATATATAATTTGGTCAGCAATATATATCAGCAAATTTTAATAAAAGGTTAAAAAGCTAATATAAATAAAAAACATCCGAAACACAGGGCTCCGGATGTTTATACGAATATAAATCTTAAAATTTACTCCTTGTCTCTTTTTTCATCTCTTCTGCCATCTTTATCAGCCGGACGTCGGTCTTCCAGCCGTTCCAGCAGGAGTTTAGTGAAATCCTGTTCTGTTTTATAGAGTTCTGCCAATTGTTTGGGAGAGATCGTTTTCAGGAATTTAGTCATGTATTCTTTTTCCAGGTCTACTTCATTCTGGCGGAACACCAGCATTTGATTCAGCGCATCTTTTACTTCATCATCTGTTGCATTGAGGTTGGTGTTTTGTATCCTGAGTTTCCGCAGGTTCTGCCGGATCGCCATTTTTTTATCGGTATATTCATTATACACCGCCCAGAACTGAGGAGCCTGATCGGTATTAAGATTTAGCCTAGTGGTAATGAGTCCTATTTTGGCGCTTGTAATGCGTTCCTGAGATGGATTTCTCTGTGCCATGCCATGCAGGCTACATAAGGCAAACAAGAAAATGAAAGCTATTTTTTTCATAGGTAGTATATCTAATGCTATAAAGCTTAAAATTTATTATTATATAAGTTCTTCAATCAATTCAGAATTTGTTTCTTCTAGTAGTAATTCCCGGTTAATCTCAATTTCTTCCAGCGCATTTTCCTCAATCACAATATTTGCTTCAGAAGCGGTTTCAACCAGTTCATACTGTGAAATTTCAGCTTGTTGCAGATACAGAACAATCTCTTGGTCGGAAACCTGGGACAAAATTGCTTCGGGCTGAACTTCTCCTGTTACTGAGGGTTTATACATAAAATAACCTATCAGAATAATCAGGCAAATGCTGGCTAGAGCGGCTCCATATCTGAAAACAGGCAACTCAAACAAAGGCAGGCTTCTCTGGCCTTGTTCTACTTTATGGCTGATCTGGCCCGGCAACTCTTCAAAAAAGCTGTCCGGTACCGAGAAAACCTGCTTTTTCTCCAGGTCGTCTAGCTTGATTTTCCGTTTCTCTTGCATGGTTCCAGGTTTTTATTTGGACAATGATTCAGTGATTTGGTTTAATCCTTATTTAAATAATCTTCTATTTTTTTTACAGCCAGGTGATAGGATGCCTTCAATGCGCCAACTGATGTACCCAATACAGTAGATATGTCTTCATATTTCATTTCATCAAAATATTTCATGTTAAACACCAGACGTTGCTTATCTGGTAAAGTCAGCAGGGCTTTTTGAAGCTTGAGTTGAATTTCATCCCCGCTGATCAGTTCATCGGTATCGAGTTTGGCGATCAGTTCTGCCTGTACATCTACAATGGGCAGAAAAAAGCGTCGCTTCTTTTTGTTCAGAAAATTCAGGCATTCATTCGTAGCTATCCGGTAGAGCCAGGTATATAATTGGGCATCTTCCCTGAAAGTAGAAAGTCCTTTCCAGGCTTTGATAAATGTTTCCTGGGTAAGGTCATTGGCATCATCGTGGTCTATTACCATTTTGCGAATATGCCAGTACACCTTCTGTTGATACTTGCGTACCAAAAGATTAAATGCATAATTTCTGGTTTCCGGGTCCCTGAATTTTTCTAAAAGTGCCTGATCTTCCAAATGTTGCTGCTTAGCCTTTTTATCTTAGATGCATTTTCTGAAAAAAAGTTTAACCAGATGGATGAAAATAGTTTATGAATCTATTCCATCAGTTGTAGGCTATTCACCGTTAACGGATTCAAGCTATAGTTTTATTCAGAATTGGTGCTGTGAAAATTTTGTTATTACTTTGAGAATGCTTTGTTTCTCACTTATGTTCAACTCATAACAGGTCATCCTGATTTTGTGTAGTTATTTGAGAATTGCAGCAAGTGCACCTATATACAAGCCATACACCCAAATTACATACTAAAGATTTTTTCATATGTATTACAATTCCATTATAGAAACAATCGGTAATACGCCGCTTGTCAAATTAAACAAAGTTACCAAAGGCATAAAAGGCACTGTTCTGGCCAAGGTAGAATATTTTAATCCTGGAAACTCAGTAAAAGACCGGATGGCGGTGAAAATGATTGACGATGCTGAAAAATCAGGTAAGTTGAAACCCGGAGGAACCATCATCGAAGGTACTTCCGGAAACACCGGTATGGGACTTGCCCTCACTGCCATTGCAAAAGGCTATAAATGTATTTTTACCGTATCGGATAAGCAGTCGCAGGAAAAAATTAACATTCTGAGAGCTGTTGGCGCAGAGGTAATTGTTTGCCCTACCAACGTAGCGCCTGAAGATCCCCGTTCTTATTACTCAGTTGCCAAACGTTTGAGCCATGAGATTCCTAATTCTATTTATCCTAATCAATACGATAATCTTTCGAATACGGCTGCTCACTACGAAACAACAGGTCCTGAAATATGGGAACAAACGGAAGGTAAAATTACGCATTATGCCTGTGGAGTAGGAACCGGTGGAACCATGTGTGGGGTTTCGAAATACCTGAAAGAGAAGAATCCGCAGGTATTTGCCTTGGGATTAGATACCTATGGTTCTGTATTTAAAAAATATAAGGAAACCGGCGTCTTTGATGAAAATGAAATTTTTCCTTATATGACCGAAGGAATAGGAGAAGATATACTGCCCAAAAATGTGGATTTCAGCCTCATAGATGCTTTCATTAAAGTAACGGATAAAGATGCGGCTGTTATGACCAGAAGACTGGCCAGGGAAGAAGGTTTATTTGTTGGCTGGTCTTGCGGTTCTGCCGTATTTGGTGCCCTGGAGTACGCCCGGGAGCATTTGAAAGAAGGTGATGTGATGGTAATTATCCTGCCTGACCATGGTACCCGGTATCTGAATAAAATCTACAATGATACCTGGATGAAAGACCACGGTTTTCTGGAATCCAGGGATTTTGCTACAGCCAAAGATATTATCCAGAGTAAAAACGGCAGCGACCGCCTCCTTACAATCGAGAAAAATATGAGAGTGAGCGATGCGGTACGCTTACTACATAAAGAAGGTATTTCCCAGATTCCGGTTACCGATGAGGAGCATATAGTAGGTAGCCTGACAGATTCTAAAATCCTGGGCCAATTGATCGAGAATCCGGAAATTAAAGACCAGCCAGTGAGCCAGCTGATGGACCCTCCATTTAAGTTTGTAGGCATGGATAATACCCTCGATGTACTCTCTTCGCTGATTGACCGGGAGAATAAGGCTTTGCTTGTACGGGATGAACGCAATAAAATACATATTATTACCCAGGCAGATCTACTTATGGCTATGACGAGTTAAGTTTCACCTTCTCAATAATATCAAAGCGGAGGTTTTAGAATACATTGAAGCTTGCCTGAGAAAAATATAACAGCTGGTTTTTGATAGCTACGCAAAAAGTTATTGATTGTGTACTATCAACCATTACCTATTACTATAGTTTGAAGTATTATTTTATTATTTGCCTTACCAGTTTTACTGCAATTTATGTAAATAGCTGGTTGTAGGAGTCAATCTTTTGTGTTAAATATTTAAGTGAGTGTATGAAATTTAAGCTACCGCTTCCATTATGGACAATTGTTTTACCTATTATAGCCTGGCTGCTTTATTTTGGAAAACCCTCACCCTTAGGAACAGTTTATTTTTTATTGCTGGCTTTTGCACTCATTGGTGCAGTGATGGCGGCTGTTCATCATGCAGAAGTTGTTGCTCACCGGGTAGGCGAACCTTATGGTACCTTAGTATTGGCAATTGCAATTACAGTCATTGAAGTGTCATTGATCGTATCATTGATGCTGGCGGGTGGTACCGAAACTGCTGCCCTTGCCCGGGATACTGTTTTTGCTGCTATTATGATCATTCTTACAGGAATTATTGGGATATGCCTGTTAATAGGAGGGATTCACTACAAAGAGCAGGTATTTGGTGGATTTGGTGTAAGTGCTGCCCTCATTACACTCACAGCCATTTCAGTACTTACTCTTATACTCCCCAATTATACAACTAGTGTGATAGGACCGGTTTACAGCAATAGCCAGTTAATTTTCGTTGCAATGGTTTCTTTGGTGTTATATGGGGCTTTTGTACTGATACAAACTGGTAGGCACCGTGACTATTTTTTGCCTCCGGATGCAGAAGTTTCAGAGGAAGTACATGCTGCGCCTCCAACGATCAAAGCCACTATTTTGAGTGTAGTTTTGTTAATAATCTGCTTAGGTGCTGTTGTTCTGATTGCCAAAGCACTCGCACCAACCATTGAAAGTGGAGTGGTTGAATTAGGGGCTCCAAAGTCTATAGTAGGAGTTATTGTCGCACTCGTAATTTTGTTGCCCGAAGGATTAGCCGCCTTTAGGGCTGCACGAAAAAACCGCCTGCAAACCAGTCTTAACCTTGCCTTAGGTTCTGCCCTTGCCAGTATTGGCCTATCTATACCTGCGGTAGCTATTGTTTCTATAGTAACAGACCTGACTATTACACTTGGCATTGATACAAAGTCAATTGTTTTACTGCTATTATCTTTATTTACGATTGTGATCTCTTTTGGGACTGGCCGCACGAATGTGCTACAAGGAGTCGTATTAATCGTGATATTTGCGGTTTACTTATTTACTACAATTGTCCCCTAATAAGAAGTACTGAGGATTTGCCACATTGATCTTTACCCAAGCCTATCTTAATCTTTTACATGGAATGCAATAGCTATTAAACAAGTTGATTTACATTTTAAACTTCGATTGTAAAGGAGTTATTAAGTGAAATAAAGCAAACAGCCTGCACTTTATAAAAATGCAGGCTGTTTGCTTTTAAAATTACATATCTATTTCCGCTTCAACCGGATATTGGTTCGGCTTTCCTCACCATTGATCAGGCGGACAATGTTTTTCTGGTGGGTAAGCACCACAATGGCAAACAATACAAAACCGAATATAATCAGCAGGGGTTCTTCCGGATTAAACCTGGGCATGAGTAGTAATATCGGGAAAGCCAGCGTAGCTATCATGGAACCTAATGACACATACTTAGAAGTAAAAAGCACAATCAGAAATATCAGTACGCACAATAAAGATGCTTCCAGGTGAATGGACAGAGCCATTCCAAACAAAGTAGCTACTCCCTTTCCTCCTTTAAAATTTACATATACTGGAAAAATATGTCCGGCAACAGCAAGAATACCAAATAATAATTTCAACTGATTTACTTCTTCAAAATAGATAGCATCGAGGTAGTATAGAATGAGTGCCAGGGAAGTAGCTGTCCAGCCTTTAAAAATATCTACCAGCATCACTACAATGCCTGCCCGTCTGCCCAATACCCGAAAGGTATTGGTGGCGCCTGCGTTTCCACTCCCGAAATTCCGGACATCTATGCCAAAATAAGCTTCGCCGAGCCATACCGAAGTAGGAAGGGAGCCTATCATGTAAGCCATTAATGCACCGCAAATAATCAGAACTACATTCATCTTTTTGTTTCTTCTTTATATGTATATGAAGTACTTGATAATATATTTAAAATTCAGGTAATATTCCAGTTTTCAAATATTATAATACAAAATGAATATTGCAAGTGCCTCCAGCCTGCCAGATTATTATTTACTTGTTTTCCTTAGAGGAGGTTTATGAAAAACACAAGATTATTTATAATAATTCCTTTTATGAGTAAAGAATACTTGTTTAAAATCCGTCTTTTTTCTCTTCTTTCTTTTTCTCTTCAGGCTTTTCCGTCTTTTTTACCTGTTCTACCGGTTTATTACTTATACCTCTGTAATCCCGGTTGAACCGCTCCATAAAAATCTGTTTTTCATCTGGCGACCCCATCAGGAATCCGAACTGGCCGGTTTTACCAGGTCTGGTTTTGGAATTTACCACATCATTAAAGTCTTCGCTGGAAGAAATAATTTGTAACTGCTCTTGTTGAAAGCTGAAATAATACCAGTCTTCTGGTGAAACCTCCAGGTACAGGCTCAGTTCATCTCCGGTAGAGACTTTTCGGATTTCAAGCATTCCTTCAAACTGGGAATTGATATCTTTATTAATAATATTTGATAAGCCGATTTTTCCGGTGCTGTAATATGCTTTATGTTCCTCCGACCATTTTAAATCAACATTAGAAAGCACCATTGCCGTGAGGAATTTTTTGGAAGCATTAAAGAGGGGAATCCATTCCTGTCCTGAGCGGTTTTTGTAATCTTTGGTAGCACCATTTCCAATCAGGGCGGCTAATTTGAGGTATAAGGCTTCTTTGTCTTCATTTGCTTCTTTCTCACCTACACCTTTATCCAGTTTAGTCTGAATAATTCCATCTCCCAGCTTAGAGAGTACCTGTGAAGGCAGATCAAAGTTAAGGGAGAGCAATGTATTAAAGGTATACTCATTGGTAGCCAGTGCAATTTCACCGCTTCCGGCAGAAGACAGGTATTCATTAGGAAGGGTGTTAAACAAATCCAGCTTACCTTCAAGCTTTATCTTTCCATTGGCATCATCCAGCGTAAACTCATTGCCTTCCATTACCACATTATTGGCTTTCTCGGTAGGGGCTACTTTAAATTCATTAATAGAAGGATTGTAGCTTAACTGTCCTTTCGCTATGAAAATATCCTTATCATCCGGATTTTGCTTTTCTGACAGGAATGTACTGTAAATAGACGAAGTGGATTTATCTACATGCAGCCCTGTAGTAAGAGGTACGCCATTGTTATTTAGGTTTTCATCGACATTGATTACAATACTTTCTTGTCCGCCATTGCTCGCATACGGTATCCATGCTCCCAGGGTGGACTGGCTTTTTAAGTCAAGCTTAATAAATCCATCCAGTTGCAGGTTGCGTTCATAGGCTAGCATGGTTACTTTTCCCTTGTAGAGAATTCTGGGAGCAATCAGAAATTTATCTTCTTCAGTTACTTCACCTTGTGCAGCTGTAAATGGACGAGGGGTTTTATTCTTTTTTGTTGCTTCTTCCTGCCGCAATTCAAAATCTCCCAGTTTAATATCAAATTCTTTTTTTTCAGAATTGGTGAATTTGTAAGTAGCATTCCCGGTAAACTTTGATTTTGACAAGATCTGTATATTTCCGTCAATTAGATTGTGGTAGGCATAAATAGTATCAATGGATAGTTTTGCTTTAGCCAGCGGTTCCATTACGGCATTTTCCAAAATCCGCACTACCCCATTATTAGGAATTATTCTGGCATCTGCCGATTGAATGTATGGGATACCTCCGATGTTGAGTGTATACTTTTCAATATTATATAAAGCAAATCTGGCATTAAAGCTTAAATTTTCCTGAGTGGGTTCTAAAGAAGTAAAAGTAGTGGTTTTTACTTCCCCTTCCATTAATACGCTTTTCTTGCCTATATCCCACTTTGCTTTGTTAATCGATGTTTTATAGGCTGCATAAGGGAATTCCAGACTTGCAAATCCGGAAAGTGCAGGGTTTTCACTTGTATTAATGGTAACCAGTCCCTGTGACATATTGAAATCTACGTTCACAAAGTTGGCAAATAATACTGGCTTAGTGATCACATTAGATTTAATGCGGAATTCAGCATCGCCGGCTTTAAACTGGGTTTTGTTAAAATTAAAAGTAGCGGAATAGGTTTCTGAGTCTTTACGGTCTAAAGTACCACTGCCAAATAACCCGGTAGAACGTACTATAATAGTACCTTTAAAGCTTGCCCCAGTTTGTTTATAAATCTCGAAAGGGGTTTCGGTATTAGAGATATTCATGCTATCGGCACGGGGCAACCATTTCAGGCTATAGTTTTTCACACTTACCGCAGGAAAAGAACCGGCTCCAAGCGTAGCTTCTTTAATTTCTGCAGAAGGGCCTTTAGCTATAACTGAATCTGGGGTAAACACAATATCTTTGGAGGTCAGGGTAGTACTTAGGTGCTCAATAGTGCCAGAGGTACGCAAGCCTTTCATATCCATTACAATATCGCCTGTAAACGTAATTTTGGAATTTGAATCATACAGGTTATAATACGGCTGTGTGGGTTTATGCTTGAAACCAAGTGTATTATCCGACATAGGTACCAATGCTTCCTTGATCGGGGGAAATATTCCATCAGAATAGAATGTGCCCTGGTAATTGGGGTCACGGCTATTTAAACTATCAAGTTTTACGCTCGGAATTTCAAAACGCACATTCCGGTTGTAGGTTCCGGCTATCCTGTCTGACTGGTCAAAGTAAATGGTAGCACCTGATTCTACGTTAAGCCTGGGATATTCCGGATAGTCTTTTAAACCTGCTTTGTTATTAGGTTTATTGATATACAAAGTACCAGCACCATAGCGGATTTCACCACCTAGTTCCTTCTTGTTATTTTTCTTGATTGATTCCTGGGAAGTAAACAGAATAGTATCAATCTGGGGCATTTCTACCGTAAATTCATCGTACAGGAAGAAAAAGCCAGTTCCTTTAAATTTATACGTTCCGGCAGCTACCTCTCCATCCAATAGGAAGTTGCGGTCTTTCAAAAGTTTTATTTCCTTATTTCTTGGTTTGATGGAAACATTCAGTTTATCACTCAGATAAAAGCGTTCAATACCCCGCACCACTAACTCATTACTGCTTAGATTGAGTGTGGCATTCGCACCAGATAATACTTTGGATTCTGCCCGGAAGCTGTCGTAGTCACGTTTTTTATTGTCAGCCAGTACATTATGGTCGCCCTTGCGATTCAAGTGAATCTGGCCGGTTTCGACTTCGTAATCAATATACCCTTCCTGGTGCATTTGCATCATGGCACCACGCAAGGTATTTTCATTCATTTTATATTTGGCAGCTACTTCATTGAGGTAAAAGCTTTGCGATTTTACAGTATTGGCATATGTCATCAGCAATTGAAGCGGATGGAAATTATAAATCCCTTTAAGGGAAATATACCTGGTAGAGTCAAAAAAGTCGAAAGACTCAAACACGCCAGGTACTTCATTTCTGGCATTGAGAACATAGAAGTTAATAGAATCCGTATTCATATTCCACTGAAGCCCATCTACGGTAATATCCACTTTATGATAGGTATCTACATAGGGTGTGCCCCGGAAACCACCTTCATGTTTGTTGAGCCTCAGCAAAGGAATGTTCTTATTATAGTTCATTCTGGTAGCCGGGTGAAAAATAGAGTCCTGATTTTGAGGAATGGTGATCCTGACCTGTGGAGAGTAAATCAGAGAGTCTCCGAATTCATATTTATGACCGGCCGTTTTAAATTTGGTGGCTCCATTGGCAACATAATTCAAGGTAGCCGGTTTTTTATTGAGTGATGTGCTGAAGTTACGCTTGCCTACCAGTGAAAAACCACCTTTGTATACCAGGTTATTGCCCAGGTTTTTAATGCTGATGTTGTTGTAATACGACATGAACCTGGGATACTGGGCATCTTCCATGCCTTTATGTTTTTTGCTTTCAAACTCAAACACACCCTCGGCAGGTGCGCTCAGCTTGTCAGGATAGTTCAAGGTAACAGTTTCAGCGGTGAACCTGGGAGAGCGCACATTAAAATTATATTCTTTAATATCACAATATACTTGTGGAAGTCCTGCCATAGCCCAGTCAAACTTACCTCCATTGCCTACAAATACGCCATCTTTAAGCATTAGTGAACCCTTTGTTCCGGTGAGGGGCACAGAGTCGTAAGCAGTAGCAAATACCAGATTGATATTATCAAACATAATGACAGCCCCTTGTACAGTGGGCTGGATAGGTTTTGTAAATACATCATTCATTAGCTCTTCCGCAGGCTCTTCGCTAAACGTGGCATCGGGATTATCCTGAGCAACATCGTCGAATAAAGCTTTTAAATCTTCTTCTTTAGCCTTCTGTTCAGTATTCTCAGTTTCTTGCTTGTTTTCTGGGACTGAGGTTTGTGCTGGTTCTTCTTTAAATGCCAGAGTGAAAGAGCCTCCCTGTACATGCAGCCGGTTGTAATTGGAAGTAAACAGTACTTTTTTCTCAAAGAAGGTGCTTAAAGTAGTAAGAGAGCCAAGTAATTGCTTGCTGTCATACAGATCAACCATTTTCTCAGAAACAAATAACAGATTGTCGAGTTCAGAAGCAGAAAGGTTTTGTATGGTAAGAGCGCTGGTTACGGTTTTGAAAAAAGGCTGGAAATGACTGGCTGGTTTATACCGTTTAGCCACCATTTTCTTGGCAATACTAATGGTTTTTACTTTCTGGGCTTCACTGAAACGGGTACTCCATACGGCTTCAAAATCCTGTCCTGCTTTAATGGCTTCCGGACTTTTAGAACTGGCCATCATTGCTGTTACATTTGCCATAAACTCATCGGGTTTATCCGATAACTTGTATTGAGCATTCACCAGAAGGGGTGAAAGGCTCAATAACAGTATGGCAAGTATATGTCTGGTCTTCATATTTATATATAAATAATAGCTTGGTATATATCTAAAGGGTACTTGAACCGGCATTTACTTCTGGAATACCAGCGATGCCCATTCATTTTTAACCTTCTGATTTTTCTTTATTAACTGCTGTGCAACGGCAATTTTTTCAATTTCTGCAATATCCCTTTCATAAAAACCGCTCAGCAGCAAACAACCATCCATACCTAATAAGGAGGCATAGGCAGGTATTTCCTGTAAAAGCACATTCCGGTTGATATTTGCCAGAATAATTTGATATGCCTCTTGCAAAACAACTTCTTTAATGGTTCCCTGTTGTACGCTGGTTTGCTGGCAGTGATTGATCTCAAAATTTTCTTTTGTATTTTCTACCGCCCATTCATCTGTATCGAAGGCATCTAGGGCTGCTGCGCCAAGTTTGCAGGCCATAATCGATAAAATGCCTGTTCCGCATCCTACATCTAGTACCTGTTTTTCCTGATGAGAAATCTCCAGTTGATTTTCAAGCATCAAAGCAGTAGTTTCATGATGGCCTGTGCCAAACGACATTTTTGGGTTTATGATAATCTCATATGGATAGCTTTCGGCAATGGAATGGAAGGAGGCTCTCACGATGCAGGAATTGCCGATGCGGATAGGATGATAACTTTTTTCCCATTCCTCATTCCAGTTTTTCTGCTCCGTTTGTTCAAAAGTATAGTGTATTCTTACCTGGGGTTCATATTTTTGCTGGAGGCTTTTCAGCTCATTTTCTTCGAAGAGGGAGTCCTGGATGAAGGCATCCACCCCTTGTTCCGTTTCAACGAAGGATTCAAAGCCAATCTGGGCCAGTTCGGCAATTAAAATCTCCGAAAAGGCAGTATCTACCTCTATTTTTACGGCTATAAAATCCAAAATTCTAAATTTCCCCTGTTTAACTAAAAATCGTAATTTATCAATAAATTATGCTTAGCCAACTGCATAAGCCATTTCAACCTTACATATGTAGGCATTGGCCAGTAGTCATGAGTTATTGGAGTATAGTAAATATTCCATCTCATAGATTAAGTAATGTGCAGATATTCAAACACTACTAAACAACGATTACTGGCCAATGACAAATTTTACCGGCAACCGGCAAAAGATTTGGTTTCCGTATAATATACTTTAAAATCAGCCCGGTTTTTATCTTTCTCGATATAAATCCGGTATTGCGCTAATCCTCTGTTGGTGGTTGGAAACCAGTTGCCGCTTTTATCAGCAAAGAGCTGGTTATCTTCTTTAAAAACCACCAGATCTGCAAAGCTTTCTTCCTCTTCAATATAAATTGAGAAATCGGCAAAGGATTTCTCTTGCTCAAAATAAACGGTGCCGAAAATATCACACAGCCGCTTGTTTTGTGCCCTTGCCTGCTGACCGGAAAAACTAAGCAGTAGTACAAAACACAACATTAACAGGTATTTCATGAATGAGTTCTTCTTTAGCGTAATTAAAACGATTTAATAATATCCGTAAAATCTCTGGATTTAAGGGAAGCCCCGCCTATCAATCCGCCATCTACATCCGGACAGGCAAACAACTCTCGGGCGTTACCTGGATTAGCGCTTCCTCCATATAAAATACTGATGTTATCTGCCATTTGCTCACCATATTTACCGGCCAAGTGCTTCCGTAACATCGCATGCATTTCCTGTGCTTGTGCGCTGGTAGCCGTTTTACCGGTACCAATTGCCCAGATGGGTTCATAAGCAATAACGATTTTTTGAATCTGGCTGGTATCTAAATGGAACAAACTTTCTGTTAGTTGCTGGCGCACAAAATCAAAATGTATGCCTTTCTCGCGCTGTTCCAGGGATTCTCCACAGCAAAAAATAGGTTGTAACTGAGCAGCTAACAGCAGATTCACTTTTTCAGCCAGTTGTGCATTGGTTTCATTGAAATATTGCCGGCGTTCACTGTGCCCGATAATTACGTATGATGCCCCAACCGATTTGAGCATATCCACAGAAACTTCACCTGTAAAAGCACCGGAAGCTTTATGATAACAATTCTGAGCGCCCAGGGAAATATTGCTTTGAGATTCAATCAGTTTGCCTACAGCATACAAAGATATAAATGGGGGGCAAAGTACTACCTGAACATCAGAATTTACTTCGTCTTTTACCATATTTACTACTTCGGAGGCCAGTTGCTGTGCTTCGCTGAGGGTTTTGTTCATTTTCCAGTTGCCTGCTACAATTTTTTTTCTCATACAATTGTGTGTTATCGGGTTTAGAAAAAATAATGAAACCCAAAGATACTATTTACCTGTAGTTTATTTTACAATTGCTATAACTGTTTGATAGGATGATGGGATTTTATCAGTAATTGAGAGAAGGTATAAAAAATCAGTCTATGGTTTTAATTCGGGAGTTAAAGCTTTTGTAGAATATTATGGCCTTCTGAATGCAATACTCCGTTCAATGCCAATCCGGAGACTACCCGTTGTGCAGAATGATTTTTCAATGAAGATAAGTCGAGCGCCTTTATTATATTGATCCGGGTATGTAGGTATTGCAGAATTGATGATTCCCTTGATCAAAGCAATATTTAGTAAATGATCGTTTCGATGAAATTACAGAATGCCTGAATAGAACATTCTGTAATCCTGTCAATCTTAAAATCAGTGCAATCCTGGTTCCGGACCATCGTTTATTTCTGAAAGCAGGAATGGGATTATTTCTTTGATCTGCTGTACCTGCCTGAAATTCTCATGTTCAATATTGTGTTCAATGCGTTCATGCGCCCAGGTAATATGATAGGGCACATGTATACCATGGCCACCTATGTTCAATACAGGTAGTACATCCGATTTTAAGGAGTTGCCTATCATTACAAACTCATCAGGCTTAATATCCAGATGTTTAAGAAGCTTCCGGTAATCCGCTTCACCCTTCTCCGACATAATTTCGATGTGGTGAAAATAATGTTCCAGGCCAGATTTTTTTAGTTTTCTTTCCTGATCGAGTAAATCTCCTTTGGTTGCAACTACCAGCCGGTAATGGCCTTTTAAGGCGGTTAGTACTTCTTCCACGCCATCAAGCAGTTCGATTGGTCTTGCCAGCAAGTCTTTGCCATACCCAATAATTTTATCAACGGCTTCCACACTTACAGTCTTATTAGTAATTTTTAAGGCAGTTTCTATCATAGATAGCATAAACCCTTTTATACCATATCCATAAAGGGTGATATTCTGGATTTCTGTATGCAGTAGTTCCCGGCCAACCGTATGATGCGGCAGATAATCTTCAAATAAACTACAAAATTCCTTCTCTGTTTCCTGGAAATAAGGTTCATTGACCCAGAGAGTATCATCGGCATCGAAGGCAATTACTTTAATAGGCATAATCGGATGGGGTGGTTTTCTTATTGCAATAAAATAGTTGAAACTGGAGTCAATAATAAACGTTTTCTTACATATTTTTCAATACTTTCGATACCGATGATTACTTAAAAGCATAAATAACGATCAACTATTCTGTTATAAATTGATAAGTATAAAAGTGGGTATAAGGTTTTAAACAAAGAATATAATTTTATACCTTAAACGCTTTGTTCCATATCTACTTAATAAGTCATTCAATCCCTATTCAGTTATGCAAACCATTTTAGGCGCAGGCGGCTCTATTGGCCAGGAACTCGCTAAAGAACTTTCTGCCTTTACCAATCAGATCCGTCTGGTAAGCCGGAACCCGCAAAAAGTAAATCCTACAGATGAACTTTTTCCTGCCGACCTTCCCAATCAGGCGCAGATAGACAAAGCAGTCGCAGGCTCGGAGGTGGTGTATATTACAGTCGGTTTTGCTTATGATATAAAAGTATGGCGGGAAAAATGGCCTGCATTGATGAAACATACCATTGATGCCTGCAAGAAGCACAAGGCTAAACTTGTGTTTTTCGATAATGTGTATATGTATGACCGTACCCACCTGTACCACATGACGGAGGAAACGCCTGTAAAGCCTAGCAGCAAAAAAGGAGAAGTACGGGCACAAATTGCCGGAATGTTGATGGATGAAGTGAACCGGGGAAGTCTTACCGCCTTGATTGCAAGGTCAGCTGATTTTCTGGGACCTAAGAACAGTATTATTGTAGAAACAGTATATAAAAATTTACTGGCCGGCAAAAAAGCAGACTGGTTTGCCGATACCTCTAAACTTCATTCCTATACATTCACTCCGGATGCAGCCAAAGCCACAGCCATTCTGGGTAATACGCCAGATGCTTATAACCAGGTATGGCATTTGCCCACTTCCAAGCCCTTAACCGGCAAACAATGGGTAGAACTCTTTGCAAAGGAAATGGGCGTAAAACCAGATGTACGGGCAGTTCCTCTGTGGTTGCTAGGTATACTTGGCTTGTTTAAACCTATTATGAAGGAATTACATGAAATGGCGTATCAATACGACAGGGATTATGTTTTTAAAAGTGACAAATTTGAAAAGCGATTTAATTTTAGGCCTATCAGTCCGGAGGAAGGTGTAAAAACAGTGATTGAGATGCTTCAAAAATAAATACTGCTCTTATAATGATGTTCAGTTACGGCAAGGTCAATTCTAGTGCTAGTTGATGGTTTTAACATATTTTTTATTTTGATCTGCTACCAGGTTCAATTTCTCTTTTCCAATATAGAATTTTTCAGAAGCCCAATGGGTATTAAGGTCTTTTCTCAAATCATCCAGGTAATACTGGCCGGAAACTTCAAAACCGATTAGCGCTAACTCAAATGGATAAATTTGATAGAGGATTGTGAGGGTTTGGTAAAAAAACTTATCTAATGGCTCAGGTGGTTTCGGGATTTCATTCCAGGTGATGTATTCCTGTCCGAATATTTCTTCAATAGCTGAAGTGTAAACACTTATCTCAAACCAGTTATATCCTGTTTCGATAGGGGTCTCCTCTCGTATGTTGAAAGTCTTGAACGGAATTGAATATGCTCCAAGCGTAAGTATTCACTTATGCTGTTTATTATCAATGTCATGTTCGATTTTGTTGAAATCACTATCATAAGGGCCTTCTACATTCTTTAAGGTCCAGATAAATTCAGTGTATGATTTTATTGGTTCTATATCTATACTTTGACACACCTGGATACATAACTCGTAGTACCCTCCAGATCGAAGTTGATTATTTAAAAATACAGCTCTCTTGTCAGCCATTCTGTGGTATTTAATTTATTGTGATTTTAAATACAAACAAGTTACACCCTAACAAGCCTGGCCGCATAGGTTTCGTCTTCTTCGTAGATAATCTGGCAGTGCCAGCCTTCTTCAGAGGCAATTTTATGGAGGGTAGATATATCCAGATAGAGCCATCCGAAGGCTGCGCTTTTTTGATTTTTGTATTCAAACTGATAGGTAACTTCTCCGATATAATGGGTGTAAATATTGGCTTCTTCCAGGTAACTTATGTCGCAGGAATCTAACAGAATTTGCCCGCCAGGCTTTAGGAGTTTTTTTAAATGTTTGAGCAATTTTCTTAAATTCTGAACTGTCTGAGCAATGCCAATGCCATTCATAATGAGAAGAATAGTATTAAACCTGGAGCCTGAATAGGTAAAAATATCACCACAGACTGCCTGGCGGACGCCCCTTTGCTGCATAATATGTACGGCAGCTGGTGAAATATCCAGGGCAGTTACCTCCAATCCTTTTTCTTGCAGCCACAAACTATGGCTTCCCGCACCTGCTCCTGCATCCAGTACTTTTCCTTTGCAAAGGCTGAGCATATACTTTTCCAGGTCGGGCATATAGGATTCGTCCCGGAAAAAAACACTGGCTGGCATCGTTTCTATTTCCCCATAGCTGGTATGTATCAGAAGAAACGCATCTTTATCTCCCTTTACATAATCAGTTAAAGCCTGTCCCAGTATATCGCTCATAATTAATTACGAATTACGAATTACGAATTACGAATTACGAATTACGAATTACGAATTACGAATTACGAATTACGAATTACGAATTACGAATTACGAATTACGAATTACGAATATATTTTATTAGAAGATTATTCTGTAAGTCAATTATTTCACTGTTCACTTGTATCATCTGTTTTCCGGATATGCAAATCCCGCTGGGGATATGGGATTCTGATATTATTTTCCTTGAACATTTTGAAGATAGAAAAACGGATTTCACTTTTAAGGCTCTCGATCCGCCATACATTATAGGTCCAGAAAAGCAGTTCGAATTTCATTCCATTTTCACTAAAATCCTGAAAACGGACAAGAGGAGCCGGTTTTTCAGCTACATCCCGGTGCTGTTTGACACAAGCCAGCAGGGTTTGTTTTACCAGAACCGGATCGCTCCTGTAAGAAGTTGTGAGTGGAATACTGAACCTGGTAAGTTTTTTATTATGGCTCCAGTTGATCACATTGTCTACAATAAATTTAGAATTAGGCACAATAATCGTTACATTATCACGTGTTTCTACTTTAGACGTACGTATGCCAATGGCAGTCACCCGCCCAATCAGGGTATTAATTTCAATAATATCGCCTACCCGGACACTGCCTTCAAATAAGAGGATAAGCCCTGAAACCAGGTCGTTGAAGGTTTGTTGTAAACCTAGGCCAATTCCAACCAGCAGCGCTGCTGAGCCAGCCAGTAAAAGCGAAATACTTATTCCCAGGGCCTGAAAGGTAAACAGGATGGCAATCAGGTAAACAAAGTATTTGATCAGCTGTAGAAAAGCGAATTGTCTTCCTTCATCGATGGTGCCTTTCGAAAAAATCCTTTTTCTGAGCACTTTCTGAATAAACCAAACCAGAAACCGGCTAATGATAATGATAAAAACGACAATGAACAGATCAAAGACGGAGATTTCATAATCTTTAATTTTGAAGATGGTAAACTCCAGAATCCACTTCAGGTTATCTATCATACCAATGGCATAGGTTGAAAATAAAGATAAGTTTAAAAGTTGGCATCGTTTTTAAAGCAAGCAGCGATATGTTTTTAACTATGCCAGGCATCATTTTTTTGGTTTTCTGAGCCCTTTGCTGATCCAGCTAATTATTATTTTTTCTGCTTGAGTGACTAATCTTTCGATAGCATTTGCAAGAATTACATCCGTGAAAAAAACGAATAAAAAGCAAAAATCAAGCAGGAAGCCAAAATTTGTTTTGCGGCTTCTAACAATTATACACCAGTAAATGAAAAACTCAATGAAAGCTTCGGTTTTCTACTGTTTTACACAGATGTATTATTAATGGCTGAAACCCACTAATGATACAGAAGATCTGAAATTTTAGTACAGGGAAGAAGCTTAGATCCAGTTTACGTGTATTACTTAGCGTTATTATTTGGATGCCGATAGTAAAGTAGAGTGATGGGTAAAGGCAGCAAAGAACGGGAAACTAATATTGTTTGCGGATTGGATACTGTACGAAGAGTAGTACGTATTTTCAAAGGGCACCATTTCTGTGTTTCTGGCCGCACATATTCTTCAAACTGATTAATTCTTTTTCCATTTCTCAGGACGGGGAGGTATAGGTGTCAGATATAATTTTTATTTGACCTGTTATTCAGAGAAACGAGCGTATTAGTAAACAAGGGCGGTTAATTGGCCGCCCTTGAAACATAATTCTATATACACCCATTAATGCCTTCCCTTATGACCTTTACGGCCAAAACTACTATTTAAGGTAAGCTCACTTTTAAAAGTACCTGAAGCATCAAAGGAGATACCTGCAAATGTTCCATCTGATTTTTTTATGGCCACAATATAGTTTCCTTCTGCATCCTGTATGGCTTTCTCAATAGTGGCACCAGAATACTGGTTAGTAATATAGGAAGTTAGGGATTCTGGTAGATCGGCTATTGCTACAGGCGTGCCATGTTTGCCTTCATGCGTTTTCTCGCTGATAAAGTTACCTTCCGCATCGAACAGCAGGGCCGCAAGCGTACCATCCTCTTTTTTAATGTGTACAATAAATTCTCCCTGGCTGGTTTTTCCGGCCCGCTCAATGGTTGCCGATTGAAAATTCGTGCTGATGTAAGCCGTTACTTCTGTGGGTAACTCACTGGAATCAAGTTCTGTGAGGTTGCATTTTTTTTCGCCATTCGTGGTAACTGTACTATCAGACAAGCGGGCAGTGCTCGAACTTGCGGCCAGTAAGGTGAAATCTGTTAAATCTTCTTCGTTCGCCTGCGAATCGTCGGCAGGGGAAGAGTCATTTTTTTCGCAGCTCACCAGCGTAATAAAGAAACTCAATAGAACAACCCAAATAAGGTTCGTTTTCATTTTTGTGAATGTTTAAGAATGTTGAAAATAAATACGTGTTGTATGCCGGCCATACAGGTAGAGGTTATTGCATAGAAATAGTATCACAGGTTGATTTCCTGCCTTGATAACGCAATTAAATCCTCTGCTATACTTATGAAAAGCGATGTATAGATAAATAGCCGGTTTGTGTCGGTGAATCCCAAAAAGGGTATATAGGCAGTTTGAATAGCTATTTTGAAGACATGACTAGAGGTAAATTCTTAAATTAATTATTTACCTGACTATCCACTCTTTAATAAAGTTTGAATAGCTGTCGCTGATGGGTAATTCTTTGCCGGAAATGAGCGTGACTTTGCGGTTGAGGATGGATTTTACCTGGTCTATCCTGACTACATAACTGCGGTGAATGCGTTTAAACTGATCAGGCGGCAGTTTATCCAGTACTTTTTTCAAAGGCATCAGTGTCATAATGGGTTTGGCACCTGCCAGATGAAACCGGATGTAATCTTCCAGGCTTTCGATATATTCCACTTCCGCCAGGTTAATTTTGACCAGTTTATATTCAGCATGTACAAATAAACTTTCAGGTGTTTGAGTAGAAGGAGCATGTTTATACTGATAATAATCTATAGCCTTATGCACTGCCCGGGAAAAGCGCTCAAAATCAATAGGCTTTAATAGATAATCCAGAGCTTCCAGCTCAAATCCTTCAAATGCAAATTTTTTATGTGCCGTCGTAAAAATTATGATGGGTTTATCGGGAAGGGAACGCACCAGATCCAGACCTGAAATATCCGGCATCTGAATATCTACAAACAGCAAATCCACCGGAGACTGTTTAAGAAATTCGGCGGCAAACAGCGCATCATCAAACGTTTGCACCAGTTGCAGGGAAGGAAACCTGGCGACATACGTTTTAATTACTTCCAAAGCCAGGGGTTCATCATCAATGGCAATTACTCTAAGTGTCATAGGAAAAGGAATAATCAGCAGGCATCCGCCTGGCAAATGTCAATTTAAGATTTGAGAACCAACTCTACTGTAAACGTTTTCTCATCTGCTGTAATGGTTAATTCATGTGTATTGGGATATAAGTGCGCCAGACGTTTTCTGGTATTACTAAGGCCAATGCCGGTACGTTCGGCTTTATCCGGAAGGGTGAATATGTGGTTCCGGGCAAAAAAACGGATCTGGTTTTCCTCTGCCAGAAGTTTAATAGTAATAGTAGCAGGTTCCTTTTTACTTACCCCATATTTAAAAACATTTTCAACAAAGGTCATCAGAATTAAGGGGCCAATATGCATATTCTCCCTTACTCCTTCAATCTGAATGTCTAGCTGTATATTTTTGCTCAGACGTAACTTTTGTAAATCAATATAATCCAGAATACAGGCAATTTCGCTTTGAAGCGGCACAAAATCTTCGGTTACCTCTTCGGTTACGTAACGCATGATATTGGAAAGTTTCATGATGGCAGTTGCTGTATTCTGGTTGTTAGTAAGGGCTAGGGCATAGATATTATTTAAGGTGTTAAAGAGAAAATGCGGATTGATCTGGGCTTTAAGGAAAGAGAGTTCGGCATTTGCTTTGTCGGCCTCTGCCTGTACCATCCGTTTTTGGATAAGCCGCCATTGTTGTAATGTACCAGTAGCTATACTCATGGCCATGATCATAATAAAAATGAACTGACTCGTGATATCAACCAGAGGCGGCCTTCTTCCGGGTTTGTCTCTGCCTTGTGGAGGTGGATTTGGCCGGCCATTCAGCGAATCTGGTGATTCATAGCGGGGTGGTGGCCTAAACTCCGGCGGAGGAAATGTATTTCTGCCAGTATTTGACTCAATCCTTTCTTGTGGAGGTTTGTTTCTAAATGGAGGATTTCCCGCAGGGTTATGACTGAGCAAGCCGTCGAAAGGCTGTAGCAGATAGACAGCAACAAATCCAATGGCTACTATCAAACCATACAGTAGATACTTTTTTTTCAGGAAGATTTGTGGAAAAACATAATAGGTATGCAGGTAAAAAATACATACATAGCAAAGAATGAATTGCCAGTAATAGCCAGAGGCCAGAATAGAAGCTATGGAGGTGTTGTCTCTCAGTCCATTCATAAACAGCAGCGGGAACACCATAAACAGCAACCATCCGGCCAGGTGAATAATGACATTGGTAGCTTTAGAGTGAATCATTGCGGAAAAATAGTACTTATCTGCTTATATGCCAGCTTGTCCCGGTAAGTTAGCCCAATGTATAGATAAAGGCTTATATATGGGCAGTTGTTTATAATTTACGAATAAATTGCCATCCATTTCACCTCTTTTATAACCTAAAAATAAAGCCCTGCATCGACAGGGCTTTTAAGTAAAAAGAACTATTTAGATGAGCTTTCCTGTGATTACTTCCGCAGGTTCATCAGATCGATAAAAAGATTAAAATTGTCTTTTGAAGCAGAAGAGTAACTCAAATTTAAAGGCTTGATGATGTACCCGGAAACGCCCAGTTCCTGAGAGGCAATTTTATCCTGTTCCTGGTCGGAGGTGGTCATTACAAATACCTTAATATCTTTTAATTCTTCATCGGAGCGGAGTTCACTTAAAAATTCCAGCCCATTCATTTTGGGCATATTAATATCAAGCATAATAATGCTGGGCAGGGGATTTATCTTTTCCGCACCTTTTCCCCGGAGCATATTCAATGCCTCCTGTCCGTTTCGGGCAATGTAAAGCTTATGCACTACATTCATTTTCCGGAGGGTTCTTTCCACAATCATGGTATCCAGGTAATCGTCTTCTACCAACAGTATATTTGCAATTTTGTCAAGCATAAAATAAAGAGGTCATATATGGTAATTAAAAGAGAGAAGGCCAGCCAGATGACTATATCCGCTCAATATAAGTCAATAACGTTCTGTTTTCAAAAAAAATATTAATTTTTTGGCCAGGTAAAAGTAAAAGCAGCCCCTTTGCCGGCTTGAGAATCTACTTTAATGGTACACTTTTTATCATCCAGGATTTTTTTTACGATGGCTAAACCTACTCCTGTACTTTCAAACGCATCCCTTTCTTTTAATGTTTGAAAAACAATAAATATCTTTTCGTGATACTGCGGTTCAATTCCCGGGCCATCATCGGTAACTGAAAATGCATAGTGTGTATCGTTGTCATGATAAGTAATGCTGATTTTTCCCTCCGGCAGATGATGATATTTTATAGCATTACTGAGCAGATTGATAAATACTTGCTGCAAAGGAACTCTTTCGGTGAGCAGAACAGGCATATCGGGCTGTATAGAAACCTGTATACCTGGCTGGGGAGCGAGCATTTCTATGAGTTCTTGCAGCATGAGTTCTACATTCACCAGCTCTAACGGACTTTTGTGACGGCCAACCCTTGCCAGTTCCAGAATGCCATTGATCAGATTCTCCATACGGCGGATACGGCCTCTCATTAAAGTAAGGTATTCTTTTACCTGCTCTGGCAACTGATTGCCATAATCTTCTTCTATCCAGGTAGAGGCATTCTCGATGCCACGCAGCGGCGCTTTTAAATCGTGAGAAACCACATAAGCAAACCGGTCGAGTTCGATGTTCTTTCGCTCCAGTTCAGATATATTCTCACTCAGGGTCCGGGCCATCCTATTAAGCGAAGTAGACAAATGGCTCAATTCATCTTTGGCCGTGTCTTTCATTTGCACATTCAGATTGCCGCTCGCAATTTGCCCGGCCAGCGTTACCATGCTGTTGATCCGCTGCGAAATTCTGTAACTAATGTAAACGGCAATGGCCAGGCCAATAAAAATAGAAAGAGAAGTAAGGGAAAAGGATATAAATTCTGTTCCTGCAACTGATGCTGTTAAGGCTTTGCCCCGTTCGTCACGAAGGTTATATTCGTAATTGTTAAACTCCCTGAATTTATCCCGGATCTGCTTGCGGATATTTCTTTCAGTACGGTTTCCATCTTTACTGTTATACAGGGAAGAAAAACTCTTATGATCCGTATCAACCAGTACCGCCTGTTGTTTGGCAGCGATCAGGGGCTGGGCAAACTCGTGTTCCCATTGTTCATGTAGACGCCGGATTTCAGCCAGACGCTCCTGCTGAAAGGAATGTTCCTGAATTAAGGTGTGTAGTTCTGCGATTAATGTTTCATTTTCGGAAGCTGCGGAATCAAAAGGTTCCAGAAAGGAATTCTCTCCTGTAAACAGAAATCCCCTCAGGCCACTTTCCATTTCAGTCAGGTTGCGCTGAAAACGGAGGGAATTGCGTATTACCACCTGTGATTTATACACCCAGTCGGTGTTTTCCTTCACTTTCAGCGATTGCCTGTAATTAACAAAAGTGGTAACAGAGAACAAAAACAGAATAACAATAAAACCTGCAAATATGAGTATAGCAATTCGCATAGAATATTAGCACATTGAGCGAATGAGAGATTGAGTGAATTTATACCATTTAGTATAAAATACACTCAATCTCTCATTCACCTAATCACACAATTTATTTGTATAGCCAGATCCGCATCAGGGATAGTAACTGGTCTACCTTTACCGGCTTGGTAATATAATCGGAAGCTCCAGCCTCAATACATTTCTGCCGGTCGCCTTTCATCGCTTTGGCCGTTACAGCAATAATGGGCAAGGTACTATTTTTATTCTCCCGCCGGATCTTCTGGGTAGTTTCGTACCCATCCATCTCTGGCATCATAATATCCATTAATACCATGTCGATATGCGGATTTTCATTCAGTACGCTAATAGCTTCCCGGCCGCTTTCTGCCGTAATGGCATTGATATTATAACGTTCAAAAGCAGTAGTGAGGGCAAACAGGTTCCGTACATCATCATCTACAATCAATACATGTTTCCCTACGAGTACATCTTCCTTCAAACGCATACTTTCAATGAGCCGCCGCTGGGGTTCAGGAAGGGTTTTATGATCGATATGCAATTGCATAATCATTTCTTCCAGCAGCAAATCCAGGGATTTTACATCTTTAAGGATTACATTTTTGGTAAGCTGCTTGAGCAGAGTCATTTCTTTATCTGAAAAATCTCTGGCCGAATAAATAATGAGCGGTGTAAGCTGCATATTTTTATCTGCATTGATCCGCTTCATCAACTCTATACCAGATATATCAGGCAGCATGTAGTCCAGCACAATACAGTCAAAGGGTTTTTCCTGCAATAGCTCAATCGCCTTGGTTCCGGTTTCGGCAATGGTAATATTGATATCGTTTTGCTGAAGCATCTTTACAATCCCAGAATAATCCATCTCATTATCTTCGATCAGGAGCAGGCTTTTGGTTTTCTTCTCGTTGATCTGCAGAATATCTGTAAAGAGCAGATTCAGGTCCTCATTCTTTAATGGCTTCAGTAAGAAACTCCTGGCACCACGTTTGTAGGCCAGTTGCCGGTTTTCTTCCCCCGAAATCAGATAGATCGGGATATGCCTGAAATTAAGGTCGTTTTTAAATAAATCCAGTACTTTCCAGCCACTGGTATCTGGCAATTTGATATCCAGTGTAACTGCTACCGGATTGTAGGTATTGACCAGGCCAAATACTTCGCTGTAAGTAGTAGCAATTACTACTTTCAGATCAATTTCATGCGCCTTTTCAATCATGATCTTGGCAAAACGGATGTCATCTTCCACTACCAGTAGTACTTTATCCTGCGATTGAATATTAGCCCTGTCATCACCTGTTTCATTGATCATCTCGCTTACTGCCTCCAGATGCCGGGCATCCATAGAAGAAGACGGGCTCAGTGTGGTCAGGGATTTTACCAGGGATTTATCCAGATCGGTAGGTGCTTTATCTACCAGTAGCAGATTGTTTAAAGCATCTTTTTCAACGCCCGGAATGGGTTCCAGTGGCAGGAATAAGGTAAAGGTGCTTCCCTGGTTTACATAACTTTCCAGCTCAATGGTACCGCCCAGCAGTTCAGCCAGACCCCGGCTGATAGACAAGCCAAGACCAGTTCCGCCATATTTGCGGCTGGTTGAACCTTCCGCCTGCTGGAATGCTTCGAATATAATGCCTTGCTTGTCTTTAGAAATACCGATACCAGTGTCCGAAATAGAGAAAGCCACTACATTTTTAGCCATATCCAGGTTCGTATTGCGGCTCCTCCAGTTCTTATTGGCTTTGTACATCTTCAGTTTTACCTCCCCTTTTTCTGTGAACTTAAAGGCATTGGAAAGCAGATTTTTGAGAATCTGGTTCAACCGCTGCAAGTCAGTCTCAATGATATCTGGCAGATTATTTTCCACTTCTATATTGAAACGCAGATGCTTGGCTTCGGAAATAGGTTTGAAGGTAGTTTCCACAAACGAACTGATCTCCCGGAAACGTACGGGCAGGAATTCAGCCGTAATAAAGCCAGATTCAATTTTAGAAAGATCCAGAATATCGTTGATAAGCTGAATGAGATCATCGCCGCAGGAGTGAATAGTTTTGGCAAAACGTACCTGTTTTTCGCTCAAATTGCCTTCCGGATTTTCGTATAACTGCTGTGCCAGAATAAGCAAGCTATTGAGCGGCGTACGTAATTCATGAGACATATTAGCCAGGAACTCCGATTTGTACTTGGAAGTAAGCGTGAGCTGCTCGGCTTTTTCTTCCAGTGATTTTCTGGCTTCTTCCACTTCTTTGTTTTTGGCTTCTACTTCATCTTTTTGTTTTACGAGCAGCAGCGCTTTATCCTGCAATTCCTCATTGGTTCTCCGGAGTTCATCTGCCAACGACTGGGACTGCGTGAGAAGTTCTTCCGTACGGGAGTTGGTTTCAATGGTATTAAGAACAATGCCAATGCTTTCTGTTAACTGGCCCAGGAAGTCTAAGTGCGTTTCGCTGAAATAATCGAAAGAGGCAAGCTCAATAACGGCTTTTACTTTGGTTTCAAACAATACAGGCAATACGATCAAACTCAATGGTTTGGCTTCTCCCAGGGCTGAGCTGATTTTGATGTATTCACTCGGTACATTGGTAAGAAGAATGCGTTCTTTTTCGATGGCACACTGGCCCACCAGGCCTTCTCCGATGGCAAATTCTCTCGGTACATTCTTATCTTCCTTGTAAGCATAGGCAGCGAATAGTTTCAGCCTTACATTCTGTAGTTCATCGTCCTGCTGTAAGATATAAAATGCGCCATAGGGTGCAGAAACTACTTGCGCCAGTTCCGATAGAATGCGGTTGGTTACGGTGTTAAGGTCTTTCTGGCCTTGCAACATCTGTGTAAACTTAGCCAGGTTAGATTTCAGCCAGTCTTGCTCTTGGTTACGCAAGGTAGTTTCTTTCAGGTTGGCAATCATCTGGTTGATGGTATCTTTTAAGGCTTCCAGCTCTCCTTTGGCTTCCACCCGGATGGTTCTGGTTAAATCACCTTTGGTTACGGCAGAGGCTACTTCTGAAATGGAACGAACCTGGGTTGTTAAATTGGCTGCCAGCTGGTTTACGTTCTCTGTCAAATCCTTCCAGGTTCCGGAAGCGCCAGGTACACTGGCTTGTCCGCCTAACCGGCCTTCTACCCCTACTTCCCGGGCTACTGTGGTCACCTGGTCGGCAAATACTGCCAGCGTATCAATCATTTCGTTGATTGTATCAGTTAATTGTGCCAGTTCACCTAATGCATTGATCGAAAGCTTTTGTTTCAGGTTTCCTTTCGCCACAGAGGTTACTACTTTGGCAATTCCCCGCACCTGGTTGGTCAGGTTCCCTGCCATCTGGTTTACAGAATCCGTGAGATCTTTCCATACCCCACCAACCCCTTTTACTGTAGCTTGTCCGCCTAATTTTCCTTCCGTTCCTACTTCCCGTGCCACACGAGTTACTTCAGAAGCAAAGGAATTGAGCTGATCCACCATCGTATTAATGGTGTTTTTCAAATCCATCATTTCCCCCTTCACATCAATAACTACGGTTTTCGACAAGTCGCCACTGGCAACGGCTTTAGTTACTTCCGCAATATTCCGCACCTGAGAAGTCAGGTTACCAGACATCTGGTTTACAGAGTCTGTTAAGTCTTTCCAGGTTCCGGCAACCCCAGGTACGAACGCCTGACCACCTAGTTTACCATCCGTTCCTACTTCCCTGGCTACCCTGGTTACTTCAGAAGCAAAACCACGAAGCTGGTCAACCATTGTATTGATGGTTTCTTTCAACTGCAGGATTTCACCCCGAACGTCTACCGTGATTTTCTTCGACAAGTCGCCATTGGCCACAGCGATGGATACATCGGCAATATTTCTGAGCTGGGCTGTTAAGTTTCCGGCCATCTGGTTTACAGAATCGGTTAATCCTTTCCATACCCCACCTACGCCTTTTACCGTGGCTTGGCCGCCTAATTTTCCTTCCGAACCTACTTCACTAGCCACCCTTGTTACTTCAGAAGCGAAAGAGTTGAGCTGATCCACCATCGTATTAATAGTATTTTTCAATTCCAGCATCTCGCCCTTTACATCCACCGTGATTTTCTTAGATAAATCACCTTTCGCCACAGCCGTAGTTACTTCCGCAATATTTCGTACCTGATTCGTCAGGTTATCAGCCATTTTATTTACAGAATCGGTTAAATCTTTCCAGGTACCACCTACACCCAATACATTCGCCTGTCCACCTAATTGTCCTTCAGAACCTACCTCTCTGGCCACCCTTGTTACCTCCGAACCAAAAGAATTGAGCTGATCTACCATCGTGTTGATCACGTTCTTGATCTCCAGTATCTCGCCTTTTACATCCACTGTAATTTTCTGGGTCAAATCACCACTGGCAATAGCGGTAGCCACTTTGGATACGTCCCGGAGTTGAACCGTCAGATTACCTGCCAACTGGTTTACGTTATCTGTTAAGTCCTTCCATACACCGGCGACTCCAGGCACATTTGCCTGTCCACCGAGCTGCCCTTCTGACCCCACTTCTCTGGCTACCCTTGTTACTTCAGAAGAGAAGGAGTTCAACTGGTCCACCATCGTGTTGATGGTGTTTTTTAGCTCCAACAGCTCACCTTTGGCATCCACGGTGATTTTCTTGGACAGATCGCCCTTCGCCACAGCGGTAGTTACCCCGGCAATATTGCGCACCTGAGCCGTTAAATTCCCTGCCATCTGGTTTACAGAATCCGTAAGGTCTTTCCATACCCCACCAACACCTTTCACTGTTGCTTGTCCGCCCAGTTTTCCTTCGGTTCCTACTTCCAAAGCCACACGAGTTACCTCAGAAGCGAAAGAGTTGAGCTGATCCACCATGGTATTAATGGTATTCTTTAACTCCAGCATTTCTCCTTTTACGTCCACGGTGATTTTACGGGAAAGGTCACCATTTGCAACAGCGGTAGTTACTCCGGCAATATTTCTCACCTGATTAGTGAGGTTACCAGCCATCTGGTTTACAGAATCCGTAAGGTCTTTCCACACGCCACCAACCCCTTTTACTGTGGCCTGACCGCCTAATTTTCCTTCGGTTCCTACTTCTAATGCCACCCTTGTTACTTCAGAAGAGAAGGAATTAAGCTGATCCACCATTGTATTGATTACATTCTTGATCTCCAGTATCTCGCCTTTTACATCCACTGTAATTTTTTGAGTCAAGTCGCCGCTGGCAATAGCGGTGGCCACTTTGGATACGTCCCGGAGCTGAACTGTCAAGTTCCCGGCTAACTGGTTTACATTATCTGTTAAATCCTTCCACACACCGGCTACCCCTTTTACCTCCGCCTGACCACCCAGTTTTCCTTCCGAACCTACTTCTCTGGCAACGCGAGTTACCTCGGAGGAGAAGGAGTTCAACTGGTCCACCATCGTGTTGATGGTGTTTTTTAGCTCCAGCAGCTCACCTTTGGCATCCACGGTAATTTTCTTGGACAGATCGCCCTTCGCTACAGCGGTAGTTACCCCGGCAATATTGCGCACCTGAGCCGTTAAGTTCCCTGCCATCTGGTTTACAGAATCAGTTAAGTCTTTCCATACCCCACCAACTCCCTTTACTGTCGCCTGTCCGCCTAGCTTTCCTTCTGTTCCTACTTCCAAAGCTACCCTAGTTACTTCCGAACCAAAGGAATTAAGCTGATCCACCATCGTATTAATGGTATTTTTCAGTTCCAGCATTTCACCTTTCACGTCTACGGTGATTTTTTTAGATAAGTCTCCCCGGGCAATAGCAGTGGTTACTTCGGCAATATTTCTCACCTGGTTGGTGAGGTTCCCTGCCATCTGGTTTACAGAATCTGTCAAGTCTTTCCACACGCCACCTACGCCTTTTACTTTCGCCTGCCCACCCAGTTTTCCTTCTGAGCCTACCTCTCTTGCTACTCTGGTTACTTCCATAGAAAACAGGTTGAGCTGTTTTACCATGTCGTTTACCTCTTTTGCAATCCGCAGGAATTCTCCTTGCAGCATATTTCCCTCAATCTGAAGAGGCATTTCCTGGGAAAGGTTTCCTTTTGCTACCGAACTGATTACGTGAGCGATCTCAATGGTGGGATGCACCAGATCAGAAATCAGGGTGTTGAGTGTATCTACGCCTGTGATCCAGGAACCTTTTGCATTGGGCAGGTCCAGACGCTGGGTGAGTTTCCCTTGTTTACCGATGGTATTACCAGCTTTGGTAAACTCAAGCATCATTCTTTCATTCAGATCGATAATGTCATTGAGGGTATCACAGATTTTTCCATTCAAACCATACCGGTCGATGGGCATACGAACGGCGAAGTTGCCGTTTTTTACCTCCATTAACACCTGTAGTAGTTCTTTCGCATCCAGGGTGTTGCTGTCTTCCTGGACTCCATTACTAACAATTGTTTCCATTAATATTATTTTAGGGCTGGGTTTAATCGTTCAAAATAATGAAAATTATTGAAAATTATAAAAATGTTTGAAAACGCCTCAGTAAAAAGAAATGAATTTATTTTCTTTTGATGCAAACTATACACAGAATTTGCATCAGACAAAGGTCAGTGTAAAATTCGCAAGTTATTAAAAATCTATGGCAGTTTTTTAGGTTGAGTGTTGATTGATGCTGTTGAAGTTTACTGAAAGGACACAGTAATCTCACCACCAAGATAGCTGGTTTTGCTTTTATTAAGAAATAGTTAAAAAAAAGATAAACAAATCCTATAAGTTTTCTTGACTTAATAAACCATTTGCCAGCTTTAGATATCACAGTAATCTGACTCACGCTTGAACATAGCGGAAATGGAGATAGTTTTAATTTCTGTTATTTGAATTGCCGGGCTTTTATCTAATTTTGCCGGAATGTTTCACAGACTGTGTGATTCTGTGTGTTTCATATTTTTTACTTATAAACCTGTATCAGGAGGAATTACTACAATCAATTATGTAGGGCAAGCCATCCTGTTTCTTTAACATTATGACAGATACCCACTACTTAGATATGGATCTTCTGCGTTTTACCACGGCAGGTAGCGTAGATGATGGCAAAAGCACGCTGATCGGCAGATTACTGTACGATTCGAAATCAATTTTTGAAGACCAGCTGGAAGCCATTGAGCGGACCAGCGAACAAAGAGGGGATGGCTATGTAAATTTAGCCTTACTTACAGATGGATTACGGGCAGAACGGGAGCAAGGCATCACGATTGATGTGGCTTACCGCTATTTTGCTACACCCCGGCGCAAATTTATTATTGCTGATACGCCCGGTCATATTCAATATACGAGGAATATGGTAACTGGTGCTTCTACAGCGAATCTGGCCATCGTACTAGTTGATGCCAGACATGGCGTGGTAGAACAAACCTGTCGGCATGCCTTTATTGCTTCTTTGCTGCAAATTAAACACCTGGTTTTATGTGTAAATAAGATGGATCTGGTGGGGTACAAGCAGGAAGTATTTGAAAGGATCAAGGAACATTTTCAGGCATTCAGCTCGAAGTTATCTGTTCCGGATATTCATTATATTCCCATTAGCGCCCTGAATGGGGATAATGTGGTAGATAAGTCAGAAAATATGCCCTGGTACAGAGGCGCAACATTGATGTATACCTTGGAAAATGTCCATATCGCCAGTGATATGAACCATGTAGACAGCCGCTTCCCGGTACAATGGGTGATTCGTCCACAATCTGAGCAATACCATGATTTCAGGGGATATGCCGGTAGGGTAGAAGGAGGTATTTTTAAACCAGGTGACGAAATTCTGGCCTTACCTTCCGGATTTACTACCACTATTAAAAATATTGAGACAATAGATGGCCCAGTAAGCGAAGCTTTTCCTCCTATGTCAGTGGTAATAACGCTGAAGGATGAAATAGACATAAGCCGGGGCGATATGATCGTGAAACCTAACAACCAGCCTACTGTAAGTCAAGATATTGAACTGATGGTGTGCTGGCTGCATGAGAAAAAATTACAAGCTGGCGGCAAATATGCGATTCGTCATACCACTAAAGAAGCCAGATGTATTGTGAAAGACATTCGCTATAAAATTAACATTAATACGCTGCACCGGGTGGAGGATGACAAAACCATTGGGCTCAATGACATTGGCCGGATTTTAATACGTACTACTGCACCCTTATTCTACGATAGTTACAGCCGCAATCGGTTCACAGGCAGTTTAATTTTGGTCGACGAGTTTACCAATGAAACAGTAGCGGCCGGAATGATCGTCTGACGTCTTCGTATGGTGTATCAGGCTTTGATCAATAACTAAGATTCCTGATAAATTTTTTATCAGGAATCTTACATTTTAGAGCAAAATTTAAAAGGTTACTATGTGAAATTTTTAGTCTAAAACCTTAGCTCAAAATCTGGCGGACACGTTTAAAGAATTTTTGTACTCTGGATTCCTGGGCGGGAGGATTGATGATTAACACATGATTTGACCGTTGTTCTGGTATCCAGGTAAGCCAGTTTTTCTCGAACTGCGCATGTTTTCCAGGATAGTAAGCGTCTAAAGCTCTAACGGTTGCATATTTATCCGCATGTTTTTTTGAGAAATAATCCAGACAGTCTTTAATAAAAGCCTGCCCATTGCGTTCCGACATCAGGAAGTAGACCATTGACCAGGCTAGTACTCTGGGTTCATCTGAAATATTATTTTCTTTATCCCAGTCTTCATTATATTTAGTCAGATAGCCATACATATCGGGCATTTTTTGAGAAGCAACCCATTTTTTTATCTTATCATCTTTTACCAGTTGCGGACGAATCTGCACTTCTTCGCCTGTAACATCCAAAAATTCAAAGTATTCTGATAAACCTTCATTGATCCATTTAGGGCAGTTATCAATATTGCTTCTCAGCAGCAGATGATTGGTTTCGTGAAAAACTGTACTGAGAAACATATCTTCATTTTTATTCTTCCAGACAATAGCTTCGTGTAACTTATGAATATACAGCCCTACATTAGAACCAGTTGTAGAAGGAGATGCTTTCCGGATATATTTTTTGTATCCATCAAAATTTTCGAATACCCTGATTTTTACCACTAATTCAGGAGTAAAGTCATATCCGAATTGAGTCTGGTAATACTCATACAAAAAGTTAATGCCTTTTAGCATTCGTTCATGTGTTTGCTTATCCGAAGCACAGTCTTGGTAGATGATCTCTATCGCAGGCTTGTCGGGAGTGGTTACTGCTACCGTCTGAAATATACTTCCGGAAGGAATAGAGTGGGTAACAACCGGTTGTGAAATATGTGCTGAACTTGTTTTAAGAAAGCAGAGAACCGTCAGAATAAAAAAGAGCAATAAGAACCTTTTGCGGAATAAATGATAGGCAAACATAGACAGCACTGAAATTTAATTCTATAGTAGGTAATTTTATAATAACATAGTTACGGTATATCTGTCAAATTCAAAATTGAAAAAAAGTACGAATCATACATATGCCAGATATAGAAAAAAGATATGATTTAATGAAAAATTTGCTGGTTAGTAACTCTGAAACTGCGCACAAAAGCTGTGCCTGTGATAAATATTTTAAGAATAAATTGAAACTTTTTTTATTATTAACCGTAGCAGCTGCTTTTTTAAATAGAAGAATGTTTTTTTGTAATTGACATTTCAATAACTAAATTTACAGCCGGTATAATCATAAAATAATCGCAGATTCAAATGAGAGAAATACAATTTAGAGAAGCGTTACGGGAGGCCATGTCTGAAGAAATGAGGAGAGATGAACGGGTTTTTCTGATGGGCGAAGAGGTGGCAGAATATAATGGTGCATATAAAGTGAGCCAGGGAATGCTAGACGAATTTGGGCCGCAACGGGTAATTGATACACCTATTGCTGAACTTGGTTTTGCCGGTATTGGGGTAGGAGCAGCCATGAATGGTTTGCGCCCAATCATTGAATTTATGACCTTCAATTTTTCTCTGGTAGCAATAGATCAGATTATTAATGGTGCAGCCAAACTGATGTCTATGTCTGGCGGCCAGTATGGTGCACCTATTGTGTTCAGAGGGCCTACTGGTAATGCTGGTATGCTAAGCTCTCAACATTCTCAGAATTTCGAAAACTGGTATGCCAATACTGCTGGTTTAAAAGTAGTAGTAGCCTCAAATCCCTATAATGCCAAAGGTTTACTTAAATCTGCTATTCGTGATGATGATCCGGTTATTTTTATGGAATCAGAATTAATGTATGGAGACAAAGGCCCGGTGCCAGAGGAAGAATATTTGATTCCGATTGGAAAAGCTGAAGTGAGCAAAGAAGGAAAAGATGTAACGCTGGTTTCTTTTGGAAAAATAATGAAAGTAGCACTGGAAGCAGCAAAAGAACTGGAGAAAAAAGGTATTTCTGCAGAAGTAATCGACCTGATGTCGGTACGCCCGATAGATTATGCTACTGTAGTGAATTCTGTAAAGAAAACCAACCGTTTAGTAATTGTTGAAGAAGCCTGGCCATTGTCATCTATTTCTACTGAAATCACCTACCATGTACAGAAACATGCCTTTGATTACCTGGATGCACCTATTCACCGTATCAACAGCATGGATGTACCCTTGCCTTATGCGCCAACCTTGATCGAAGTGATTTTGCCGAATGTAAAAAGGACAGTTCAGGCGGTGGATGCCGTGATGTACAGATAGAGTTGCTGAGTTGAATGTTTATGAGTATAGATATAGAAAAGGCCGGGTATTAATCCCGGCCTTTTTGTTGCGTTATAACTTGATTTTACTCATTCGCTCCAGTTACCTTTTTCCCATGTTTTTAATATTGCGGAGGGCTTCGTTACCGGTTCCCATTTTGCTCATGGTCCGCATCATTTTGCGCATATCATTAAATTGCTTCATCAGGTTATTCACCTGTTGAATTGATGTTCCGCTCCCTTTAGCAATCCGCTGGCGGCGGCTGCCATCAATCATATCCGGATTGGCTCTTTCTTTTTTAGTCATCGATTTAATGATGGCTTCAATGGGCGTAAATGCATCGTCATCTATTTCCACATCTTTCATCATATTGCTTACGCCGGGAATCATACTTACCAGATCTTTAATATTTCCCATTTTTTTGATCTGATCCAACTGGGAAAGAAAATCGTCGAAATTGAACTGGTTTTTACGGATCTGCTGGTTAATGCGTCTGGCTTCATCCTCGTCGAAAGCTTGCTGGGCTTTTTCTACCAGAGAAAGTACGTCACCCATGCCCAGAATCCGGCTTGCCATCCTTTCTGGATAGAATAAATCTATGGCTTCCATCTTTTCACCGGTACTGATGAATTTAATAGGTTTATCTACTACTGAACGGATAGAAAGAGCAGCACCGCCCCGGGTATCACCATCTAATTTAGTTAATACTACTCCATCAAAATTCAGCCTGTCGTTAAAGGTTTTGGCTGTATTTACAGCATCCTGTCCAGTCATGGAATCTACGACAAATAGCGTTTCGGTGGGTTGTACAGCTTTTTTTACCTCTTCAATTTCACGCATCATCTGCTCATCCACAGCAAGGCGGCCGGCAGTATCTACAATGACTACTTTCTTGTTGTTCGCTTTGGCAAACTGTATGGCATTACGGGCAATTTGTACGGCATTTTTGTTTTCTGGCTCTGCATATACATCAACTCCTACCTGTTGGCCCAGTACTTTGAGCTGGTCAATAGCAGCCGGACGGTAAATATCACAGGCAGCTAAAAGTACATTGCGGTTTTGTTTTTTGAGATAATTAGCGAGTTTACCGGAAAAAGTCGTTTTACCAGAACCCTGCAAGCCAGCAATCAGCACAACGGCCGGTTCGCCTTTTACATTAATATCCTGAAGCCTGCCACCCATAAGCTGAGTAAGTTCTTCGTGCACAATCTTTACCAGCAATTGCCCCGGTTCTACCGCAATGAGCACTTTGCGGCCCATGGCTTCATCCCGGATTTTATCCGTTACAGTTTTGGCTACTTTATAGTTTACGTCAGCATCTACCAGCGCTTTTCTGATCTCTTTCACGGTAGCTGCCACATTAATATCAGTAATCCTTCCTTGGCCTTTCAGGGTTTTAAAGGCTCTGTCGAGCGTGGTACTGAGGTTTTCAAACATATCTATTTATATTATGAGAATGTAAAATTACAAGTTTTAGCGGTTATTTCCGACTTATTGTTTTATGCTTAGGCGCTTGCTGATCTATATATTATATATTATTTATAGAGGGCTGACAGCAAGTTTTACTAAGAATTTAGCAGGCTAACACAGCTGCAAATCTACTAAAAGTATTCTTCGCCAATCAGCCTGTTATTAAAATATGTCTATATTTTCTTTTCCCGATGAAGTAAGCACGGTAATGGTGTTGGCAAAGTGATCCCTAACCTGAGGAAAAGGGATAGAAAGCAAAAGTTTTTTGAACAGATACAAACCATCAGCTTTGATAGAAGTGGTTGCGCTTTTCTTCTCAACCGCAGGCTTGCTGTACATAAACTGGTATGTTTCTCTGGAATACAGATCAACTTTTTCTTTCATGATGGTGAATCCTTCAGATTTAAGCAAAAAACGAAGAGATGATGGGGTATACATATTAATGTGCCCATAGGAAAGAAAATGCTTTACTTTTTTATCTACGCCAAAGCGGTAATCTTTAGGAACCTCTATTAATTGAACTGGTGCCACCCGCATCAGTTCACGTAGCAACCTCCGTTCAAACTCTACATGCTCCAGTACGTGCGATAAAATCACAAGATCGAAGCTATTATTTTCAAAGGGAATGGTGTATCCATCGAACAAAACGCTTTGCTTGAGCTGAGATATATTTCTGTGTTGTATCCGCTGTAAGGCACTTCCTGAAATTTCAACGGCGTATAGTTCGTCGGCAAACCTATGTTCACTCAATTGCTGCAAAATACTTCCATCTCCTGCACCCACTTCCAGTACGCTGCGGAATTTTAATCCTTGAGTAAGTTCCAGAATGTTGAGCGCTTTTTTTCTGGCACCCATTTCCCGCCATTCTGCCTGGTTATCTTCGTACTGTTTTTCGTAAGCGGATTGAACCTGGGTGGATAAAGTAGTCATTATTTTTGGAACCTGGATTTATTGGATTAAGAGATTTTAGGATGTAAAGTTAAGCTGCTAAAGTAAGAATAATACCTTATTCTCTCTATCACTATTTTAGCATTAACCAAACAGTGTACGCAATTTCTGATAGCCGGTTTTCAATAACAGGTTTGCATCTTTTGAAATCCCGAGTCCTAAAATAAGTCCTCCAAATAAAATACTGATTATAGCTGAGCGAAGCACAATATTAGTAAATGAACTAATTAATGCAGGTTCGGGTGCTGGTAGCAAAGCGGCGGCAACATAGGTGAATCCCGTAATGAGTAAAATATAGATCGTCTGGTGACTGAAGGGTTGAATACGGTATTTTATCCACAAAAACATAAATTTCAGGATGTTATACAAAAAAACAGATAAAGCTGTGGCGAAGGCTGCCCCATTAATGCCATATAAAGGAATAAAGATAAAATTGGTTCCTACAATCAGAATAGCCAGAATAGCCACAGAAATCAGATTGAACCGGAAATAACGCGATTGCAGAATAATTTCTCCATTTACACCAGTAGCCATATCAAACAAGCGGGCCAGACCTATGAATAGTACCACATACTTACCAGCCCGGTAAATTTCTCCATTGGGTATCAGGTTGAACACAGCATCCGTATTGCACCAGATGCCCAAAAACAACAAAGATCCGATGATAAGCTGATTTAATGCCGATCTTTTGTAAATGTCTTCTATCTGTGGCAGATCATTACGTTGCCATGCTTGCGATAGGATAGGAGTGCTGATCTGGGCAATAGCTCTTCTGGGGATTTCAATAATTGTTCCCATAAAGAAAGCAATGGTATAAATAGCAACGGATTCTGGTCCAACCATAGCTCCTAGCATTAGAAAATCTATTTTAGTAATAATTAAAGTAGCTGCACCTCCTAGCAACATAAAAGCAGCATAAATCCCCATTTCTTTCAGCAATTTTAAGGTAAGGAAGTCAATATCTGGTTTTAAGTGTAATATTTTTAGATTGTGTAAATAGAGCAATAATAGTATGGCAATAATTCCATAAGCAATAATAAGCAGCAACATGAATTGGTAAAAGCTGATAAAATGTAAAAAAAACAGTCCAGCAAAACCCAAAGTAATAATTTTTAAGACGACATCTCTAAATAAACCTGGCACGACAATTCTTAGATGTACTCGGCTATAGGCTTCCAAAATAAGCTGATACATCATAAAAAAGATAAGTGGGATAAAAAAATAGTAGTAGGTATTTACACCTGGAGATTTCTCAAGATAAATATCCAGCCAAGTATTTTTAAATAATAGATAAATTAAACAAAAGAATATAAACCCCATTAATGGATATATTAACAGAAAAAAGAGAAAGCCTCTATTGGTTTTATCATGAGTTTGGAATATTGGAATAAACTTATCTGCAATATTTGCTGCTCCTAATTGTACAAATGCAGCTATAAATAGACCATTTTCTTGAATTAAACGCATTAGCCCATACTGTTCAGGACTTAATATTTTTGGAAAAATAATAATGGTATTTACTGCACCAATTACAACCCCTAAAAAAGCAATAGTAGAATATTTCAGGCCTTGCCTAACGATTATACCCATGTAATAACTGTATTAAAATAAAGCATACCTTACAATAGCAATATTATGATATTTAAATAATTTTTTTAACCTGTTAATGTAAGTACCTTTAAAAGGATACCTATTTTGAATCAAATATCTTGTTTTGTGAGAAGTCATTTCCCATTAAAATTTATAAAACAATCTTTATTTTTAATTTTTATAATTGTTTTCTTATCAATAGAATCTCTTGCTCAGATTGATCTACAGAAAGGCTTAATTGCGTGTTATCCTTTTTCCGGTAATGCAGATGATGCCACAGGAAACGGGAATAATGGTACATTAATGAATGGTCCCCAACTTGTTGAAGATAGATTTGGCAATCCAGGAAGCGCTTATAATTTTGATGGAATAGACGATTATATCAATATTTCTCCTAATAATCTCAGAAACAATGCTTATACATATTCAATATGGGCAAATGTATCAAGCTTACCTACTCAAGGAAATAATTACGCAGTTTGGTCAATAGGTAATACGAATTTTACTGGTGCAGGCGATCAATTTATCATGTTGGGGTCAAACTATATTTTTACTACTCAAAATGGTTGGTATGGTGGCGGATATAATGTTCAGGGAGGAACTGCATTAAAGGCTGTAGGAAGTTTGCCCACCATAAACACTTGGTATCATCTGGCTGTAACAAGGAATACTAATCAAATACTGTTCTATGTAAATGGAAATTTAATTGGTAGTTTCACTACAAATGGAGATGCACCAAGGTATGGTGGAAGTGGAGGTGAGGTTGAAGCTCGAATAGGGAACAGATCTCCATATTTAACCGGGCAAAACTTTAAAGGAAAAATTGATGATTTCAGTATATATAACAGAGCACTTTCAAACGAGGAAATCAAAGCTTTATATAATAATTTCAGTTGCTCTCCAATATCACCCCCGTCGGCTCAAAATGTTTCAAGGTGTGGACCCGGTACAGTAACTTTCTCTGCTACAGGAGGTACCCAGTATAGATGGTATGATGCTATGGTGGGAGGTACTCTATTAGGGACAGGAGCAAACTTTACTACTGCTACATTAACAGTATCTAAAAAATATTATGTTGCTGCTTATAATGGAACAAGTGAAAGCCTTAGAATCGAGGTTTCGGCAGTTGTTTTACCTCTTCCAGATTCTCCAACTATAGAGAATGTTTCAAAATGTGGTTTGGGTGAAGTTACTCTACAAGCATCTGGTGGGTCAAATTACCGCTGGTACAATGATATTAATAGTGCTACTCCCATAAGCACAGAAACTGTTTTTATAACACCATTTCTTACTTCCTCAACAGTATATTATGTATCGAGTTTTAATGGAACTTGTGAGAGCCCAAAGAAAGAGGTATCTGTTACAATTAATCCTATACCGCAAACTCCAATTATAAATTTTGATGGACCAACAAGTATTTGTCAGGGGGAAAAAATAATACTATTAGGTCCCCCAGGCTATAATAGTTATCGGTGGTCAAATGGAGCAGTTACGCAGAATATAGAAGTTTCAGCAGCCGGAAGTTTTACAGTTAGGGTAAAAAATTTATATGGATGCGAAAGTGCTGCTTCAACTCCTGTAAATGTTAATGTTGTGGACACGATCACTCCATCCGTAAACATTGACGTAAAAGAAAATCTGGTTTGCTCTGACTCACTAATTACTTTTATTGCGCAATCTGTAAATGGAGGTCAAAATTCTTTATACCAATGGAAAATTAATGGTATTAATCAGGGTAATCCAAGTACGTCTCAAGTATTTGAATATTCATTCATAGGATCAAATCAACCTTTTCAAGCCGAGGTGAGTGTTGAAATGAGTTCAACATACACTTGCGCTGATCCAAAGAAGGTAGTAGCACAAAAATATATAATTATACAACCTAACATCATTCCTCAATTATCTGTTTCTTCCATTAGAGATACTTTTTGTACAGGTAGTGAAATACTTTTATCAGCACAGGTAATAAATAGCGCACAAAACCTACTTTATCAATGGCAGGTAAATGGTGTTAATCATGGACTTCCCACAACTTCTACTGAATTTAAATTAGATACAATCAATTCTACTGCTGAACCTCTCCGGATTGAAATAGGAGTAGTGCTTTTGTCAAATAATTCTTGTTCTACCCCAGTAAAAGCTAGTAAATGGATTACCATCATTCCTAATCCAGATATATTATGTTTTTTCCCGGATATCATGGAGGCAAGAAGCAAGAATATTTTTCAGGTTAAAGTGAATAATGGGCAAGCACCGCATTCGTTTATTTGGAATTTTGGTAACGAGGAAATACTCAGTAACTCAACAGATACTATTAGTTATACATTTACAAAACCTAACGATTATTTAGTTACAGTTACTGTTAGAGATAGATTAGGTTGTGAAACAACTTGTATCAAATCAATTAAGGTTAAACCAGTAATAAACATTCCTCCAAATATCTTTACTCCCAATGGAGATGAATTTAATGAAAGATTTACAATTGATTACGAAGGAGAGGCAAATTTTGAAATGTTAATTTATAACCGATGGGGTAAGCCAATTACATCAATTTATGATGGCAAGATGGGGTGGGATGGAGTAGGATATTCTACAGGTATATATTTTTATATAATACGGGTTGAGGATAAGGAATTTAAAGGTTGGGTACACCTGCTAAGATAATACTCAATACTATAAATAAGGAGCAGAAACTCTACCCCTTATTTATAGTAAATAGTTATTATAAAATACTACTTATAATAAGTGAAAGTATAATCATAATATGAATTTTGGTCAATAGCTACCTTGTCATTAGTTACTAATTTGTTTTTGGTAATTAGTTTTACATCATAGCTTCTCTCAAGAGCCGTTCCTTTATCTAGTAAAATCTGATCTTGCCCTTCTATACAAACTAATTTCCAGCTACCATCGAGATAAACTTCACCAGAAGCGTTTGCTGTTGTGTAAGTTCCGTTTTTTCTCATTTCAAAGGTGTTTCCCTCTAATGATTGCGTCGTGGTACTAATCAATTCTCCATTAGAATAAATTTTTGTGGTTAATGAATCATTTTGCCAGACACCTATATATTTCTGTCTGTTACTGGTTTTGTGATCATCTAAAATATCTTCAAATATTTCACAGCTGGTAAGTGAAGAGAAGAATATTAGGACAAGAAATAAAAAAAGATGTTGTTTAATAATTTTCATACATTTTAGTTTAATGCTATTAAAATAGCAATACTTTGCTGATTTAACAATTTTACTGATTAACTATTTTGTTAAGCTCAAAGAGTAGATCAATACTTAGGAATATCAGGATTATTCTACCTTTGCACTTAATCGAATGATATGAAGCATTTATTAAAAAGCATATATAAAAAAATACCTTTAAAAAAGCATTTATTTTTGGTATTACGGTCATTTTATCGTCCTCCACAATCTGTCTATCAGTATTTTATTTTCTGGGATAAGTTTAAGGTAATTGTAGAAAATAATAGTTTCTGGATCAAACATCATGGCTTATATATTGAGAATGAAATTTTTTGGGGAGGCCTGACAGAAGGAAAATTTGAGAAATTATCTATGCAACTATGGATAAAGCTATGTAAAGAGGCTACCTGTGTAATAGATATAGGTGCTAATACAGGGGTTTATTCTTTAGTAACAAAAGCACTTAATCCTGATGCAAGAGTAATTGCATTTGAACCAATTCATAGAACTTTTGAAAAGTTATTACTCAATAACTCAATTAATCAATACGATATTGTTTGTGAAAGAATCGCTTTATCAGACAAGGATGGAGAAGGATATATTTTTGACCCTGAGACAGTGCATAACAACTTAGCGACACTAAATGCAGATGTTGCTGATAAAAATCGGATTGGTAGAAAAATCCCTATTTCACTGCAAAAGTTGTCAACCTATATTCGGGAGAAGAAAATAGGTCGCATTGATCTCATGAAAATAGATGTTGAAGGACATGAACCAAATGTATTATCAGGTATGGAAGATTACTTAGATCAAATGCGGCCAACGATGTTGATAGAAATAAATAGTGATGAAATGGGAAGCCAGATAGAAGAAATTTTAGATGGGAAAGGTTATCTGTATTTTAATATTGACGAAAAAAGCCGCATAGAATTACTGCCTCATCTTATCAAAAGCTACCATAACAACTATCTGATTTGTAACAAGGAAGTAGCAAAGAAACTTCAATTAATTGAATAAGGATCTGAATGAAAGTATTATTTATGTTTGGTGGGCTGCCACATTATTATAATCTGGTATTAAACCGGTTAAATCAAGTGGCAGGCGTAGAAGTTGTGGTCGTAGCGCCTGCCAGCCAGGGTAAAAATGTAGGGGCAGGCGTACACCAGACTGAGGAAGGGATTGAATTTAAAGTATTTTTTCTGGAAGAATATCAGGCTTTTTATGGGAAGACCTTTTTTAAAGGTTTCAAAAAGTTAGTCCGGCAGCAAAAACCGGATATCATTGTTACTTGCTGGCCCTATGTTGTGGGATTTATCTATAATCCCTCTCTGCTCTTACTCACAAAGTCTCTGGGAATTAAACTCATACTGAAAGAGATACCTTTCAAAGTTCCTGCTTTTCAGCAGGCCAGAGAGTTTTATGCGAAAGGTGGATTGTTATCAGAAGACCTGCAAACTAATCTAAATAGAGACAGTCTGCTTTTTCGCATGAAATATGATATTGTTACGTATACCCGGAAATTGTACTATAATTTAATGGATGCCCATGTAAATTATGTGGAAGAAGCCTATGACATTATCGGAAGTTATGGTGTAGATGCAAGTAAAATTTTTATCACCTATAATTCGCCCGATACCGATATTTTGCTCGCTACCAAAGAAAAAATCAAAACGTTAGCCCCAATTCTGCCTCCTACACCACGACGTTTGCTGCATGTAGGAAGGCTAATCAAATGGAAACGGGTAGATATGCTCATTGAGGTTTTCAGCAGGCTTCTACAGATATATCCAGATGCTGAACTCGTTATTGTGGGCAATGGTCCGGAAGAAGAAAATCTGAAAAGGCAAGTGAACTCCTTACAATTGGATGAGAAGGTAAAGTTTGCAGGGGCCATTTATGATGGCGAAACATTAGGCAGGTATTTTATGTCAGCATCTGTGTATGTGCTTGCCGGCATGGGAGGGCTTTCTATCAATGAAGCTATGTGTTTTGATAGACCAGTGGTTTGTTCGGAATGTGATGGGACTGAAAAAAAATTAGTACGGGAGGGTTATAATGGGCGTTATTTTGAAGATGGAAATCCTGAGTCTTTGTATGACGTGCTCAATACTTTGCTTGCCAAACCGGAAGACTTATATACAATGGGTGCCCGTTCAGGTGAAATTATACAAAATGAAGTAAATATACATACGGTAATTAAGGGATATATTAAAGCCTTCAATTTTGTGACTGAAAATAAATACGGGTTACACTATCCATCAACCAGTTAGAATACATATTATTCTGTAGAGAATTTTACTCCATTATCCTTACTGCCTTTTGGGCAAAAATTCTAACTTTGAAGTATGGATAATTTTGTTGTTTCAGCGCGTAAGTATCGTCCCAGTACGTTTGATTCGGTAGTAGGGCAGACTCATATTACTACTACCTTAAAGAATGCCATCCGGCAAAAACACCTGGCCCAGGCGTTTCTGTTTTGCGGCCCCAGAGGTGTTGGGAAAACAACATGTGCCCGTATTCTGGCCAAAACCATCAATTGTCAGAATCTTACCCAAGAAGGAGAAGCCTGCAACCAATGTGAATCCTGTACCAGTTTTAATAATAATGCTTCGTTCAATGTCCATGAACTCGATGCGGCTTCCAATAACTCGGTAGATGATATCCGCAATCTGGTAGATCAGGTACGGTATCCTCCGCAGGTAGGCAAATATAAAGTGTACATTATCGATGAGGTACACATGCTCTCGAATTCTGCCTTTAATGCTTTTCTGAAAACGCTGGAAGAGCCGCCTTCTTACGCCATTTTTATTCTGGCTACGACCGAAAAACACAAGATTATTCCCACGATTTTATCCCGTTGCCAGATATTTGATTTCAACCGCATTCAGATTAATGACATCAGCAGCCACCTGGCTTCTATTGCCGGGAAAGAAAATATCCGGGCCGAAGAAGAAGCGCTGCAACTGATTGCCCAGAAAGCAGATGGGGGATTACGGGATGCCTTGTCGATGTTCGACCTGATCGTTACCTTTTCTACCGATCGGAGCATTACCTATCAGAATACCATTGCCAACCTGCATATTCTGGATTATGATTACTATTTTGCCATGACTGCTGCCCTGATGGCAGAAAATACTTCAAAAGCGCTACTCACCTTCGATGAAATCCTTAAAAAAGGCTTTGACGGCCATAATTTTATTGTAGGCTTGTGCGAACACTTCCGTAACCTAATGGTGTGTAAAGATGCGGCTACGGTTCAGTTGTTACAGGTATCCGGTAATGTGCAGCGCAAATACATGGAACAGGCGAATCAGGCCTCTTTATCCTTTTTATTATCTGCGCTTCATCTGGGTAGCCAGTGCGATCTCAACTACAAATCGAGCAAAAATCAGCGGTTACATATAGAACTGGCGCTGATGAAAATGGCTCATATTCCTTCTGCCGTAAATCTGGCCAGAAGCCTGCAAGAGGGAAGTGTGGAAGTAAAAAAAAAAGTGGAGTCTGGTAATGGCAATGGGAAACCAGTTGTAGAAAAGCCGGCAGAAAATACAGCGCAGATTCCTGTAAAAGAAAATGGGGCAACCCTGAACGGATATACGCCTACAACTGCTACCAAATCAACCATTAAAATACCCACTGACCTGGCAACCCTGGAAAAACAAATTCAGGTGGCAGCTGCTGCCAGTATGGAAGAAAAAGTGGTAGAAAAGGAAGTGATCGAAAATCAGCCTTTTACCAAAGAACAGGCGGAAGCTTGCTGGCAGGCTTTTGCTGCGAATCGACTGGCTGCGGCACCTGCCAGCGAACAGATTATCTTGAAAAAACCAATAGAACTTTCCGGGCAAACAGTTATTGTTAAGTTAGATAGCCAGATACAGATTGGTCAGTTTAATAATTTCAAACCGGAACTACTGTCTTATCTACGCAGAAGCCTCAGAAACAGCCATATTCAAATTCAGGAAGAAATGGGTCCACAGGAAGCGCGGAAAACCATGTATACTTCCCAGGAAAAGTTCAAATATCTTGCTGAAAAACATCCATCTTTGGTAGACCTGAAAAATAAATTAGGCCTCGACCTGGATGTGTAATTAAAGTCTTTAGTCTCTGGTCTTTATTAATTGATAACTCATACTTTCAACTCTTATCCATCTAACTGTAAATTCATTGACCATTTAACCATTCAGCATTACAACCATTTAAACCATGCTTAGAAGACCTAGAAGGAACCGTAAATCGTCTGTAGTTCGTGCAATGGTAGAGGAAACTACTCTTTCCCCCAGCGAATTAATATACCCTGTTTTTATTACGGAAGGCGAAAATAAAACTGTTGAAATTCCATCTATGCCGGGAATTCACCGGTATACTGTGGATAAATTACTGGATGAAATTCATACCTGTATGGAACTGGGTGTCCGTACGTTTGCTTTGTTTCCGCAGATTACTGAAGAACTCAAAGACAGCTATGCCAAAGAAAGCCATAATATGAATGGCTTATACATCAAAGCCATCCGTAAAATCAAAGAACAGCTTCCTGATGCCTGCCTGATGACAGATGTGGCCATGGACCCATATAGTTCGGATGGGCATGATGGCTTAGTAAAAAATGGACAAATCCTTAATGACGAAACCCTGGAAATTCTCGGCAGAATGGCACTTGCCCAGGCCAGAGCCGGTGCAGATATCATCGGACCTTCTGATATGATGGATGGACGGATCGGCTACCTGCGTAATTTGCTCGATGATGAAGGATTTATCAATGTATCTATTATGGCCTACACCGCTAAATATGCCAGTGCTTTTTATGGCCCGTTCCGGGATGCCCTGGAATCAGCTCCCAAATTTGGTGATAAAAAAACTTACCAGATGAATCCTGCTAATAGCCGGGAAGCTCTCATCGAAGCCGACCTGGATTTTGAAGAGGGAGCCGATTTTCTGATGGTAAAACCGGCCTTATTGTACCTGGATATTATTAAACTCCTGAACCAGAATTTCGACCTACCCATTGCTGCCTATAATGTAAGCGGAGAATATGCCATGATCAAGGCAGCTTCTAGGAATGGCTGGCTGAATGGCGAAAAAGCAATGGCTGAAGCCTTACTAAGTATCAAACGGGCTGGTGCCAAAATTATATTGACTTATTTTGCCAAGGAATATGCCCAGTTGAAAAAGAATCTGGGGTAATTATTATTCCTTAACCTTGTTATGTTTTTGCCCATAAACAGGCTCTCATCACTTTATAGTTGAATGGGTGCCTGTTTTTTTTGTATCTATCACTGGGTAGTTCATAGTTGAAGTTAAAAATGCCTGTCAGTTTTACATCAATTAGTGATAAATTCTCCTTTGTTTTTTAAATGAAGGTATCTTATTACTTTCTTATATATGCTTGCCCGTTTACCTTTCTTATGCCCGGTTTCAGGGTAAAATACAATTCTTTTTTGATTATCTTTAGTTTACCTTTCTTGATTGTATTTATTAAGAGCTATAATCTGGTTATCAAGCCGCTTTTGTACATATTTTAGAAATATATCATTTGATGTAAGATTGTATTCTCATTTCAAAGCGGCTTAGCAATAGTAAATTCTATTTTTGTTGAAAGATTGTACATTTTTTATAATAGTACATTTCCTGTAAACTAAACTCCCTTTCTAAACACTGAAACTCCGGATGCAAAATCCATATATATCTTTACTCGGTACAGCCTGGCGATATGCCCGGCAGGAAAAAAAGCGCTATATTCTTATATACGCTATGTTTATTATGGCTAATCTGGTAGTGGCCATGCATCCCATTTTATACGGATGGTTTATTGATTCCCTGCAGCGGGAAGGCAGCCAGATCTGGCCACATGCCTGGATGTATGTAGGGGCATTTTTAGGTCTGCGTGTGCTGGAGTGGTGCTTTCACGGGCCAGCCAGGGTAATGGAACGTAAATTAGCCTTTACCGTGAGCCGCAATTTTCTGGAAGAAATGTATCATCAGATTTTGCATTTGCCTGTAAAATGGCACCAGGATAATCACAGTGGTGCTACCATCAACCGGCTGCGGAAAGCCTATGAATCTCTCAAAGAATTCTTTCAAGGCGGATTTACTTATTTGCATTCTCTGTCAAAGTTTATTTTCTCCTTTGCTGCCATGATTTATTTTTCTCCGGTATTCGGTTGTATTGGCGTATTGCTGGGTATTTTCACCGTATGGATCATCTTTAAATTTGATAAGCCCTTTATTGCTTCCTTAAAACAGGTCAATGAGAAAGAACATAAAGTATCTTCCACCTTATTCGACAGCTTATCGAACATTATGACCGTAATTACCCTACGGCTTGAAAAAAGGATGGAAACTGGTTTGCTTAGTAAAGTCATGGATGTATTCCCGCCCTTCAAACGCAATGTGACCATTAACGAATGGAAATGGTTTACAGCTCAGATGCTCATTGGATTGATCTATGCCGTCATTGTGATGGGATATATTTTCCAGCATAATAACCCGGGCGAAGCGTTTCTGATTGGCGGATTAGTAACCCTGCTGGGGTATGTAAACCAGTTTACGAGTGTGTTTAATGATGTGGCTTACCAGTATACCAAAGTTGTACAGTTCAATACAGATGTACAGGCAATCAAAACGGTTTCAGAAGAATATCAAAAATCCCACCGGCCAGAACCTTCCAGTCATTTGCCGGCTAACTGGCAGCGCATAGACATTGAAAATCTGAATTTTACCCGGACCGGAACGCTACAGGCCAGGCAAAGAGGCGGCTTATATGAGTTGCAACTACGCATCGGACGCGGACAAAGGATTGCCTTGATTGGAGAGAGCGGCAGCGGAAAAAGTACGTTGCTGGCTTTACTCAGGGGGTTATATACACCTCATTCAGGAACAATACTTACTGTAGATGGCAGACTAAAAACAGATTTTGAAAGCATTGTAAATTCTGTAACGCTGTTTCCACAGGAGCCGGAAATCTTCGAAAACACGATTTTATATAATATAACCTTAGGTTTACCTTTCAGCGAAGAAGAAGTAAGGGAAGTATGCGAAATTGCTCATTTTACGGATGTAATAAAAAATTGCCGCAAGGGCTCGATACCATTATTCAGGAAAAAGGCGTAAATCTTTCCGGAGGACAACGGCAGCGGCTGGCATTGGCCAGAGGAATATTAGCTGCCAGAAGCAGCAGCATCATTCTCATGGACGAACCTACCAGCAGCGTAGACCCCAGAACGGAGGTAAAATTGTATAATAATCTGTTTGAAGCTTTTGGAAACAAAGCTGTTATTTCTTCCCTGCACCGTTTGCATTTGCTCAACCAGTTCGATTATGTGTATATCCTGCAAAACGGGCAAGTGATCGACGAAGGAAACTTTGAGTATTTACGAAAATATAGCCCTGCCTTTGCTGAGATGTGGCAGCATCAGGAAGAACAAGAACGTGTCCTGGTGAATAGTTAAAAAGTAGATATACTCTTTGGAAGCTTAGTGCATCCGGTTTAGCTTATTTCTTATTTCCGTCAGTTTATCTTCATAGGAAATGCCAACTGGTATTTTATAACCCGCCACCACTACTTCCTGGCGGGTTATTTTTTGTATATGGTTCAATGAAATAATGTAAGAACGGTGAATTCTGGCAAATCCCTGCTGAGGAAGCAATAGTAATACATCTGCCATGGTCTGACGGGTGAGCAGTTTTTTGTTGGATAATACCACCGTTATATAGTTTCCTTCCGCTTCCAGATACAGTATCTTGTTCAGCATCACTTTTTCTTCTTCATAGCCGGTTTTAATGAATATATAAGGTACGGTTTCTTTGTCATACAGGCGCTTTTTTTCCATCGCTTTACTGCAGGCTTTGGTGAACCGTGCCAGGGAAAACGGCTTCAGCAGATAGTCAATGGCATCGAGTTCAAATCCTTGTACAGCATACTTGGAATAAGCTGTGGTAAAAATAACCATTGGCAACTGAGGCAGGCATTTTACAAACTCAATTCCTGAAATATCCGGCATTTTAATATCCAGGAAAATCAGGTCAACCGGATTTTTCTGCAAATAATCAATCGCCGTAAAGGCATTGGTAAAACTGGCTTTTAATTCCAGAAAAGGCACTTTGGCAGCATGCGCCTGTACCACATCCAGCGCCTGGGGTTCATCATCTATCGCGATAGCTGTAAGCATATATCTGCATTAATTAGGTTGCCAAAGTACAAAAAGGCTGTAATTGATAGGAAATAAAGATTGACAAACCTCATGCGTTTTTAGTTTCATAGGTTAAGGTAAGCGCTACAAAATAATCCTTGTCGGACTGCTGAATATCGAGTATATACCTGCCCGGATAGAGAAGTTCCAACCGCTTTTTTACGTTTGCCAGGCCTACCCCAGAACTATTTTCTTCGGGATCATCCGCTGCTTTTGCATGTAAACTGTTATGAACTTTAAAGTATACTCTGGTAGCATCCAGGGTAAGGGTAATGTAAATCCAGGAAGGATGTTGCAGGCTTACCCCATGTTTAAAGGCATTTTCCACAAAGGGATTGAGCATCATAGGCGCAATATAGATTTCCTTTTCCGGCTGCTGAATATTTATCCTGATTTCTACGCCTTGCGATTCATCAATGCGCATCCGCTGAATGTCAATATAATTGTGGAGGTATTCTATTTCTTTGTCCAGGGGAATACGTTCCTGATTGTTTTCTTCCAGCATGAAGCGCATCATATCTCCCAGTTTTTGAATGCCATCGGCCGTTTTATCGCTTTTTTCTTTCAATGCAGTGGCATACAAACTATTGAGGGCATTGAATAAGAAATGTGGATTGATCTGCGAACGTAAACTGGAAAGTTCTGCTGATTTGGCTGATACCTGGGTTTGTAAGATTGTTTTTTCCTGGGAGGAGGAATACTTGGCATAGGCAATGCCCCAGGAAAGTAACAGTACAATAATGTATACGACAAAAGTTGACTTAGAAAAACCTTGGAACTGGTTAAAACATCCCCAGAGTAAAGCCATTCCTATTACACTAATAAATAAATATATACCGATATAACTGATAAATTTTGCGGAAAGAGTCCATTGTAGATTAGGCAGCAGAAAATTTAACACCAGAATATAAAGAATATGTATCAGTAAAAACACACCTCCTGTTAATAAAATATGGGCAATTGGATTTTGCCATAAAGGTGTTGGGAGAGGAACCAGCGTGAAAAGTATGGTAAGAAAGATAACGGTACAAGCCACAAAGAAATAGCTCAGAAATCTGGCCATCCTCTTTTCTTCACTACTCAGTTGTTGATGCATGCGATAGAATTGCTGGGCAGATCCTGCATAAAATGCAATAATAATCAGGAAACCCACCGTGTCAGAAAAAACATATAGTTTCCGGTACTCAGAATAAGTGCGGATGTTTGTGATTGTATTATGGTCAATAACAATGCGCAGGGATATTTTGAAGTAGTAATATAAAAACACACCAGCCGTTAGCAAAAAAATCACCATAACGGCATACCAGAACGTTTTTTCCTGCCATGCTTCGGCTTTTATCTTAGGGTAAAGAAGGTAATGAAATATATACCATGCTGATAAAATGAGAACGGTTCTGGCAATAATGGGAAATATCGTGTTCAGCCAGAAATGATAAGAAGTAAGACTTCCATACTGTGAATTTAGGTCAATGGTAAGCATGCTATCATAGTGCATAAACTCCATATAGAGGCGCCATCCAGTGTGCAAGGTTACCAATGATACAATATAAATTAATTCAATGCGCCTGATGTGTCGTAATTCCTGCATAATACATTTGTTTACTGAAACAAAGCTATGCTAAGAAAGAAAGCGTTTGGGGAAAATGGGGTGAATATTTAGAAAAATGGGATGAAAAAGAATAGCCATTATTTAGTATCGGTCAATAGTAAAAACAGGATATAGCTTTGCCATAATTACTAATGTATGTGGCAATACTTATTACCTGAAAGATGGCAAATACTTACTGCCCAATGACTAATTACCAAATTTATGCATTGCCAAACTTCTGCTCATAACTTTTAAAACGGCCTAAACCGTAGCAAGCGCCGAAGATAAAAGCAGCAGGTAAAATACTCAGGCAACGGCTGGCATAATCATTTACAAAAAATTCAGCTAAAGAGATTTTCTGGGTCATGAATACACTGATGGCAATGGCGAGGGAACCGCCGATGGCTAGTGAACTTCCGGCCAGAATTGTAAAACCCACCATGCCTTTTTGCCGGATATAGCGCCAGAAAGTGAATTTATGCTGAATAGGGATGATAAGTTCCTGGCCAATGGCTCCAATCAGGGTAGCACTCAGAATAGCTACTACCTTGGTCAGATATAAATCCGTAGAAAGTACCTGAAACGACCATTTTCCGGAGATAAGCAGGTGATTCACCAGTTCATAAACCGTAATTCCCAGAAAACTGCCCACCAGGCAGGCGAAGGTAATGATGCAAATGGCAATAAAATTTCTCATGGTCGGGGCTTGTTTTTATCATCAAACAGGCTCGGCATAGAGGTCAAATTCAGTGGCATCTATTATTTTTACGTTTGTAAAATCTCCCAGCCTGACAAAGTGTTTTTTTGCATCTACCAGCACTTCATTATCTACTTCGGGTGAGTCAAATTCGGTGCGGCCTACGAAATATCCACCTTCTTTCCGGTCGAATAACACTTTATATGTATTACTAATTTTTTGCTGGTTTAGTTCATAGGAAATGTTTTCTTGTAAGGCCATTATGGCATCAGCCCGGTCTTGCTTAATTTCCTGTAACAGATCATCCGGCATGGTATGAGAATGGGTATTTTCTTCATGAGAATACGTGAATATTCCCAGCCGGTCAAAACGCATTTTTTCCACAAACGAATACATTTCTTCAAAATGGGCTTCTGTTTCTCCGGGATGGCCGGAAATCAGGGTAGTCCGTAAGGCAATGCCAGGTACTTTCTCGCGGATCGTTTCAATGAGTGCTTCGGTTTTCTCGCGGTTAATACCCCTGCGCATCAGTTTTAATATTTCGGAAGAACCATGCTGCAAAGGCATATCCAGATACTTGCAAATATTGCTGTGCTCCCGCATCACCTCCAGTACATCCATCGGAAAACCAGCCGGATACGCATACTGCAACCGAATCCATTCGATGCCTTCTACATCAGCTAATCTATCTAACAGTTCAGCTAAGTTTCTTCTTTTATAAATATCCAGGCCGTAATAGGTAAGATCCTGGGCAATTAAAATTAATTCTTTAGTACCTTTTTTAGCCAGATTTTTTGCTTGTTGTACTAACAGTTCTATTGGCTGGGAAATATGTCCGCCACGCATCAGCGGAATCGCACAGAAAGAGCAAGGGCGGTCGCAGCCCTCGGCAATTTTCAGGTAGGCATAATGCGAAGGCGTGGTAATAAGCCGTTCGCCAATGAGTTCATGTTTATAATCTGCTTTTAAGGTTTTCAGCAAGCGGGGTAATTCATTGCTTCCAAAATAGGCGTCTACAATCGGAATTTCTCGCTCCAGGTCGTCTTTGTAGCGGTGTGACAGGCAGCCGGTTACGTACAATTTATCAATCAAGCCGTTTTCTTTGGCATCAGCATAACGCAGAATAGTGTCGATGGATTCCTGTTTGGCGTTATCAATAAAACCGCAGGTATTTACGATCACAATGCTGGCATCATCTTTCCGGGATTCATGGGCAACCTCAAACTGATTTGCCTTGAGCTGGGTATAAATTTGTTCGGAATCGACCAGGTTTTTGGAACAGCCCAGGGTAACTATATTCACTTTATTTTTTTTTATTCCTTTGGTTTTCATTCAATTATCAGACAGGTATGGCTTCAGTCGAAGGCTTCTTTGGCAACAAAACAATAGTACAGTGTCCTGCAAACGAAAGTTCCTGCAAAGCTACGATTATACCAGCATAAAACTAAGTCAGGACTAAAAAGTCATTTAACTTCACTGATCAACTACGTTGGCTCCCATCGGCTCCCGCCTTGTGAGTGTTTGTCAAAAGTTACTAGTAAATATAGGCAGGCTTATATATCCGTTTTTCAACGATATAACCATTTAGGCATTTACCAGCTAGAATTTTCCAATAGCAGCAGGTGAGGAGGGGCCAAAGCCCAGAATCGGGGGAAGTAAACGGCCTACATCTACATGCAAGCCAAATATCAGGTTATTATCCTTCAGATTTGTTTCTACAGACAGCCAGTTTACCCCTGGCACCGGAATAACCTTCCCATTGAGTTGGTCTAACGCCATACTTCTGGCAGCAGGATCAGAAATAATTCCGGCTAAGGTGGGTGCCACAATTAACACACCTGCACTCACTACGCCAATTTTGGCAGGTGTACTGAGCTGCCGCCAGTCTCTGGAAACAGTAATGAGTGCTCTGTCACGCAAGGTAGTTACGGCCTGGTCGATAGAAGGTATTTTCAATACGGCATCCAGCAAATCACTGGCTGATGCAGTTTTAGGAATATCCGGCCCGGCACCTCTGGGCACAAGCGGCGGTTGTGCAGGTACGGGCGGAATAGAGAAGATATTGCCTGGTGTAGGCGGTAACATAAAAGGTACTTGCTGGAGCAAAGGCCGTAAGGCAACAGGATCTAACAACTGGTACATACGCTGGGTAACCATGGCCTGAAACTGTGGATCAAAGGCAGGATCTAATTTCAACCGGTAATCGCCCAGCCTGTATTTGGCATAGGGATCTTGTGGTTGCAGCAGGGAAGGAGAGCTTAACTGATAACGGTTATCAGCATCTGTAGCTGCTTCCTCTTTTTGAAGAACACTTTTTTGCTGCGGTACGGTTTGTGTAGAATGGCCATTCGGCTCATAACTCTCTTGCTGGGCTGCTTCCGTGAGGGCAGGCTGTGGATCTTGTTTTGATTTGGATGTTTGAAGAAAAGAGTTTCCATACCCAGGGCTGCAGCGGTTTCCGGAAACACTCTTTGCCGGACTTGACCGATCGTGCTGGAAGTCTTCCATTTTTGGGTCTAGCCTTCTCATAGGAAGAATAAAAAAATTTATATAAATATACAGGAATTTTCAGCTGGAAGGGTTATCTAATGGATATTCTTTCATTAACCTTATTAGCTGAATGGCTTATTCTTTTCTATTAAAAAAGTATCCTGATCATTGTATTCCTGCATGTAATACTATACTTTAGGATAGAATAAGCCGGGTTCTTCCACACGCTGATTTTCCTGATACACCTATTTCAACCACCTTGTTAATGAACTTCCAGCCTAAACCCTATTATGATCACATTTCAACAGAATGGCAAGCGCTTCAGGTGGAGTTAGATTGGATAACGTCCATTATAGAGTACCGTTGCAATATTGGTTCTTTCAGTGACAATATTTTTCACTTATTCCCTGTTCCTGTATTGCCTTCCGGGCAGTCAGATGCATATGCCCGCCTGATAGAAGAATTCAGGTTAGATCCACTGCAAAGACTGGTATTGATTCTTAGCCTCTGTCCATATTTTAAACCGGACCTAACCAACCGTTTCCTGGTACAGAAAGATGAAATGGGAATGATTGCCACAGAAATAGGAGGATACCTGGGAAAAGCCTACCGGGGATTTTTGCCAACTGTCCAGACTGCCTTATTCCTCCTATCCGGAAACAGGCTGATTGAAAATGTGGTTTATCTGGATCTTTTTATACCTGGTAATACAATAACTGCTTCCCATCTGTTTAAAATTATCCATACAGAGCCGCAAGAACCCTTTACCAGTAGCTTGCTTTCTCCTACCCAGGAACTATTGCAAAGCTTGGTGACCGGCAAGCCTATGCATCCGGTTTTTTCTTCTGAATTTCCGGCACAGCGCATTTCTACCGGTATGGAATGGGACGATCTGGTACTAAACGACACTACCCTGGATGAAGTATATGATGTGATCCACTGGATCAAATACAGCAAACAATTAATGAGCAATAAGGATTTTGCCAGAAAAAATATGCCTGGCTACCGGTGTTTGTTTTCAGGACCCCCAGGAACCGGAAAAACACTTACGGCTTCGCTGATCGGCAAAACAGTAGGCAAGGAAACTTATAAGATTGACCTGTCGATGGTAGTTTCCAAGTATATTGGCGAAACCGAGAAAAACCTGGCGCATGTATTCGATCGGGCACAGGGCAAAGACTGGATTCTGTTTTTTGATGAAGCCGATGCTTTGTTTGGAAAACGCAGTGAAACCAAAGATGCCCACGACCGCTATGCCAACCAGGAAGTTGCTTTTCTCCTGCAACGTATCGAACAGCACGATGGCATTGTAATTTTGTCGAGTAATTACAAAAAAAACATAGATGCCGCTTTTTACAGGCGGATTCAATCCATTATTAATTTCCCATTACCCCAGGCACAGGAGCGTTTGTTGCTCTGGAAAAAAGCCATTCCGGAAGGGTTTGCATTTGCGCAAGATTTAGACCTGAAAGCAATCGCTGAAAGATATAAACTGGCCGGCGGTGCTATAATGAACGTAATCCGATATGGCTGCTTAAAAGCAGTAGTGAGAGAAGATCAAATTATTGAACTGGCAGATTTACAGGAAGGGATCAGCCGGGAACTGGACAAAGAAGGAAAAATGGCGTGAATGGGTAGGTGAATTTCCTGGCCAACTGTATCTAACAACCGCAACCAGTTAAAATAGTTTATTCTTCCGATATTCAACAAATCTTCTACGTACCTGTATGGCTACAGAAACTATAAAAGAGCAGAAAGGAACGATCCTCAGGAAACATGTTTCCAGAAAAGCTGACTCAAATGATTTGCATTCGTATGGCCAGGCTATAGAACATAGTATGAACTTTGGTAATGGAGGCTATACCAATCAGGTAGTGCAGGCCATGTATGGATATTCCCATCAAGTACCTTTGCAGCTAAAAGCAGAACCTGAAGATGAACCACAAGCGCCGCAAGAAATCCCATTACAGAGGAAACTCACCATTGGCAGTCCGGATGACAATTATGAAAAAGAAGCTGATGCAATCGCTAATCAGGTGATGCAGATGCCTGAACCTGCGGTACAGCGTAAATGTGCCCATTGTCAGGCTGAAGAAGGAAAAGTACAACTAAAGCCTGCAGCTTCCTCTATTACCCCATTTATTCAGACCAAGGCTTCCCAGGCAGGCACAACTACTGATGCCATCAGCCATCAGCTGGAGAGCAGCAGAGGTGGGGGCAGCCCTATGGCAGATCATACCAGAAACTTTATGGAAAACCGCTTTGGAGCCGATTTTACAGATTTCAGAATCCATACCGGCTCTCAGGCGGTACAACTATCCCACCAACTGAATGCACAAGCTTTTACTACCGGAAAGGATATATATTTCAATGAGGGTAACTATTCGCCGGAATCATCCGGAGGAAAACACCTGTTGGCGCATGAATTAACACATACCATACAACAGGCCGGATTATATAGAAAAAAAGATACGTTCGCGGACACCTGTGATCCAGCGGCAGGATGAGCCACAGGGGGAAACAGATCAGCGCCGCCTTATTGCCCGTTTTCTTCCTTCAGCCCGTCCGGGAATACGCCGGGTGCTTTCCTTGCTGCGTATGGTAGGCATACCAGTCTCCGGGGTAGCCATCGGGGTAAGACTGTCAGGTACGGCTAGTGATACAATACAGGTAGGAGCAGGGGTTGATTCCTTATATTTTCTGGATGTAGCTAATCTGGAACTAACCACAGATACTTTAGCATACGGAGAACTTGGGGTCGGCCTAACAATAGGGGCAGGGGAGGTATTATTGTAGGGATCAGGATAAGTCCTAATGCACAATATAGGTCGATGAGTGGCGCCTATGGCGGTTCTGCATTTAATTTTTCTCTGCGGATGATCGCAGGAGTTGGATTTAGCATAAGTCCCGGTATTTTTTCCGGACAGGAGGGATTTTTGGCCGCTACTTTCAGCATAGGTGCACAGGCAGGGGCCAGCGCATCTGCCAGTTATGCTGTCTCTGGTACTGATGCAGAGGCTGCCGTTAATGGCATCAATCAAATTGGGGCAGGTCTGGCAAGCGGAGTAGCCGCTATACAGGCTGTAGGAGGTATTGGCCAGGCTATACTTTCCGGAATGTTTGTCAGGCCGGTGGTAATTGCCCGGGCTTCTTTAATGCCCAGCAACTGGAATCTGAGTGCATTGCCTTCACGTAGCAGAGCCCATTTAACAATGCTGGGTGCTGTAATGAACCTGAGCGGCTCTCCCGACCAGATGTTAGCATATATGTCGCGCAGGATGAGCAGTTTGCCGATACAGCCGCTGATCAATGAAATGTCTGGTGATATTGTACAAGCGCTACAGGCAAGAGCCACTACACCCGACCGGATCAGAGCTGCCTATATGTCTCCCCAGTTTATCGGTGGTATGACTGTGCTCAGTTTCATCCGCACCTTACATGAGTATGGCTTACTGCAATTTGTTAGGCCTCCGGAAGCGATTGCAGATGAAATGATGCGCCCGGCACAACCTGCTGCTGCAGAATAAGAAAAATATAATCAATCATTCATGAAACCAGCCCCTGTAAAAGAATCAAATGGCTTTATATCCAGAAGCACTCTCTCTGAGGCGGCTGGCCATCTATCAGAATATAATGCTGCTCACAGCAGCAATGGCTATGGAGATAGTGTAATGCAAGCTATGTATGGCTATCGACAAGGTACGCCCTTTCAGACGAAAAATATTCCACAGGCAAAGTCACCTCTTGCATTCCCACAGAAACAGGTAAGTCAAGTCCAACACAAAGAAAATGAAGGGGAAGAATCACAAGTAACACTGCCATCAAGCATTGTTCCAACAAAGATCACCATTGGCAGTCCGGATGACAATTATGAAAAAGAAGCTGATGCAGTCGCTAATCAGGTGATGCAGATGCCTGAAGCTGCGGTACAGCGTAAATGTGCCCATTGTCAGGCTGAAGAAAAACTTTTGCAACGTAAAGCTTTGCATCCTTCCCCACTTCATCAGACCAGTATTGTCCAGCGCAAATGTGCCGCTTGTGAAGCAGAAGCAGGACTTCTACAGCGTAAGATCATATCCCCAGCTATTAGTCCCTTTATGCAAGCGAAAGCAGATACAGAAAATACTGCGAGTGAATCGATCAGTCAACAGATCGGGAGCCGGAAAGGGAACGGAAGCCCTTTGCCAGGTTCCACCAAAAGCTTTATAGAAGAAAGATTTGGGGCAGATTTTAATGATGTACGGGTACATACAGATGGTCAGGCGATTCAACTTTCTCAGCAACTGAATGCACAGGCTTTTGCTACCGGAAATGACATTTATTTTAACCAGGGAAAATATTCACCGGAATCTTCTGATGGTAAGCATCTGCTTGCTCACGAACTTACCCATGTAGTGCAACAGAACGCAGGTATTCAACAGAAAACCATTCAACGGGACGATAAAAAACCCGAAGAAAGCTGTACTACAGGATTCCAGGATGGAGAAGGAATGGAGGTAAATCCTCCTAAAAACAATGTTGTATATGCTATTTGGATGACCTGGCAGGAAGGAGACAATAGAGAAAAACGTACAAATGAGGGTATTAAGATATGGTTGAAGAAAAGATATGGAACTCTTACTCCCAGCCTGGAAGGAAGAATCATAGATTACATGCAACAGAAATTCTCAGTGGGCGGTGATGAATTGAAACCAGGTTGCCAGTATATTATAGGCTTGGATTCAGTGGTATACGATGTGGTCAGGATGATGGCAGGGGAAAAAAGGATTGATAGTGGCGGAGGAAGTAGTGAAGGAAAAGGAACCGGTGCAAGTGGAACTGGTGGAAAGGAAAAAGGCAAAGGGAGCGGAACCAGTACGTACAATGCCTTCCAGTCGCTGAAAAAAGAGGACAAACAAAAAATCCGGGATCTGCTCAAAGAACTTGTTGGCGAACCCACAGACAATAAACAGCCTGATGATAAAAAGGTGCGGTTAAGCAAAGAAGAAGTAGCCCTGCTCTTGCAACTTGCGGATGATCCACACCGGGAGGAAATCATTAAACAACTGAAAGAAGCAAAAGGAGGAAACGGCGAACCGGCATCCCTGGAGACTATACTGGCTACTGCCAAAAGTAAGGAACTCTTAGAACGCATGCATGAAAGTACCGGTGACAAAGGACAGGAGCCGGTAGAAAATAGACCAGTGAGGGGAAACATCACGCATAGCGATGCTACCATTGTTCCCAAAAAGAAAGTAGCTTTTCATTTTGAAGTGGAAGACGACCGGGATGCATTACGTGTTCCATGGTTGAGTATCAGGTGGCATTCTGAATTAGATCCCAGAGAGAAAAACAATGCTTCCTTCGAAACATTTACTTTTAAAGAAAATACAAACTCACATTACTCTCCCATCCGGGAACAAGGAATCCTGAACGACAAATATTTTCATGTTGAGTTTCCGGGCGAAGGCACTTATGTAATTGAGGCCCTGGTCGATCACAATTTCTTTTTGCCTAACTCTTTTTATATCAGAGTTGCCGTTGTTGATGAGAAAAAAGTGTTAAAAGAGAAAGAAAATGAGGCATATTCAGGTTTTCTGAATGCCGGTAATACCAAATCGCATACGTTTGATGAGGCCAGTTTTGCCTATGATGAAGGAAGTATTACCACCGGTACACTGGATGAGAAATTCAAAGGTGCTACCCTCGATCAGCAATTAAAATCGTTGCAGGAGGAGAAAAAACGCATAGAGCAGCTGATTAAAACATACAAAGAACAAAACACCAGCGAAGCTGCTGCCATTATTTCCTGGGCTGAAAAATACCTTACCAAATTAAGTGAATACATTACTAAACTGGAAAGTGAAGGCAAATCGCCTGATACACATCTGGTGCCTTGTAAAGGTGTATATGTGAGCCGGACCCAGCATGTACGTTCCGACGAACTGAAACTATCGTGCTTTATCAGTAAAGTTCTTAAAAAGCAAACAATCAGCGACCCGGAATTACACCAACATGAGACATTTGAATACACCCAGTATAAAGCCGTATTGTTTGATTATACCCAGCTTTATGAAAACGAGAATTACAGAGTAGAGGAGGAAGCAGATTCGGCAGAAAAAGCCTTCGAAAAAGTTTTTGCTACCCATAGCACCAATTATCCCAATGGAACATTATCCATAGCTTTCCAGAAGTGGGACCAGGATACAAAGCAACTCACCAACGAATATATTACATACGGTAAAGTAACCGATACGGTAGGAAAAGACATTAAGGGCGTTCTATTTAGTGCACCGGCACAAATTGCTGTAAACGTAGTCGCTACCTTGCTTACTGTTTTCCCACCTACTTCTGGTATTGGGCTTACCATTGGTATTCTGTATAATTCAGCGAATACGATTTCTGAACTACAAGAATCGGCAGATAAAGGCACCTTGACTGGCAAAAAAGTAGCGGTAGGCGTAGGTTCTATTGCCCTGGATGTGATCCCTGGCGTTGGGGGAGTAGCAAAAGCCCGCAGAATTATTACGGTCGGCAAAAAGACGTATTATGCATTCCAGGCAGCAGAAAAGATCGGTCAGGCTTATTTATTGTATACTGGCGGGGTAGAAGAGATTGAAAAAGTAAGGGATGGCGTAATTAAGGAACTAGCCGCTATTAATGAAGAAATTACTACGCTTGAAAGAACTAATCCATCAGACCCCAGATTGGCTGAGCTTCGCAAACGGCAGAAAAAATTAATAAAAGAAGGTAGGGAAGCTACTGCTAATGTATTAACAAATCTGGTAGCCCAGCAAGGGCTCATGCTGGTAGGTACCCATATCCTGCAAGAAGTAGCCGCCCGTAAGTTTGGGTTGAATAAGCTGGAATTAGAAGAAAAAGGATTGTTTAAACATGAACCTGGGAAGAAAGTCCAGTATGATTTTGAGAAGCAGAAAATTACCGGCGATGGCAACCTGGGTACCCCGGAGGAATTCCGAATCGCTCAAAAATCAGCCTATTACGACCAGAGAATTATCCAATCTACAAAACTTTCGCCGGCCGAACGAAAACAGGTCATTGAAAAACTGCAAATTCACGAAAATGTAGAAATCATGAAAGGTCAGAAAACAAGCCTTACCAGAGAAGGAGACAAGTGGGTGTTGACCGTTCATGAAAATGCTACTGTTGCAGATATTCACCAGGTAGTAAATTCAGGTAAGTTAGCAAAAGCGCCGGAGGCTCCTAATACCCCTGCTGCAAAAGAAACTGCGCATGAGGCCTCAAAATCAGGCGCATCTGAAAAGAAAAAAGAAACGTCGCCAGTTAAAGAAGTAAGTGAAGTGCCTCAAACTGCTACCAAAGAGCACCATGAGCATAAGATTCATGAAAACGGAGCCATTTCCAGATGTAGCGACAATTGCTTGCCACTGCTTCTGGATATTATTGACCGGGCGAAAAAACTAAAAAAATCTTTAGGAAAAAATCATGATGCCAGCAAAGAAGGAGGAGGACTGATTGATGAGGCAAAAGCCATAGAAAAAGAGGCAAAAGCCAATGCTAAGAAACCTGACTCCCCCGAAAAAGCAGCCAAGGAAACAGAATTGCTTGAACAGGCAAAACAACTGGAATTAAAAATGGCTCAGCTGGAGAGTACAATTATTCCAGAACTTGGCAAAAAGTCGGATGTACATGTTAGCTCCCTGGAAGATCATCTGAAAACACATCCCGAATATGAGAATAAATATAGAAGCAAGTTTGATCGTTTAAAGAACATCATACTAGAACAGGTTGCTAAAAAAGATAATGCCAACCCATCCATCAGAGAGCAGGCAGCAGATACATTACGTGAATTAAACAAAGAACTTGAAAAATTAAACAAAGAGCTTGGAAAAACAATTGCTAATGTTAGCAAACCTGATATAAGCAAGACATTCAAATACGAAGAGATTACTAAAAATGGAAAAACCTATAAATCGGCAGAAGGCAAACTTGGTATACCAGACCAGGTAAAGCAAAACAGAGATACTACCAGCCAGAGTGATGTATCGAAAGGTACCGGTGATGATGCTGGACACCTTATTGCAAATTTGTTTGGTGGCGCAGGTGGCGTAGAAAACCTGAGTTTGCAAAACTGGCAATCTAATGAATATGGAACCTGGAAGCAACTGGAGAATAGCTGGGCAGAAAAATTGAGAAAGGGTGTTGAAATTTATGCGAAAGTCACCGATATTAGTAAGCCAGGCGAAAAACGTCCCTTTATGAGAAGAGCAGTGTGGACAGAAAAAGCACCTGATGGTACCATTACTCACCATTCTTTGGATTTTGGAAACTTTCACACGCCGGAGAGCCGTCAAAAACAAAATGTTCCTGCTACCGTGCCTGAAGGAAATAATGCCCAGATTTATGATTGGAATGAAGAAAGGAGAAAAAGAGGCCTGGCAACAGTTGAATGATCTGAAAATGAAAAATTTAGGCGTGAAAATCAATAGACTAATAATATACGGATAGCCTTACGGCTTGGGTTGAACCAGATTTGGCAGCCAAAGTGACTTATGAGTATCTATAAATTCGTAGCGCAGGGGAGACCTGGCTTTTAGTGAGGTGGGATCATGTACATAAGCCATGATGCCTTCCCCAAAATCCTCAAATTCAGATACTTTCACCATATATGCTGATATGGGTTGTTCCTGCCATTTAGGATCATTCCAGTTGCTGGTAGTAATTTTAAAGGCAGCAGGAGGAGTATTCGCATTTTGTATCGCTTGTTTTACCACTCCTGAAGTTTCCCGTATGTCATAGAGGCCGGAAGAGGTCCAGCCGATAGTATTGCCATAGTTTTTTACCATATCTTTATCCAATACTTTCCCACTTGCATCAGGGGTAAGGGCTGCTTCCTGAAGGCCATGTCCTAATTCATGGGCAATAATGCGTTTTATGCTTTGTTCGGGAGTAGGGGTGGGAAGTGCAGCACCTTTTGTACCTGTACTCCGGCCAGCTGGTAAAGTGATGTTTGCCTGTCCGGCAACATTATAAATATTTAAACTGCCTCCTCCATAATCGGCACCTACCCCAGTTTTTTTTACACTTACTGCCCCTGCCGGATTGGCAGTGGTTACAGGCACATCTTTTCGTTCATAACTCATATCAAAAAAAGTAATGTTACGTACCGGAGGTAAACCGCCAATGCCGGCTGCAAAATCATCGAATCCTTTAATAATATACTCATATACAGGAGAACTGCTGCCTGGGTCCCAGGCTTGCCAGGTACTCTGCTCCAGATCACCAGGAATGGGTGCCTGGTGGTAAGTAACAATGTCCATCTGATCCTGAAACGTTCCGTTCGCTATTTTCTGAACACCAAAGCGCTGTTTTACCGTCTGTTCAAATTGTGTTCTGGTCATTCCGGCAGCGGTACTGGCCGGTGGAGTTTTTAGTTGAATGGGCTGAAGGCTATTGTTTTGCCCGGCTGAAAGTTGAACTGGTGTAGCATGTTTTGAATGATCGATAAAAGAATTCCCATATCCCGGACTTTTGCGGGAAAAGGGGATATTTTGCTGGGGAGCGATTTGTTCCTGTATCAGGTTATTATTTCTACTTACCTTCTTGCTCATCATCTGGTTCTTTCATTTGTAAGGTAGACCCAAGAAATTGTCCTTCTGGTCCAAATTGCCTGATCTCTCTGCGGTTTCCAGAGGTAGTGGCAATAATCTTTACTACCGGTATAATACCAGCTTCCGTTTCAGCAAAACGTATGGATGCAGGTACTTCTGATGCTTTCCGCTCATGGGTAATCTGATGGGTATTTCCATTTATGAAAACGATTGTTCCGGGATGTTTTATTTTTTTCTGAGCCATATCAGGGTTTCTTTAAAAATTGAGCATCCAGAATTTTCATGCGTTCCGGCATCAGGGTGCGAAGCTGGTCTTCTTTATAGGTTCCTTTTACTTTTTCATACAAAGCCAGTGTCTCTGAGAAATCTTCAGTAGGAGATTTTTTTGCATAAGAGGATGCAGCCAGCCCATCTTTTTTCATTGCCTTTTTCCAGGGTGCCCATTTAGGACCTGAATGGCTTTCTCCCCATTTACTCAATGCCAGGGTATGGCCGGTTTCATGGACCATGGATATGTCGAGTTCATCCTGCGAAAGAGCACTGGAAGCCGGATAAATATTAACAGTTCCTTTGGCACCAGCCGTCATATAGGATCGGAAGTTTTTAGATTTATATTCTTTTGCCCAGTAGGCATCATCCGGATTTTGGGCTGGTTCAATAAATACTTTCTTTACCACTGCCCGGCTATGGACGGGAAGAGCAGCTAAACCTTTGGCGACATCATCAATGGAATGGAACAACCCATTGGCTGCTTTCTGGTCCTTGGCAACATATACAGCAATTTTCTGTTTATCAATCTCAACTTCATATTTAAGCGCATCTGCTTTTTTAGATTTGAACTTAAATTTTTTTACTTCATCCGGACCGGTAGTAACATACGGCTGCCGTCTGGAATTAAAAAATCCTGCGTCTACGCTGACCGTACCAGCCTGGTTTGTCTGGCGGCTTAACAGCTTACGGAAAGTAGAAGGTTTATTAATATCTAACTTGGGGTCGAATGTTGCCGAAAACTCGTAGCCTGGTAATTTTACATCCAGCTGCTTATACATTTGCTGGATATCTTCAGATGACCGGATATCTCCTATGTCTGAATCAATGTACTGGAGGAGCTGGTCTTTTTCTTCGGCAGTTAAGGCTTTAAATCCATTGGCTTCCCGTAGTTTTTCTTTTAGTTTTTTTCGGGCCAGGTATTTTAAATCTACATAGGCCAGTAACTCATCTTCAGCCCCTTCTTCCAGCCTTTTTAAAACGTTATCAAATGCCAGCTGGAAAGCCAGTCCTCCCACACCTTTATAACGGACGGCATACATGGCAACTTTTATCCGTTCACTATTTACGCTTGCTGCCTCCATTTCTTTATCATACTGGAATAATTCATCGAGCAAGCCATTTTTTTTAATCTTATCAAGGGCTTCCACCATATCATGCATAGACAATCCGTTCAGTTGGCGGAAAGTGGTTCTATACAAGGTAGGCGCCATGCTTTGCTTGTTGGCACTGGCAGAAGCTGCTTGTGTTGCTGAATATAATGCTTCGTCGGGGTAAGCTGGATGGTAGGATGTAAGGCAGATGATTGCTTGGAATTTTGGAGAAACGATTGACCATACCCAGGACTTCTTTGAGAGAAACGCCTGTTTTCATGCAGAGGAGCTTCCTGCTCTTCCAGCGTCTGGAAACTGCGTTTGAATGTGGCTTTTCTCATAAACCTGGCTGTTGATGATTGGTATCTTAACGCATGTTACCCTTGCACTTCATGTGAAACACTATGACTTGCAGGTTGCATAAGTTAAATTATGAATGAAAGTAGTAAATGAATCTCAGGACTATTATAGGCAGTTAATAGTCTTTAAGAAGAATAGTAATGAATGAATTGCTCTTCATTCAATAGAAAAATCAAATCAGGAAAAAGCAGTAAATTTTTCTGAAAAGATTAATAAAATTAATCAAACTGACTGTTTGTATCTTCTTTTCGTTGCATACTTACCGCACGTTTACCCATTTCATCGGCCTCTGCTTCCAGACTGTGGTCATCGTTTACCGGTAAACCACCAGCTTGCGTAGTAGGTTGTACCCGGCCTTGCCGTTGCTGTACTACATGGGTAAGTTCATGTCCTAGCAATTCTTGTCCCCGCTGGCTTTGCGGGTCATATTGTCCCGGGGCAAAATGAATATCGTTTCCCTGTGCAAACGCTAATGCTCCTACCTGAGTCGCCTGTTCTCCCTGGTGAATATTTACATCAGAGAAATCGGCTCCAAATGCGCCTCCCATACCTGCCTGTAATCCCTTAGGTAATTTATTTCCTCCGCCCGAGGGGCTTGTGTTGCCGCCTGGCTTTCTTTTTTCTGGGCCGGACCTTTTTTCATTTGCAGTTCATCTTCTTCCTGAGCCAGTTGAAGCGGATTTTTTTTCATTTGTAGTTCGTCTTCCTCTTGTGCCATTTGTAATGGGTTCTTTTTCATCTGTAACTCATCTTCTTCCTGTGCCAGCTGTAGCGGATTTTCTTTCATCTGTAAAGGAGTAGTGTCAGCTTTTAGCTGAGCGGGCGATTTGGAAGCCTGCATAAATGAGTTCCCGTAGCCGGGGCTTTTGCGGGAATGAGTTGAGCCGGAAAAATCAGACTGGCGCTGAGCAGTATCGGTTCGGTAGTATCTGGGAGATTTCATAGGTAGGGGTTGAAATTGAGAAAAATTAGTAAAAATACTTGGGCTTTGAAAGTAATTACAGCATAATATTTATGACTTGCGTGAATGCGTATTAGCTTTCAGCTTAACTTATTCTTCTGCCAATACACTGTTTGATTCTGGCTTTAGGCAATCTTTAATCAATTTCATTCATCATATTGCATAATTTTTTGCCATACATTAATTTTTAACTTTCAGCTATCCAATTATTTATAGATTAGCGGATATTCTACACATATTTTGTGTAAGAAGCGTGTAAAAAATATTTGTAGGATATTAAATATTTACATATTTTGCCCATATTAACTAAACACATTTTTATTGTATGAAAAAAATTTTAACCCTCTTTGCATTTGTGGCCATCTTTGCCGGATCACAAGCGAAAGCCTCCACTGCTGAGTATATCATTGATGACCAGGCTGTAGAAGCTGTATTTGAGAGTGGCCTGCAGTTATCGGCTGCACAACTGATAGAAAATATCTCTGATATCACCGACCGGACAGAGGTAAAAGCTGACAGACAGCCCGTAGTTGCTTTTATTCTGGCTACATTTTTAGGTGGCTTTGCTATTCACCGGGTATACCTGGGTGGTTCGGCTGTATTGATCCCAGCTTACATTTTTACCTGCTTTGGTATTTTTGGTATCGTTCCTTTTGTAGACTGGATCATGTTGCTGATTGGTTTGGCAAATGATGATATTTCCAAATACGAAGACAATGATAAATTCTTTATGTGGGCCGGTGGCGGTGGAAAGTAACACTCCATGAGGCACATAAATAAAAAAGCAGAGAATCATTTCTCTGCTTTTTTATTTATGTGCCTATAACACTCTATAGTTCTAAATTAGTACAGAGTTTAATTTTAAAGTTAAAACCAACTCAAACATTATAAAAGATTTTCAACGCATACACTTTATTATAATATAAACCTCTGCTTATTTTATAGCCTTTTTGCTTTCTGATTCGATGATAAATTCTCTCACCGTCCCATTATAACGCTCAATTTTCTCCTTATTTTTCTTTTCAACAAGATAGCCGGTATGGCGGATACCTCCGGAATAAAAAGCCTGTAACAATACAAATCCGGTAAAAAATCCTGACAGATAATACCGTTGCCAGATGCTATAGGCGCCAAATGTAAAACAAGCCAGCTGTAAAGTAGCCGACACCATGCCTCTAAAGGGATATCCGGCATACCATTGTCCTACGCCTGGCAAAAAAGTGGAAAGCAGAATGGCTTTTTCTGGTTTGCGGATCCTGGGATTCTTTAGAAAACCATATAATTCATCTACGTTGGCTTGCAGGTTGTTTTTCTGGATGTAAACTGCTGTGAGTTTTTTTGCTTCTTCCCACCGTTGCAATTCATTCAGCGTGAGAATTTCCAGAAAATCCACCTGATTGGTGAGTGTGGTGTCTTTAATAAAATACTTTAACTGGAGAATATAATTGTAGGCTTCATTATAATTCCCAGCCAGGTAGGCGCAAAGAGAGGTTTCATACCTGAGAACAAAGCCCTCAGCTTCCGGCAGGTTATTGGCATCGGTACGCTCTATGGCTTGCAGGGCTTCTTTGTACAAGGCTTCTGCTTTATAGGTATAGGTTTTTTTTAATAAAGCTTCATTTTTGAGCTTTTGCAAAGAATCAGCAGGTAAACCTGAGGTTTGCAGGCTAAAAACAATCCGCTCATATGTAAGCCTGGCCTGTTGTAAATAAGTGGCAGCATACAAACTGTCGGCTATATTAAATAAATCACGCACTGACTGTGCGCTAATTAAATATGGTGCGCAGAGGAATATGCATATCAAAAAGAATCTGGTTGTTGATCCGCTCATACATTTCTTGTCGTTTAATCTGTACACTTAATACACTTCCCCACACATTACCAATATAAAACACGGTAAACAAACCGCTGTAAATCAAAAATCTGGCACTTCTGGGACCATCTTTCCGGTAGCCTTCCCAGGCTTGCAGGGCAAATATGGTATTTTGAAGAAATATAGCTACACCCTGACCCAGTTGACCGGCATATACTTTTCCGGCTCCCGGTACAGCCGCCGATAATAATCCGGCAACTACTGGCGAGCGTCTTTTTACTTTGAGTAATTGCTGGCGGTAATCCAGTAAATTGCTTTCCTGTTTACTATAGGGGTAATACTTTTGGGTGAATTGTTGGGAGAGTGTATCAAAAGTTGCATACTTTTTCTGCAGCAGCGCCATTCCTGCCTGTTCAAAAATCTGTAGTTCAGAAAGCAAACTATCCTGAGTCGATATTCCGCTAAATACCTGTATAGCTTCTGCCGGTTTGTTCAAATAAGCGAAACTTAAGCCCTGAAAAAACCTGGATTTCATAAAGAAGTTACTTTGCCGGGAAACTTGCCCCAGGTACCAGGCTGCTGAATCGAGTTGCCGCAGATTATAATGGGCAAATCCGGCATAATAAGCAGGTGCATAATTCTGGTAGGCTGGCTGGCTGATAAGTTGCCTGGAAAGAAAAATAGCATCGGTAAACTGCTTGCTTTCCATCAGGTAGTTGAGAAAACGTACATTTTCCTCCGTTTCTGTCGTCTGGGCCGCTACGGGCACATACGTCAGCAAAACCAGAAACACCTTCAGGCAAACATGGTGAATCTGATTCATTTAAAACGATACATGGAGGGTTCATCAACTACTTTTCCTCCGGCTGAAAAGCGGTCGCGGGAAATTCCGGCAGCACTAATGCGGTTACAGCGGGAGAGGCGGTCGGCCGTGAGAGCCACTCCTTTAATGATGCCGTACTCCTGAAGGGCTTTGCGGCTAAAACGGGAGCAGGAGGTTTCATACAAACATCCGGCTGAAATCTGGGGAGAAATTACTTTCTGGTAAAAGGTTAATGAGCCATTCAATGCCCAGTATACCGGATTATATTTTAAAACAGGCTTTAATGGTTTCTTCGGCGCTGCTTCTTCCTGCACATGTTTTGTAACTCCGGCAATCAGCGCAAGATCTGAGGTTTTGCTTTGGGCTTTTGCTGCGAAAGCACTTACACCCATACTGAAAAGTAGAAAAAGAATACGTTTTTGCAAGTTAATGGATAATTTTGGCTGTGGAAGGAATGGCATAATCGAAATAAGCATGACTGGCCGACTCATTGATTTTGATGTCACTGTACGCCGTTTTGGTGATAACAGAGTCTTTACTGGTGGTAAAGTCTATCTGGGTAATAGCTTGCGGAAAATCAATGCCGTTCAGGTTAGTGTAATTGTAGTAATACACTTTTTTTGCGTTTTTACCGTCTTTGCCGACATATTTCATAAAAATCGGATTAGCGCCCCTATGAACCAGTTCTACTTCCTGTATCTGACCAGCAAGGGCAGCCGGAGGCAGCCATTTGGTAATCATCAGGTCTTCTTCAAATTTGGTGTTATTCACTGTAAATCCTAAGGCTTTCATGCCCAGATCGCTTTTTTTGTTTTGCAAAAAATAATACAATTGCGAAGTTTCAGTGCTGAATGCATAGTGTTGTTGCTGTTTGGCTGTATTTTTGGCCGGGTCGTAAATGCTCACTTCTCCTTTTGCATTGTTGATCATAAACATTTCTACCGGGTAGAAAAAATGCGTGATCATTTTACCGGAAGAATGGTAGTATACATCTGCTTTTACGGTCGTAGTCGTTCCTAGCTTGGCAGCTTTGGTAGTCATGCGGGCGCTCAGTTTCTGGAAGTTGAAATATTTAAATCCGTAACTACTAAAAATAAGCAGGGATAAGCTGAGAACTATGGGGAAGAAAATTTTTTTAAACATATTCGATAAGCTTCCTGTCAATTGCAAAACAGGCATAGTTTTAAAAATCGCTGTTGTATTTGTAATGCAAACGATGATTTAAGCGCAGCGAAGATAATTAGAAAGCACTATAAATCCCAAATTTTTATAGGATGCTGCCTTTACGATGGATAGTGGTATTTAAGGCGTTTGTAAAAACTGAATATTCCGTTTTAATCCTGCCAGTTTTGTGCGTTTGATCGCTGAATTTTTGAATAAGGCCGAAAATACTTCCTGGGTAATTTCTTCCCAGTCGCTCTTTTTCATACCTGTCAGCTCAGGATTGGGTTGAAAAGAAAGCTCCTGATGGGGTTTGGCAAATCGGTTCCAGGGACACACATCCTGGCAAATGTCGCAGCCAAAAATCCAGTTGCCAAATTTTCCTTTTACCTCCTGGGGTATCTGTTCTTTCAGTTCAATGGTAAAATAAGAAATACATTTGCTGCCATCTACCACATAGGGTTCCGGAATAGCATCCGTAGGGCAGGCATCCATACAACGGGTACAGGTGCCGCAATAATCTTTTACCGGACCATCATACTCTAGCTCCACATCTAAGATGATTTCAGCAATGAAAAAGAAACTTCCCATCTGGCGGTTGAGTAAATTGCTGTGTTTGCCTACCCAGCCTAAGCCACTCTTTTTCGCCCATACTTTGTCCATTACTGGTGCCGAATCTACAAAAGCCCTCCCGTGAATTTCGCCTATTTCTTCCTGTAAACACGAGATGAGTGTTTTGAGCTTGTCTTTGATTACATAATGGTAGTCGGTTCCATAGGCGTATTTTGAGATTTTGTAATTCTCTTCACCAGCTTCTATCTCCTTCTCCGGATAATAATTGAGCAGCATCGATACCACCGATTTTGCACCCTCTACCAGCATCCTGGGATCTAAGCGTTTATCGAAGTAATTTTCCATATAACTCATCTGTCCATGTTTCTTTTCATTCAGCCATTTTTCCAGCCTGGGCGCTTCTTCCTCCAGAAATTCTGCTTTAGACACACCACAATACTGAAAGCCCAGTTCATAGGCTTTCTGCTTGATGAGTTGTGTATAGTGTGCTTTATTGGATAACATAATTATTTGCCAGGATGTAAAAATAGGAAAATCCTCTGGGATATGCCCAATATAAAAAGAGGCTGCCCCTAGTGGAAGCAGCCTCTCAAATGTAACATGATGGGTTATTAATATCCTGGGTTTTGTACAAGTGTTGGCTTGCCAGCTACAGTTGTATTTACAATTTCCTGTTGTGGAATCGGATAGTATTCATGAGTACCTTTCTTAAATTGTGCGCCATTTAAGTAGCTTCGTCTTAGCCGTTCTTTTTCCAGGTATTTGTTTAAAGTTTCAGCAGCAACCCCCCAGCGTACCAGATCGAAGAAACGGGTGCCTTCCATGGCAAATTCTATGCGCTCTTCAAACCGAACGGCATCGCGGGCAATTTCTTTAGTTGCAAAAGAATCATATAGCCCTACTTTGTAATTGGCGGCAGCGCTACCATCGTCTTTCTTCACAAAGCCGGCAGGATTGGCTGCCCGGGTCCGTACCTGGTTTATATAGTCGCGGGCTTTATCAAGACTTCCTACTTCAATTTCACATTCGGCAGCCCATAATAAAATATGTGCATACCGGATCATGCGGAAATTGTTGGCATTGAGGTTCTGCCAGCCGGCAACACCGGAATATTTCTTTTCAGCAATATGTTTTTTAGGAGAATAAGGTCCGGCATAGGCCTGGTCACGTACCCAGTCTTTACCGGCATGAATCCCCCAATCCAGATAAGGAATACCACGTCTTCCTACACTCCAGTCGAGGCGGGAATCTAAGGTACCTGCATAAGGAGTAAATGCCTGGTTAGAGTTAACGCCTTCATCGCTGGTAACATCTACATCATTAAAAGTAGTGATTAAGGGCAAACCTGTAGCTGCATCTGTTTTGTGTGCATTCACCAGGTTCTGAGCGGGTTGATAGAATCCGCAACATCCGCCAGGACCATTGTTATAAGGCCAGGCTAACCCATCTCCCTGATTACCCCCTCCATCTGCCGCACTGGTCAGAGAATATTGTACTTCAAAAACAGATTCCTTATTGTTTCTCGAACCGGCAGAAAAGTTCTCATGATAGGTATCAGTTAAGGAATACTTTCCGCTGGCAATAACCTGATCAAGCAATGCTTTAGCCGCTGTCAGTTTAGCTGAATTAGGCGCTCCGGAAGCCACATCAAAGCCCTGATACATATAACATTTGGCCAGCATAGCCATAGCCGCATACTTGGTAGCACGCCCTGGTTGTGCCTGAGATTCCGGAAGTACTGATATTGCCGCCTGGAAGTCAGCCTCAATTTTTGGCCAGGCATCCTCTGTATTAGGAATCTTTACGCTATTGGGATTAGCAGCATTGTAAATTACTTCGTCATAATACGGAATATTTTTCCAGATCTTTTTGGCTTCAAAATGATATACGCCCCGTAAGAATCTGGCTTCTGCTGTAATCTGTGCGGCTCTGTCAGCTGAAATGTCCTTGGCCTGAGGCAAGAATTGAAGTACCGTATTGGTTCTGGCCACGCCATTAAACAAAGTACTCCATTTACCCCGAACGTGGTTATTGGTAGGAAGCCATACATACCGTTCAATAAAGGTTTGTTCTGGCTGGTCACCAGCATCTGTACCTTTATAGGCATCATCAGAGGCAATTCCTCCAAATACCCAGTTAGAAACAGCGCCAAACCAGCCATCTCCGGCTACCGGGATACCATCCAGGGCACCATAGGCACCTACCAATAATCCTTCTACACCTGTACTATTTTGCAGGGCTTTATCATCATATCTACCTTGTGGCGGCCTTTCCAGGAATTTATCCCCACAAGAGTTAGCTATAAGCATACCTGTAATAGCCAGGGATGCGATTAATGTCATCTTTTTCATATAAATCAATAAAAGAATGTGAAATGGAATTAAAACCCGATGTTTAAACCAAACATATACACTTTAGGTGTGGGGAATACACCTTCGTCTACACCAATCTGCTGGTTATTATTATCCCGCAGGCTTAGTTCAGGGTCCAGACCTTGATATTTTGTGGCAGTCAGCAAGTTTTGTCCCTGAACATATATTCTCACCTGGCTTAGTCCGAATCGTGAAACCAGATCTGCAGGTAGAGCATACGCTAATTGAATGTTTTTCAGACGCAGGTAAGAGCCATCTTCTACAAAGTACGTGGAAGGACGGCTGCTTAGGGCATCGTTTTCATCCAGGATTGGGAGTTTAGCATCAGTTTTACCAGGTCTCCAGGAATCAGTTAATACCCGGGTACTCCGGTTTCCCTGGAAAGTATTGAAATCGGTCCAGTATTTTACATAGTTGAACAGCTCATTTCCTTGTACGCCCTGTAAAAATCCGGTCAATTCAAACCCTTTGTAGCCTAAACTCAGGTTTAAACCATAGGTAAAATCAGGGTGAGGATTACCAATAAAAGTCTGGTCATCGGAGGTAATCTGACCATCACCATTTACATCGCGGTATTTAAATTTGCCTACTCCTTTTTGCACTTGACCATCGATGTATACTGAAGCATCGTTATAGCCAGGGAAAGAAGGCGCAGCAGCAGCTTCTTCCGGAGTCTGGAAGATACCATCCACAATATATCCATAGTAAGAAGAGATGGGTTGTCCTTTCTGAGAACGGGTAACCGGAGGAGTTCTCAAGCCAGGCCCAGTAATAAAGGCGCCATCATTTTCCGGGTCAATTACGGTAACTTCATTGCGGTAAGTAGAGAAAATTAAGCCTGCATTTACTGTAAGCTCATTATTCATAAACCTATCGTTGAAGTTGATACCTAAATCAACACCCCGGTTACGAACACTGGCTACGTTAAAGGAAGGATATTCCCCCAGACCTAAAGCAAGAGGTAACTGAAGCGGCAACAATATATCTTCTGTTAAGCGGTTGTACCAGTCGAAGTTTACTTCTACTTTATTTTCGAGCAAGCCCAGGTCAAATCCTAAGTTGGTAGAAGTAGTAGCTTCCCATTTACCTTGTGGGTTTGGAAACTTATTCCGGCCGAAAGCAAGGTCGTATCCGTTAGGGTTACCACTTAAACTATAGCCAAAATCATAAATGCTATTGGTAAAGGTCTGATAAGCATTTACATCACTAATGCCATCCTGATTGCCGGTCTGGCCCCATCCTGCCCGTAATTTCAGGTCACTTATCACTGGCACCGCATCCATAAAACTTTCTTCAGAAATACGCCAGCCTACACTGAAAGCAGGAAAAGTAGCATACCGGGTAGCTTGTAAAAAGCGGGAAGAAGCATCTCTACGTAAAATGGCCTGGAATAAATATTTATCCATTAAAGAATAGTTTAACTGGCCAAAATAGGAGAAGAGAGAGAAGTTGGAATTATTGTATCCACCTACGTTCTGAAATAAGGGGTTCCCTGCATCCAGATAGCGGAAATCGGTTGGGATTACATTGGAACCAGTCACAATATACCTGTCACGGAAACCTGACTGAAATTCTCCATATCCCCGGATTGCTTCTGTACCAATGTTCACATTGACCTCGTGAATGTCACCGATGGCGAGTTTATAGTTTAGCGTATTTGTCCAGGTCCAGGTATACCGGTAATTTACATCTGCGGTATAGCTGTAGAACCTGCCAGGTTCTGAAACCTCTGGGCTGGGTGCACCAGCATACCGGCCTCTACCGATGGTTGCATCAACCCCAAAACTAGTACGGGCGGTTAATCCTTTGATCAGATCTACTTCAGCAAAGGTATTGCCGAAAATACGTACATCCTGGTATCCATTTTCTTTGGCACGGGAGAGTAAGGCTACCGGGCTGGCTGCATTCCCTAAGTTATTTCCCAGGGTACCGGCAAAGTTACCGGCTATATCATATACAGGCACAATAGGCTGCATCCGGTAAGCCATCGAAACTTCATTGCCTTCACTCTGGTTACCATAGGTTCCCCGCCGCTGAGCATACAATACCTGTAAATTTTCACCCAGACGGATGCGGTTTTTAATGGTAAAGGAAGTATTGGCCCGTAAGGTGTAGCGCTTAAATCCATTGTACTTCAGCATACTTTGCTGGTTAAAATGACCCACAGAGAAAGCATAGCTTGACTTGTCTGTACCGCCGGAAACACCTAACTGGTAGTTTTGCTGGGGAGCCGGGTCAAAAATTTCTTCCAGCCATTTGGTGCCTACTTTATTAGCTTTCGTGATCTGAAATACAGTTGAGCCGAATGCAGGAATATTATTTCCAGCCTGGTCAAAACGGTTTATGCTATAATTGGCTGGATTTACCCTTGGATCTCCTTCAAAGGCACCACTAGGCACTATATAATCTGGTATAATGGGATTTGGTCCATTGCCATACTGGCCCTGTTCAGGATTTCCGGTTGTAGAATTGACAACACCTGCATTTTTTTTGCTCTGCCATAAGTAGTCTCCATACTCAGCCGTATTTAATAAATCGAGTAGCTTACGTGGCTGCTGAACTCCATAATAGGCATCAAAAGTAACCCTGGGTTCCCCGTTTTTCCCTTTTTTAGTGGTGATGATTACTACTCCATTACCAGCACGGGCACCATAAATGGAAGCAGAGGTAGCATCTTTCAGAATCTGGATGGATTCGATATCGTTCTGGTTAAAGTTGGCCAGATTGTCTTTGGTAGGCACTCCATCAATAATATAAAGAGGGTCGTTATTACCTAGCGTCCCAAATCCCCGGATACGTACGTTAGCACCTTGTCCGGGAACATTACTGTTTGTTACAGTAACACCGGCAGCCCGGCCTTGTAACTGCTGTTCTACACTGGTAGCGGCCACGGATAAGAGCTCTTTAGGCTTGATAACGGCTACGGCGCTGGTCAGGTCTTTTTTCTCCTGAACAGTATACCCGGTTACAACTACTTCCTGCAAAGCCTTTACATCCGGAAGCAAAGCTACATCAATATTGCTACGGGTACCAACGGCTACTTCCTGGGTAGTATAGCCAATAAAGCTGAATACCAATGTGGAATTATCAGGCGCTGAAAGACTATACGAACCAGATGCATCGGTAACTGTTCCTGTAGTCGTTCCTTTTACCGTGATGTTTACACCAGGGAGAGGAGAGTTATCCTCCTGTGCCGTTACTTTGCCGTTTACCGTTCTGCCTTGTGCAAATGTTTGTACAGAAACAAAACCGGTAAGAATTAGGATAGAAAAAGAGGTGAGCAACGTACGCCAGGGTAATGTGCGGAGTCCTTCCGACATTCGTCCCGGACCCATGTTGCCAGGAGCTAATGCAGCAGCACTTACTCCGGGTTTGGGCGGATTGTAGAAATTAATCATTACAAAAAGTTTGATAAAGGTGAAATAGATAAATTGTATTTTTTCTGCAAGAGAGCATTTTAACGGAATTAACTCTTTATATTATTAATATATGCAGAATAATTTTTTCCGTACCTGCTATGCTGCAGCTTAATAAATTATATAATTTACTTTTTAAATACAATTTTTTAAGAGATTAAAATTTTTTTAATCTCTTAAGATTTAAATAATCAACTGAAATTCAGTGTTTTGATAGATAAAGCGTTTTATTTGATTGCTTTTTAATGATCTGCTGTATAATAAACAAGTACATTTTTTTCTGGGGATAGTTTGAAGGGTATTTTGATTCTATTGGTATGTTAAAATGTTTAATCCTTACACTTTTATTGAGTTTTTTATTATTAATTTTATATATTATTACCTCACTTGCGATTTGATAATTGGATTTAATTTATATCATACAAAATAACCTATATTTAAAAATCTGATGTACCTTCTTGTATTGAAAAGATGTTAGCCATTTTGCCGGCTGTTCCTGTTGCCAGGTATGTACATAATTTCATTAACCTGGTAAGCAAAAACCGGCGGATATGACTATTTTGCAGCCATCTGCATAGATTGAAGTTTTGAAAGCATGCCGCATGAATTATTTATATATAAAGGCTCTCCATATCATTTTTATTGTTACCTGGTTCGCCGGGCTGTTTTATATGCCAAGGTTGCTGATTTATTTCGTGGAGGCGGCTGACAGACCTGAGCCAGAAAAAAATATTCTGCAAAAACAATATGCCTTAATGCAGCGAAGGTTATGGTATGGGATTACCTGGCCTTCAGCGCTGTTTACTTTGGTACTGGGAGGAGGTATGTTTTATCTGTATGGGGCATTTCCTCAATGGCTTCAGTTTAAACTGTTTTTTGTAGCATTATTATATGTGTATCACTTCTGGTGCCATATTATTTTCAAGCAACAGCAGGCAGGTATTATTAAATATTCCTCCTTACAACTCCGCATATTTAATGAAGTGGCTACCATATTTCTGGTCAGCATCGTATTTCTGGTGGTGTTAAAAAGCACGCTTAGTATGCTCTGGGGATTGCTCGGATTGATATTATTTATTGCGGTACTTTTAATGGCCATCCGGATTTACAAAAAAATCAGAGAATCTAAAAGCACCTGAATGAATTGAAGAAGATTTTTATTGACTGTAGCAGCCACCATTTTACACTTTCAACGCATTATTAATATTGGAAAATATTGGAACAGACTGAGCAAACTATCCATACCTTATTACAAAAATTACCACTCTTACGAACCGAAATACAAAAAGTAATCGTAGGGCAAAGCCAAACCATTGACCAGTTGCTCATTGCCTTTATGGCTGGCGGACATTGTCTGCTGGAAGGGGTGCCTGGACTAGCCAAAACACTCATGGTCCGAAGTCTGGCTAGTGCGGTAGATTTATCTTTTCAGCGTATCCAGTTTACGCCTGACCTGATGCCGACCGATATTATTGGTACTGAAATTCTGGAAGAAGATCATGCCACCGGCAAACGATTTTTTAAATTCAACAAGGGGCCACTATTTGCCCATATTGTGCTGGCAGATGAAATCAACCGGACTCCTCCCAAAACCCAGTCTGCCTTGCTGGAAGCTATGCAGGAGTTTTCTGTAACCTATGCCGGGCAAACATTTTCACTGGAAAGGCCGTTTTTTATTCTGGCAACCCAAAATCCCATCGAGCAGGCAGGCACCTATCCTTTGCCAGAGGCGCAATTAGACCGGTTTCTTTTATACATTAAAGTGGCTTATCCTTCGGAACAAGAAGAATTTGAAGTGCTTTCCAATACCACTGGCACGAAGAAGGCACAGATTCAGCCGGTTATTACGGCATCCGATATGCTTTCCTTACAGGAACTGGTTCGACAGGTAAGCATTAGCGAAGACCTGATCCGGTATGTAACCAGGCTGGTGCGGGCTACCCGTCCGGCAGATACAACTTCTGCCTATGTAAAGGAATGGGTTCGCTGGGGAGCAGGACCAAGAGCCGGGCAAGCCTTAATTCTCACATCCAAAGCAAGAGCCTTATTGTATAACCGGTATGCAGTAATAACTGAAGACATACAAACAATGGCTTTACCAGTTCTCCGCCACCGCATTTTATTAAATTTCAAAGCTGAAGCAGAAAATATCACGGCCGATCAGGTTACAGCGGATTTGTTAAAAACCATTGAGCGTCCCAAAAGTCCTTTATAAGAAGGAATAATCTGGAAACAGGCAATTTTTCAGCCTAAATGCAGCAAAGGTAGAGATAAGTTAACTATTTCGTCCGAAGTAGGGAATACTAATCAAGCACTATGAAACGTTAAAAAGAGAAGTAAATTTTATGAAGAAGGAATAGTATTTTTTTAATGAATACTTCGCTCATTTTGTGATCAATTTGCATAATTATTGTTGCTGCCACAGAACAGCATCACAGCTGGCCATTTCTTAGTAAAAAACGTCTACATTTGCCTAATAGATTACCCGAATGTTTGTAAATTTTTCTTTATTTCATAATCTAAGGCAATTCCATCGCTTTCTGAAATATTATTTCAGAGCTTATTTACATTTTGCTTCCCTTATTATACTCATAGTTACCTTGTTGATGCTTAGCTCTTCAGCACAGGCGCAAATTGGTAATCGCCGGAATAGACTTCCTAACCGGGATAGTTTAGCCGTGCGCCAGGATACAGTAAAGGTAAGTGCTGATACTCTTCGCCAGACCGGTGATATTGAAACCACCATTAACTATACAGCCAAAGATTCGATTATCACCGATGTAGCCAGCCAGATTACCAAATTATATACCGATGCAAAAGTTACTTATGGGGAAATCACCCTGGAAGCGGCGTATATGGAAGTAGACATGCGGAATAATCAGGTGTATGCGAAAGGTGTACCGGATTCTACAGGTAAAGATATGGGGACACCAAAGTTTAAAAATGGCCAGGAAGAGTATGAAGCCAAAGAGATCCGGTATAATTTCAAAACCAAACGCGGAGTGATTGGCCAGGTGGTTACTCAACAGGGAGAAGGATTTATTCATGGAACAACCGTAAAAAAAGACCCTGAGAACAATATGTATGTGGGCAATGGCCTATATACAACCTGTAATTTGCAACATCCTCATTTTCATATAAAAGCCAATAAAATTAAAGTAGTACATGAAAAACAAGTTGTAACCGGGCCTTTCAATCTGGTGATTAATGATGTGCCTACACCGCTTGGATTTGCTTTTGGTGTTTTCCCCTTTATTAAGAAAAAGCCAAATGGAACCTCGGGAATTATTTTTCCGGTGTATGGGGAAGAACCCCGGGAAAGAGGATTTTTCCTTCGCAATGGAGGATATTACTGGGCCATGAGTGAGAGAATGAACATGAGTTTTCTGGGAGAAATTTATTCCAGAGGTGGCTGGGGATTAAATCTGCAATCGCAATACAGGCAAATATACAGATATGGTGGAAATCTGGATTTGCGTTATAACCGGCGTAGAGCGGGAGACGAAGGTTTTCAGTCTATTGCAGAAGATTTCTGGATTACCTGGTCTCACACACCTGAGAACAGAGGGGGCACCGGACGGTTTTCTGCCAGTGTTAATGCAGGTACTTCCAAGTATAACCAGCGGAATGCGTATGTAAGTGGTGGTACACAGGATTTGAGCCGCCAGATTACGCCGGTGTTTAATTCCAATATATCTTATTCCAATCAGGCATTCAAAGGGGCAGTTACCTATGGGGTTAATTTCCGCCATGATATGAATACCCAGACTGGTATTATGAACCTGACACTTCCGGATATAAATCTGGCTGTAACCCGTATTTACCCCTTTAAACGGCAGAATAGCACTAAAAAAGCCTGGTATGAAACGATTGGATTCTCCTATAACTTCAACGGAAGCAACCGCCTGACTAATACTCCTCAAACACTGGCATCAAGTTTTTCAGGATTGAAAATAGCCAATGCTTCCAAACAAAGCTCCGATATAGTTGCTTTTAACCCCTCCAATTTAGACGAACTTTTGCGAAGGGCACAAATTGGAGCAAGGCATAGCATTCCGATATCTATGAGTTTGAAGCTATTTAAATACTTTAGCGTAAACCCAAGCTTTAGTTATAATGAAACATGGTATCCGCAAAAATTGACATATACCTATCTGGCTCCAGAGATACCACAAGACGGAGAAGGTTTTGTACGAATTGATACTTCCCGTGGATTCCACAGAAGTTATTCTTACACTGCAAGCACTGGCCTGACGACCAATATTTACGGAATGTTTTATTTTAAAAATAAAAACAGACGCTTGGAAGCAATCCGTCACCGGATGATTCCATCTGTAAGTTTAAGTTATGCGCCTGATTTTTCGAGAGACAGGTATGGGTTTTACCAGAACTTACAGTTAAGAAGATCCTATGAAAATAATCCACAATATTCCTTTCCTTATAACCTTGACCCTTTAAATAATCCGCAATATTTTAGTCCCATCTCACGGTTTGCCAGTGGACAGTTTAGTCCGCCGGGAATAGGTGAATCTGGTAATATTGGTTTTTCCCTCAATAATACATTTGAAGCCAAATTAAGACCTAAATCTGATTCGGCAGGTGCAAAATCAGAAAAAGTATCTATTCTCGATAATTTTAATATTAGTTCGAGTTATAATCTGGCAGCTGATTCATTGAATTTATCCCCTTTTAATATATCCGCCCGTACCAAAATCCTGAAAACAGATGTAAACTTTGGAATGGTTGTAGACCCTTACCTGACTCAAATGGTTCAACTTGACAATGGCCAAAAAGTGGCCAGAAAAGTAAATGAATTTGCCTGGAATAATGGAAAAGGATTAGGTCAGATCACCTCAGCTAATATGTATTTTAGTAAGAGTTTTAGTCCGGGTAGTGACAAGAAGAAAAAAACGGATGCTGATACGGACACTGAAACTACTACCGATGATGAACGGTCAACAGAGGAACAAGATGCCATTAAGCAAATCAATGCCAACCGGGATAAGTATGTCGATTTCAATATTCCATGGACATTAAGTTTTAGTTATAGTCTGAATTACAGCAAACGGGGATTTGAAAAAGCGGTAGTAAGTCAGACACTCAGTTTTAACGGAGATCTGAAACTCACAGAAAAATGGAAAATTGCCATTAACTCCGGGTATGATTTTGTGGGCGGTGGTATTATTAATACTACTTCTATCAATATCCACCGGGATTTACATTGCTGGGAAATGGTGGCCAGCTGGATACCTTTTGGTCCTTATCAATCCTATACATTTGATATTCGTGTAAGAGCCTCCCTGCTTCAGGACCTGAAACTGAGTCGTCGCAGAACCTGGTCCGACCGTACCACTACGAATTAATCTGAGTAATAGAGAAAGCTGAATTACAAATAGGAAGTCAGAATAAAAAATATATTTCTGTAATTTCTACACCTGATGATAATCGCCTTTCCAGCGTTTAATTCTTTTCTTTATCTGTACTGGTTCCAGGTGTTCTTCCAGGGTTATATTAACCAGCGAAAGGAGTTCAGTATCACTGGCAAATCGCAGGGCAGCAATCTGATTCGAAGAAAGCTGACTTTCTATTTCGTTAAATGTCTGGCCGGTAAGTGTAAAATACCTTAGGCGCATTTCCATCCGGATCATTCTTTTTTGTGTAATTAATGCTTGCTGGCGAACCAGTATAACTGTGGCTATTGCCACTACACCTGCCAGTAAGTAATAACTGGCTTCCATCCAAGATTGGTTTACTAATCCCCTTTGAACAAAAAATGTAGCTGATAGTAAAATAAACAGGCTACTTACCGGAATGAGTATGAAATAGTAGAGTAAATTGTATTGCTTATGGTTACCATAATGCTGCTTTCCCCTCTTATAAAGCATTATCAATAAAATTAAATGGGATATAGACTATATTTTATTACTTTTATACAATTTCAATGTTTTTTGAAATATTTCGGGATTTTTTCGACAGAGTATATTAATTTTTAGATTAAACTGGGCAGCTGGCAAATGTCGCTCTTGTTAAATAACCTATCACTATCTTAACCTGCAAACTTTAATTCATATGCCATCATTCGATGTAGTAAGTAAGGTAGATGCGCAGACCCTGGATAATGCCATCAATACCGCAAAAAAAGAAATTCTAAACCGCTTTGATTTCCGGGATTCCAAAAGTTCAATTGAGCTGGATAAAAAAACATCCATTATTCATATCATCTCTGAAAATGAGATGCGGGTGAAAGCAATTGTGGATGTAATTATTACCAGAATGGTAAAACAAGGATTGGATGCCAAATCCTTAGACTTAAGTGCTGAACCTTATCCTTCCGGGGCTACTGTCCGGCTTGACTTAAAGGTGAAAGAAGGAATTGATAAAGAAGCTGCCAAAAAAATGGTAAAAGACATAAAAGACAGCAATCTGAAAGTTCAGGCCTCGATTATGGATGATCAGTTAAGGATAACCGGTAAAAAAATTGATGACTTGCAGGCGGTTATTGCGCATCTTCGCAAAAAAGATTACGGCCTTCCTTTACAGTTTACCAATATGAAAGCATAAACTTGGAAGATGGAAGATAGATATCAGAAGAAATAGTATATTTTCACATACTTTCCTGGCTATATAATCTATCTTCCAACCTCCGGCTTCCCTTTAAGCCATTGTTCCACCCACTTTTTCCAGCAATTGTTTAGTCAGGCGGATGCCTTCTTCCTCGCTCACTTTACTTCCTTCGTATTCAATTCCGATATGCCCGGTGTAGCCGGCCTGTTTTACAATTTGAAGCATACGGCTATAGTCTATATGACTCTCATTACCACTGGCATCAAATTCATGTGTTTTGGCACTTACACCTTTGGCGAAGGGCATCAGTTCTGTTACACCCTGATAACGGTCATATTCTTTCTCGCAGCCATTATTGGCATACTTCATGCAGAAATTACCAAAATCCGGAAGCGTGCCACATTCTGGTTTATTTACTTGTTTCATTACCCCGGAAAGCCATTTGCCATCAGAGGAATAACTGCCATGGTTTTCTACAATTATATTAATTCCGTTTTTTGCCCCATATTCCGTTAAGCGGCCCAATCCATCTACAGCTGCTTTGGCTACATCTTCTGCCGAACCTTCTCCGGCTGCATTCACCCGGATGGAGTGACATCCCAGGAATTTTGCCGCATCTACCCACTTATGGTGATTTTCAACCGCTTGTTTGCGTTTGGCATCATTGGTATCAGCTAAATGCCCGGCAGTATCTACCATAATCAACACACTTGTTACGCCATTATCATCGCAGCGTTTTTTTAACTCGTTCAGATAAGCCTGGTCATAGGTTTTATCTTTGAAAAGCTGATCTACATATTCCACCGCATCAATACCAAAATCATTTTTTGCTTTTAACGGAAAATCCAGATTGGTAAGCTTTCCGCTTTGTATGGCATTATGTAAGGACCATTCGGCTAAGGAGATTTTAAAAAACATAGGTTTTACAATTGAACTGGTGGCTGTTGTATCAGGAGCAGTACTTGTTGTATCTGCATTGTCCTGGGTAGAGCCAGGCTTCGAGTCGCAAGCCGTTAAAAACGGAACAGATAGCAGGCTATATCCGGCAGCAAACTGACTCATGTTCTTAATAAATGTTCTTCGGTTGGGGCGCATAGGATTAAAAAACAGGTTTATTTCCTGGGAAAGGTAAATAAATTCTTCAATTTATGCTGAGAAAATATAAGAAATAGTAGCATCTATGTTAATAGCGAGGGAAATAATCCATATATACTTCGAATTATAAGATGATCAATGACTAATGAAAATGAATATCATTTCATCCAGTGTACTTTTCCAAAATAGGCGGGATCAAATAGGCCATCAGGCAAGGAAGGATTAGATTTTAACTCTTTATATTCCTCCAGTTGCTCTTTTTTACCATCTTTTAAAAACAACACTTCCGTTTCTATCCAGCCTCCGGCAGATTTGATGTGTTTACTGAACTGGGCTTCCTGCAGGTGATGGTCTGGGGTAGGAGTGAGGGTGCGAACCAGAAAAAGATTGTCTTTATCAATCCAGAACTGGGGTTTTTGCAGATCACCTTTAGTTGCTCCTACCACAAAAGCAGGTTTCCCTTGCCAGGTATTTTCATGGAAAGTTTTAATATCATATCCGGCATCTTTTAGCCGTTGTAAAGCTTCCGTTTTAGGAAGAAAATAAATACCACCAGCCAGTAACATCAAGTTATTTGGTTGCCTGTGGCTGGCTTTAAGCTGTCCAGTTTTGAAATTGTATACAGAATCGTTGGCGAAAATCACGGCATTACCTTCGGAGGGCATTCCAAAATCTATTCTGAACTTATCCGGGTAGGCGATAGCTTCATACCAGATGGAGGTTCCGGAAATGGTATCATTTGTATAATGCGTGTTATATTGAACGAAAGTAATGGTTTTTGCCCATTTTCCTGAATATCGTTTTTGCATAGCTTCTACCAGGGTTTCAGCAGAAGTGATCTTTGTGGGTAATGGTTTTTGGAAATTGAGTATCAGTATTAAATAAACTATAAAGATAGGCATGAATGTGTTTTAGAATGGATGAAATTTAAAGAAAGGATAAATCAGCATATTTTCTTTCACACAGTTTGGGGGATAAGCAAAGAAAATCTGATTTTTGTGCCTTCTGCTTTGCTGGAGCAAATATCTAAACTGCCACTCAGCTTTTTCGCCCGGCTATTCATATTCATTAATCCATTCCCTGCTTTTTCCCTCTCTTTCTCAAACCCAACGCCATTATCTGTCAGGATGATACTTACCTGGTCTTCATTTACTTCAAAGCAGAGCAGTACCTGGGTGCTTTTAGCATGTTTTAATATATTACTCATGGCTTCCTTGAATAAAAGTATCAGATGGCGGCTATCGCCCATTGGTAGCATAATCGGTTTCAAGGCATGGTTTATACCACTGGCGTTAAAAGTGGTTGAGGTTTTATCAAACAGGTCATCTCCAAAGTCTTTGAGCCGGATTGCTACTTCATATAAGCTATCGTTATCCGGATTGATTGACCAGATAAAGTCTTTGGTTCCCTGGTAAAGTTGATTGGAATTATCGCTGATTTTGGTGAGTAAATCGCTTACTTCAGCTCCATGTCCGTTTAGCCGGGCTTTGATTAATTCGGTAAGTAAAGAAATCCTGGTGAGCCTGTTTCCAAATTCATCATGCAGATCTTCGGCGGCAAGCTTGCGTACCCGTTCATTTTCTGCCAGTTTTACTTTCTCCATTTCCATCAGGCGGTATACCTTGCGTTTTACACGGTAATCATAAAATAATTTAAAAGCTACTACCAGAATTGCTATTGTAATGATATAAAACCAGTACGTACGCCAGAAAGGAGGGAGGATCACAATTTTTACAGTGGCTTCCTGCTTTTCATTCCAGATGCCATCGCTGTTAGAACCTTTCACCCGGAAGGTATAGGTGCCCGGACTAAGATTGGTAAAACTGGCAAAACGCCGGTTGCCAATATACAGCCATTCATCATGTAAGCCATCCAGTTTAAATGCATACTGGTTTTTTCGTGGATTTGTATAGTCGAGGGCGACAAAGTCAAATGAGAAAAAATTTTCTTTATAGTTAAGTTTAATTTCTGCGTTTGCCGCCAGCAGACTGTCAAGATTCAGAGGCTTTTCAAATTTCTTAAAAGAAGTAAGCTGGATTTGAGGATTGTGTATGTTATCCTGAATACTTTCCGGATCGAAACTTACTACGCCGCTGTTGCCGCCGAAAAATAATTCTCCTTTATTGCTTTTGTGATAGGCCCCTGAATTAAATTCATTATTAGGTAAGCCATCAGTTACATCAAAATTCTTAAAAGTTTCTGTTTCAGGATTAAATCTGGACAAACCCAGGTTTGAACTCATCCATATGCAGCCTTTGGCATCGGTTACCATGCCATAGATGAAGTTATTGGATAAGCCATTTTTTTCATTATAATGAATAAATTTTTCCTTACCGTTTTCGACAATCATTTTATTGATCCCCTGATCCGTGCTTAGCCAGAGAACTCCCTTTTCATCCAGTAAAATCGACCATACCATATTGCTATTCAGGCTATGTGGGTCATCTTTTTGGTGAAGATATTGCTTGAAAGTGCCTTGTTTAGCATCAAATTTATACAAGCCAAATAATGTTCCTATCCACAAATTATGGTTTTGATCTTGATTAATACAGGTGATAAACATTGACCTGTAATTGTGAGAATCATTGAAATTGTGGTTATAACTTTTTGTTTCACCGGTAACTCGGTCATACTGTTTTAAATCTAAACCTGTGCCTATCCAGAAGTTTCCTTCTTGGTCTTCGAACATCGTTACAATTTTATTTTCCAGGTATTTTTTTCCATGGTCGTCGAAGTAAATTCTGGTAAAACTTTCTTTGGCAGGATCAAATTTATTTAGGCCGAAATGGGTTCCTATCCAGATCGTGCCATGTTTATCCTCATAAATCTGCTGAATCAGATCATCGCTAAGGGAACGTACATTATTGGGATTGTAGTAATAGCGGCTGGTTTGGTTAGTCTGGCGGTTAATCCGGTAAACGCCATTCTGGGTACCAATCCATAAATGGTCAGTTTTATCCGTAAAAATAGCAAAGGTAGAATTAGAAGCAGATGACTTATCCTGGCCAGTGATCCGGTTCCAGAGCACGAATTTATTTTTAGAGCGGCTATACGTTTGTACACCTGCTCCTCTGGTGCCAATCCAAACGACATCCTCATTTGCGTCTGAACTTTCGTACAACGAATAGATCATATCGCTTTTCAGTCCTTTGTTAGCAAAAAAATCGTCTTTATAATGCAGAATCTCAGCTACCGTTTCTTTGTCTTTCAGAATGAGTTTACAAATTCCACTGGCCTGCGTACCTACCCAGATATGCCCCTTCTGATCTACCAGTAGGGCTTCAATTACATTATCGCTCAGGCTCATATGATTATCTGGCTCATGATAATAGTATTCTACACTGCCTGCTTTTACATCAAGTCTGTTTAATCCTTTGCTTGTTGCCACCCATAGATTCCCATAATGATCGTCTGCAATACCAGTTACAGAAGGATAAGAAATATCGAATATAGGATTATCATCATTATAGGCATGTGTGAATAAGATTTTCTGATCCTGAGGTTGTTTATCTGACTCTTTAATAGTGAGTAGATTTAATCCTTTGGCTGTGCCTACCCAGATACTGCCTGTTTTGTCTTCAAAAATGGTATTGATCCAGTTATGGCTCAGGCTATGAATCTGAGTAGAATCATTAATATAGCTATAGGTTTTGTATTCATTTTTTTTGCCAGCGGGTATCAGCCTTTTTAAACCCTGACTTGTACCGACCCAGATAGTATTAAAGCGGTCTTCATAAATGCTTGTAACAGAAATAGGACTGGTTTCCAGGCTGTTTTTTCTCAGAATATGATTAAGCCGGATAAAGGTATGGGTTGTTTTATCAAGCTTATTCAATCCATCAAAGGTTCCTACCCACAAATCACCAGCTTTGTCTTCATATAAAGTGTTAATATGATTATGGGATAAGGTTGTAGTATCAAATGGATCATGTTTGTAATGGATGAAATTATATCCATTATACTTATTTAAGCCATCTACCGTACCAAACCACATAAATCCCTGGCTGTCTTTCAGAATGGAATATACTTCACTTTGGGAAAGTCCGTCTTCTACAGAAATGTGATCAAAATTAGCCGTATTATCTTGTGCCTGCACGGTAACTAGTGTTCCATATATGAGTATACCTGTAAAAAAGAATAAGAGCTTTTGATAACGATAGAAATACATTGCACCAGCCATTGAAAGTAAAAGAATCAAACCTAAAGTGTATTCTATATCAATATTATCAAATTTTTACCAAAAAAGGAAGTATATCAGGCCATTATGCTGGTAACGCAAAATCCCATATATAATGGAGGGAAGCGTATAAAACAGAAAACCCGCAGCTCTTTGCAAAGCTGCGGGCATATTATAACCTGTTTAACACTTAATTAGTCGAAAATTTGAATCCGATACCGGAAGAGTTTTTGGTATCTGGCTTAAACTCATTTACATCCTCCACAGAAAGGGTCTGAATGATCTGCTCTGTACGCTCAGATTTGTCAATAGAAGCCATGCGTAAGTGCTGCTTTTTCACTGCTGACTGTATGATCTTGCGGACTGTACGGGCATTGCCAAAGAATTTATCCCGGCTGGCGTAAATGGTATCTAAGTATGCTTTTAAATGCTTATCTGCCGCTTCATCAGCCACTAAATGCTCTTTCTTTAGCATTTGAATCGCTACTTCATGCAATTCTTCTGCGGTATAATCGTCAAAATGCAGAGATTTATCGAACCTGGACTTTAATCCGGGATTAGCTTCCAGGAAGTGATGCATATTGGTTGGATACCCGGCTGTAATGACAATGAATTCACCTCTGCGGTCTTCCATTTGTTTGAGCAGGGTTTCGATCGCTTCTTTGCCAAAATCATTATCACTTCCGCTAGTTAACGAGTAAGCTTCATCAATAAACAGCACTCCGCCCAAAGCTTTATCAATCATAGCCTGTGTTTTAATGGCAGTCTGGCCAACATAACCTGCTACCAAAGATTGCCTGTCGCATTCTACCAGGTGACCTCTTTCCAGTATCCCCAATGCTTTAAATATTTTAGCCATGATCCGGGCAACAGTTGTTTTGCCAGTTCCGGGATTGCCGGTAAATACTGTGTGCAGCGAAAATTTATGAATTACATCTTTACCTGATTCATTATAGAACTTAACCAGTTTCACAAGCTCATGCAGGTCATTCTTCACCGTGGAAAGGCCAACTAATTCATTGAGTTCATCTAAAGCTTCCTGTAATTGTTTCTCATCTACCTTGATGTCCGGATTTTCTCTGGAAGTAGATTTAAACATTTGTTTTACGTCTGCAAGTTCTACCACCCGTAATTGTTCCTGCGTCAGAGAGGTGAGATCGGAGGAGCGGATCACCCGTAAACCCATATTCATTTTTGCTTCTTCTACCCATGAATTCACCAGACGGGCATTGCCAAAAGCCTGGTTCCGGTTCCGGTATGCATCAATAATTTTCTCATAAAGGAATTCTCTGGCATCATCCGTAAACTCAATATGCTTTTGAGTGGCCTTCTGCAAAGAGATTTCTAATAATTCCTGTGGAAGGTAATCAGGGAAATTGTAGAATAAGTTAAATCTGGAACGCAAGCCTGGGTTTGAATCAAGGAAAGTATGCATTTGTTTAGGATAGCCAGCCACCAGAATAGCAATATCGCCAGGGCCATCAGACATTTCTTTTAACAGCACTTCGATAGCTTCCCGGCCAAAATCCTGGTCATCGTTTTCATTCCGCATCAACGAATATGCTTCATCAATGAACAGAATACCACCACGGGCTTTGTCAATCACTTCTTTTACTTTAGGAGCCGTCTGGCCAATGTATTTGCCAATCAGTTCGACCCGGCCTACTTCCATTACGGTGCCTTTCGACAACAGACCCATTTTATGATAGATCTTTCCTAATGTCTGTGCAACTGTGGTTTTTCCTGTTCCGGGATTACCAGTGAAAACAGTATGTAAGCTGATTTTATGGTTTTCTTCAAAACCTTGTTTCTGACGAAGTTGTAGAAATTTTAAATAGGAAGTATAGTCGTTAATTTTAGCTTTAATATCATTCAACCCAATCATCTCGTGCAGGTTGGTCATTACATCTTCCAGAGATTCTTCATGCACCTGCGGAGCTACAGTTTTAGCAATCGGCGTAATGCTATGGCTACCACCAGCATACACTTGTGGAACACCCTGTACCCAGGTTTCACCTACTTCAAAAGGCAAAATGGCAATCAGCGTATCCATGAAAATGATTTCCAGGGTATATTTATCCTTAAACCATGTGTTTTTATCTGAAGCGCCCCATCCGGTTGTAACACTAATCTGCTTATTGGCATGATCAGTGGAGATCATACTTAGATAAGAAGTGCTGCCTTTCAATTGGCGGGCATCATTATAAAAATTGAAGAACAGTTCACAATGCCAGGGTTCTTCCTGCAAATTTTTAAAGTTAAATTCAGCAAAAATATATCTGGTTTCAGTAGAGTTGAATTGTGAATAATATTTACGCTGATCTTTTGGGACACCTTCATAACCACCCTCATACATTTTGATAGAATCAAAATTGAAATAAGGATTAAGGTCATTAGAAACAAGTCCTCCTTCAATTACATAGAATTTACGGTTACCTACCAGCTTGCCATCAATATAAGCTTCCCATTCGTAGGCACCTTTTTTCCAGAACATGCCCACTTCCGACATACCCCAGCTATTGCGTATAATAACGGTATTTTCTTCTTTCCGTACCTGTCTGTCGGTTTTAAGATGACATATCTCTTCTTTAGTACCGTCGGATTTAAAGGCATACGCTTTTAAGGAAATCTGTGTAGCCCAGTCTTCCTCATCAAAAAGTTTGTTATAAAAAGAAAGCTCGCAATAGATATACGTTGTTTCTTTATTCTCAAAAACACGTCTGTATTTTTTAGAATCTCCCTCAAAAGTTTCAGTTGAAGCGTATGTTTTGAGGTCTTTGAATTTGTATTTTATTTCCAAGGCACAGATTGTCTTAAATTCTTAGAAATTAAAATTACTTAGCTTTGATTTGAGATGCTTTTCTAAAACTGCTAAATAATTACATATAACATTTTTGAGCAAATAAGATGCAAAACTCCCGCAAAATCCAGTATTTGCGAAAAAAAATATTGCAATAACTTAAAATGGTAGTATCTATAAATCAGGAGAGTTTGATAAGCCAAAAATGTAATATGGCCTTAATTTTTGCAGAAAGGCCTTTTTAGATAGTGGAAAGTATTTGAAAAACAAGCTTCTTCTTTCCAGAAATTAATTGTTTAAACCAGTTTATTTTTTATTTTAAGCTGCATTTCACACATTCAGAATCCTGGAAAAATTAAAAAATCATGCAAGGTGCGTTTACTTTTTTCCTCAAAAAAAGGTAAACAAGAATAAGTAGATTTTTATTTATTGATAGAAGTAACGGTTCTAATTCAATATTTTTTTATTAACTCTGCTGAAAGGCTGGTAAGTCCGGTAGTAGCTTTATCTTCCATCAAATGCAGGTTAGGCCGTTGGGCAACAGCTGGTATATGGGGATCGATAATATATTTTGGGACTTCATCAGCTACATAATCAATCAGGCCGGCGGCAGGGTACACCAGCAAGGAAGTCCCAACTACAATAAAGATATCAGCTGAGGAGACCTCCATGATTGCTTTCTCAATCATTGGCACCATTTCCCCAAACCAGACAATATGTGGCCGGAGTTGTGATCCTTTCTCACACAAGTCTCCTAATTTCAGTTCCCAACCTTCCATATCATACACCAGATTTTCGTCTACTGTACTTCGGGATTTAAAAATTTCGCCATGTAGATGTATTACATTGGAAGAGCCAGCCCTTTCGTGCAGATTATCTACATTTTGGGTTATAATCACTACATCAAACTTTTTTTCAAGTTCTACGAGAGCCAGATGTCCTGCATTTGGCTGTGCAGTAAGACCATTTTTCCGCCTTTCGTTGTAAAAATTCAATACCAGTTCCGGATTTTTATGCCAGCCTTCCGGTGAGGCTACTTCCATAATATCATGTCCTTCCCATAATCCATTCGCATCTCTAAAAGTTGCGATTCCGCTTTCTGCACTAATACCTGCGCCAGACAAAACAACAATTTTCTTTTTCATAGAAACTAAATATATCAGGAAGTTTTGTGATTGAAATTAAGGCAAAATAAATAAAATGGATAAAAGAAATTCCTATAAATCGCTATTACTGGCATCGAAAATAAGTGAATGATAAAATAGCCCCACATACCTGTGGTACTTCGGCACATAAAGGCATAAAAATAGCGCTGAAGTTTTGATCCAGCGCTATTTTTATCTTCAAAATGTATTTACATAACAGACTTACTTCTTTTTCTTGACCGGAAATTTTCCTTTGCCTTTTTTTTCCGGCGTAGTTTTGGCGAGATTCAGACACTCTTCCAGGGTAAGATTTTTAGGATCTTTATCTTTAGGAATCTTGATGTTTTGCTTTCCTATTGATATATAGGGTCCAAACCTGCCATTGAGTACTTTTACATCCGGGTTTTCGGTAAATTCCTTAATAAATTTCTCGGAATCAGATTTTCGTTTATTAATAATAATTTCATTTGCCCGTGCTTCTGTCAACACAAAGGGGTCATCTTCTTTACCCAGGGAGTAGAATTTATTATCGTGTTTTACATAAGGACCAAATCTACCAACCGCAACTGTCATAGGTTTTCCCTCAAAACTTCCTGCTTCTCTGGGAAGTTTAAATAATTCCAGTGCATCTTCCAGGGTAATACGTTCCATCATCTGGCCTTTTTTCAGGCTGGCGTAGAGAGGTTTTTTATCTCCTTCAGCTTCACCTATTTGAGCAACCGGGCCAAACTTACCCAGGCGTACACTTACTTTTTCGCCTGTTTCCGGGTGAGTACCTAATTCTCTGGATTTGCCTACAGAAGAACGTTGTATTTCCTGGGTGTTTTCTATCCGCTTGTGAAAACCATCATAAAATCCCTCCAGCATGTTTACCCATTCTTTCCTGCCCTGGGCAATCTCATCAAATTCTTTTTCTACAGTAGCTGTAAAAGAATAATCCACTACATTGGGAAAATGCTGTACCAGAAAATCATTCACAATCATAGCTATATCTTCCGGAAATAGTTTGGCTTTCTCCGCACCGGTGATTTCCTTCAAGGTTGTTTCATTGATTTTATCCTGCTTCAGTATCAGTTCCCGGTATGGACGTTCTTTACCTTCACGGTCTTCCTTTACAACGTAACCTCGTTTAATAATGGTAGATATGGTTGGCGCATAAGTTGAAGGCCTGCCGATACCCATTTCTTCTAGTTTTTTTACCAGGCTTGCTTCCGTATATCTGGGAGCCGGACGGGAAAAACGCTGCGTAGCGCTCATGTGATTAAGGTTGAGCGCTTGGCCGATATTAAGCGGAGGCAGCATCCCTTTGCTATCCTCATCGTCTTCCTCATTGTCGCTGGATTCTATATATACTTTTAAAAACCCATCAAATTTAATTACTTCACCTGTGGCCACCAGCTGCTCTTTCAATTCTCCGGCATTGTTTAATTGGGCACTTTCTACGTTAGTAGCCGCCGCAGGTTTAATAGCAATAGTAGCTGTAGTTCTTTCCAGCCTGGCATCAGCCATTTGGGAGGCAATCGCCCGTTTCCAGATGAGCTCATATAAGCGTTGCTCGTTGCGATCTCCATTTACTTTCTGTGCCGAAAAATCTGTGGGCCGAATGGCTTCGTGGGCTTCCTGAGCAGATTCTGATTTGGTTTTGTATTGTCTTACCTGCACATATTCTTTTCCGAAGGCACTCTCGATTTCGGCTTTTGCTTTCTGGATAGCTTCTTCAGAAAGAATAGTAGAATCGGTACGCATGTAGGATATTTTACCAGCTTCATATAACTTCTGCGCAATTGTCATCGTCTGAGACACAGAGAAATACAGTTTGCGGCTGGCTTCCTGTTGCAATGTTGACGTAGTAAATGGAGCAGCAGGCGATTTTTTAGCTGGCTTTGTTTCTAAATTCTTAATAGAAAAAGCGGCCTCCACACAACGTTCCAGAAAACTTCTGGCTTCCGGTTCCGTGTTGAATTTTTCAGGTAATTCAGCTGTTAACGTTTTTCCTTTCCCAAGGTCAAACAGAGCTGAAATCTTATAAGAAGATTTGCTTGCAAACCCTTCAATTTCCCTTTCTCTCTCTACAATCAGACGTACAGCAACCGATTGTACCCTACCGGCAGATAAACCCATTTTAATTTTTTTCCACAGCACCGGAGAAAGCTCAAACCCAACAATGCGATCCAGAATACGCCGGGCTTGCTGGGCATTTACCAGGTCAATATCGATGGTACGGGGCGATTTAATGGCATTCAGGATGGCATTTTTAGTAATTTCCCTGAAAACAATTCTGCGGATTACATTGTCTTTTAAATTCAGCGCCTCCTTCAAATGCCAGGATATAGCTTCTCCCTCACGGTCATCGTCAGTAGCCAGCCAGATGAGTTCAGCTTCCTTGGCAAGTTTCTTTAGCTGGGCAACTACCTCCTTTTTATCTTCTGATATTTCATAGGTTGGACGGAATCCGTTGGCTATATCAATAGCATTATTATCTTTGGGCAAATCGCGAACATGGCCAAAGCTGGACTTTACAGTAAAATCCTCGCCCAGATACCCCTCTATTGTCTTGGCTTTGGCTGGAGATTCTACAATTACTAAATTTTTAGACATATGATTTAATATCCTTTAAAATGCAAAACTGGTCAAATATGATGATTTTTTGTATAAAAAAACAAACCTACACTTATTGGTCTGGTTCACTATAATCATTTTTATTATATTTTTGTTCAAACCTTTCTCTATAAATTCGCTTTTCTGCTTACATTACGCTCTGCAATTAAGGAATAGTCTGTAATTAATATCCATGTAAAGTAATGGTTAAATCTTTAGTACTGGTCCGTCATGCGCAGGCGGAACCCTATTCTCCTGTTATCAAAGATGAAGAAAGAGAACTGACAGCGACTGGTGTAGCGGATGCCTCCAGAATGGGGAAACACTTACAATCTTTACAGGTAAAACCAGATTTGATTGTGGCAAGCCCTGCTTACCGGACTACTACTACTGCACAACTATTGGCCGAACAACTGGGCTACAACCTGTCAAATATTAAAATAGAGCCTACTTTATATGAATCCTCCATGCGTAATCTGATGGCGGTTGTGAATCAGCTGAGTGAAACATATACTCAGGTAATGATTATTTCTCATAATCCTACACTTACCTATCTGGCTGAATATTTAACCCATGCAGAAATCGGAACCGTTCCTACCTGTGGGTCACTACAAATACAGTTTGAAAATATTTCCTGGCAGCAGGTAAGTGGAAATACCGGGAAGCTGGTCTGGTTTGAATTTCCGGGGAAATAGATATAAATATTCATTCACTCATTTGTATGTGAAAAAACAATAAATTTAAATTAGAAGTATAATGCGTATAGCTTCAGGTAATATTCCTGATTTTTTGCCATCCTGTTTTTTCTGCCCGGATGGTTTCCTATTTTTGCCCCACACGTCAACCTATAGTTTAATTATTGCCTAATTTTTCATGAGTCAAGTACATTTTCAAAAGATTGCCACAGAATTATCTGTATCAGAAAAGCAGGTTGCCAGCACGGTTGAACTGCTCGATGAGGGAGCTACAGTTCCTTTTATTTCCCGTTACCGGAAAGAAATGACTGGTAGTCTGGATGAAGTGGCCATTGCTGCCATACGGGATCGCATTCTGCAACTGCGCGAGTTAGATAAACGCCGGGAAAGTATTATTAAATCCCTGAAAGAACTCAATAAATGGACACAGGATCTGGAAGATCAGTTACAGGCCGCCGAAACCATGGCTGTTCTGGAAGATATCTATCTGCCTTACAAACCTAAACGCCGGACCAAAGCAACAATCGCCAGGGAAAAAGGGTTAGAACCTCTGGCTGCCGCCATTTTTGCCCAGCAATATCTTGACATCACAGAAGAAGCCCAAAAGTTTATCTCCACCGAAAAAGAGGTGAATTCTATTGACGAAGCACTTGCCGGTAGCCGGGATATAATTGCCGAGTGGGTGAATGAAAGCCCGGAAGCCAGGGCAAAAATCCGGGATTTGTTCTGGAAAGAAGGGGTTTTTAAAACCAGAGTAATTCCTGGCAAAGAGGAAGAAGCACAGAAGTTTAAAGATTATTTTGAGTGGGAAGAACCTATTACAACAGCACCTTCTCATAGAGTACTAGCCATGCGTAGGGGAGAAAAAGAGATGTTTTTGTTATTGGATACATCTCCACCCGAAGAATCTGCAATCGATGTCCTGGAAAAGCAGTTTGTTTTGTCAACGAATGAATCTTCACAGCAAGTTCGGCTGGCCGTAAAGGATAGTTATAAGCGTTTGCTGAAACCTTCTATAGAAACTGAAATCAGACTAGCCTCCAAGAAAAAGGCAGATGAAGAAGCCATCAGAGTATTTGCAGACAATTTGCGGCAGTTACTGCTTTCTGCACCTTTGGGCCAGAAGAATGTACTCGCTGTAGACCCAGGCTTCCGGACAGGATGCAAACTGGCCATACTCAACAGGCAAGGAAAATTATTGCATAATGAAGCTATTTATCCCAACGAACCTCAAAAGCAATATGCAAAGGCTGGAGAAACCATTATAAAATTATGCGAGAAGTTTGATGTAGAAGCCATTTCCATTGGGAATGGAACTGCCAGCCGTGAAACAGAAAGTTTTGTAAGAAGCCTGAAGTTGCCAGCTCAGATCCAGGTTATTGTGGTGAATGAAAGTGGCGCGTCCATCTATTCTGCTTCTGAAGTCGCCAGAGATGAATTTCCGGAGTATGATGTTACCGTAAGAGGTGCTGTTTCTATTGGAAGAAGGCTTATGGACCCACTGGCAGAACTGGTGAAAATAGACCCAAAATCTATTGGAGTAGGCCAGTATCAGCACGATGTAGATCAGACAGCTCTTAAGCAGAGCCTGGATGATGTAGTGATGAGTTGTGTAAATGCGGTAGGAGTGGAGGTAAATACAGCCAGTAAAGAACTGCTCACGTATGTTTCCGGTTTAGGGCCACAACTGGCCCAGAATATTATAGATTACCGGAATACACATGGAGCATTCAGTTCCCGTAGCCAGTTACGGCAGGTGCCAAGGCTAGGAGAGAAGGCATACGAACAGGCGGCTGGTTTTCTCCGTATTCGTGGGGCTGCCAATCCTTTGGATGCCAGTGCCGTTCATCCGGAAAGTTATCACATTGTAGCGCAAATGGCTACTGATGTAAAAGCCACCATTGAAAGCCTGATACAGAATGAAACGCTGAGAAAAAGTATTCAACTCAAAAAATATATAACCAATACTACCGGTTTGCCTACCTTACAAGATATTCTCAGCGAACTTGCTAAACCAGGCCGTGATCCAAGAGCTCAGTTTGAAACATTCCAGTTTACAGAAGGCATCAACAGCATGGGTGATCTGAGAACAGGGATGAAACTGCCTGGGATAATTACCAATGTAACTGCCTTTGGTGCTTTTGTAGACATTGGCGTGCATCAGGATGGTTTAGTACATATCAGCGAATTATCCGACCGCTATGTTTCAAATCCGCATGAAGTTGTAAAAGTGCAGCAAAAAGTAGAGGTTACTGTACTTGAAGTTGATGTAAACCGGAAAAGAATTGCATTATCAATGAAAGGAAATAAGCCTGTTGCCGGAAAACCTGCTAAAAACCAGACTAAAGCTGAAACGGAAACAGATATGCAACAGAAGCTAAATCAGCTCAAGCAAATGTTTAAATAATTTCTATTGATATTTTCATACTAAAAAGGATAAAACAACTTTTATAGAGTGTTTTTATCCTTTTTTTTGTGGGCTTATGTATTTTTTTTGCAATACTTGTCATTTTAACATTAATTCTCCTTTTAATTTTACTAATCTGTCAGATCTGCTTCCGGCCTGTGATAAATTTGTTTACACATAAATTATGGATAGAACATAAGCTCATTTGCTTCTCTGGACAATATGTTCTGAAAGAGTGTTGGTAAAAACGGAGATTAAGGAGTTTTTACCAAAAGTATCTCCTTATATAAGGATAAAACTAAAGTTTAGTTTAGGCTTATTTATATACTCAGATTTGCTTAGTTACATTTTAATGAATTGGCTTTGTTAATTTCCTTCGGGAAACAAATGTGTGTAGGATAAGTACCTGAAAGTGCATTTTATTTCTGAATGCATCTAGTAATTTTGAATTGTCAATCAGGCAGAAATAGGGAAAGAAATAATAGAAGACGTTACACTGATTTATATAAAAGATTCAAGATAAATAGTCATATAAGTTTAGGTTTTAGGTGGTTTGTTTTAACGAAGTCCCCCGGTGGTTTCCGCCGGTGGGACTTTTATTTTATGCCTGTCCAATAGTTTGGCATTCTCTGCAAAGCTCGCTAATTTCACTCTCTTAAAGAAGTACTATTCATTCTTCAGTCTGCTATGCCATCCTCAGTGCTTACCCCGGAAAGTGTTCTTAAACAATATTTTGGTTATGATACCTACCGGCCTATGCAGCAGGAAATCATTTATGAACTGTTGCAAGGTAAGGATGTATTGGTGCTGATGCCTACTGGAGGCGGCAAATCCATTTGCTATCAGGTACCTGCCATGGTAATGCCCGGAATAACAATAGTGGTTTCTCCCTTAATCGCTCTCATGAAAGACCAGGTAGAAAGCCTGCTGAGTAATGGAATTCCAGCTGCCTATTTAAATAGTTCACAATCTGGTCAGCAGCAATCCGACATTGAAAATGAGTGCCTGCAAGGCGTTATTAAACTTTTATACATATCTCCGGAAAAATTGCTTTCACAAGGATTTCAGGCCTTATTAAAGAAATTGCCAATTGACCTTTTTGCTATTGATGAAGCACACTGTATCTCCGGATGGGGACATGATTTCAGGCCGGAATACACGCAGTTGAATCTTTTAAAACAAAATTTTCCAGGTATACCTGTCGTAGCTTTGACCGCTACTGCCGATAAACTAATCCGGCAGGATATTGTGGAGCAGTTGGGTTTACAAGCTGCTAAAGTATTTGTATCATCTTTTGATAGAAAAAATTTGAGCCTGACAGTGTTACCTGGAAGAAACAAACTTACTCAGGTAATGGATTTTCTGGATGCACATAAGGGGCAGGCCGGAATAATATACTGCTTAAGTAGAAGTAATACCGAGCAGGTGGCAGAAAAGCTAACAGGAAGCGGTTACAAGGCAGGTTATTATCACGCTGGGATGAGCAGCCGTGACCGTTCTAAGGTGCAGGAAGCTTTTCTTAAAGATGACATTCAAGTGATTTGTGCAACTATCGCTTTTGGAATGGGAATAGATAAGTCGAATGTTCGCTGGGTGATTCATTTTAATTTGCCTAAGAATATGGAAAGCTATTATCAGGAAATTGGCCGGGCAGGCAGGGATGGTTTACCAGCAGCTACGGTTCTATTCTATAGTTTTCGTGATGTAATTGCCTGGCGTGAGATATTAAATTCTAAACCAGAAGACGAAAAAAGGGTAGAGTTACAAATGGCTCGCCTGGAACGAATGCAACAATATGCTGAAGCATATTTATGCCGGAGACGTATTCTGTTGAACTACTTTTCAGAACAATTAACTCAGGATTGCCAGAATTGTGATATCTGTAAAAATCCCAGAAGCCGCTTTGATGGCACCATACTGGCACAAAAAGCACTTTCGGCAGTGATCAGGCTACAGGAATCTGTAACTATGGGAATGTTGATTGATGTACTTCGTGGCAGTCGTAGTGCTCAGATTGTGGAAAAAGGGTATGATAAGATTAAAACCTATGGGGCAGGTGCTGACCTGAAAACGAATGAATGGCGTGATTATTTGCAGCAGATGGTAAATACAGGCATTCTGGAAGTAGCCTATCATCAAAAATATGCCTTGCATAGAGGAGTGTTAAGCCAGCGCATCCTGAATGGAAGCCAACAAGTTTGGCTGGTAAAATCAGAACCTATTGGTATTCCAAAACAGAATGAAGTAATCTCTAAGCAAAGTGCAGCTTCTGTCAAAGAACATTTGCTCGACAAACTAAAAATTATCAGGAAGCGTCTGGCTGATTCTCAAAATGTGCCGCCATATATAGTATTTAATGATCATACCTTATCTGAAATGGTGATGAAGCGCCCCAAAAACCGGGAACAATTACTAAGGATTTCGGGTATTGGACAACATAAACTGGATATGTATGGAGATGCTTTTCTAATTGAAATTAATAAATTTCCACCTTTGCAGAGACTTAAGAATGAACCTAAAAAGAAACCTGCCAAAGAGAAAATAGATACCTATCAACTTACCTACGATGCTTTTATAAAAGGATACCATCTCGAAGAGATCGCTAAACAAAGAGAGTTGAGTATTACTACTATTCAGACACATATTATTACGCTATGGATGAAAGACTATCCTATTGATATCTATTCGTTTATCTCAGCCCAGGAATTACAGATTTTGTGCGAAGCAATCCCAAAAATTAATGGTCTTGAAACTAAAAGCAAAGAGTTATTTGATTACTTCCGGGAAAAATATGATTATTTTAAAATAAAGATTGCCTTATCAGTATATGCCAAGAAACTCAAGTAAGCTCCTAATATACTTTTGCTAATTCCATTCTAATTTTCATATAACCTTTCGATTTTACAGCTCATACAAAGTTCTTTTTTCTTAAGAAAACTTTGTATGAGCCCCTTTGTTTATATCAACTATCAATATCAAAGAACGCAAGGGTTGTAAGGTTACTTTATCCCGATAAACAAAATTAAATGTCAACTTAGAAAGCATTAAAAGCTTACATACCTGTGTACATTTTTTCATAGCAATGTAACTTACCCAAAAGGTAAAAGTTCTTAAAGGCTCATCTATTTTGCTTAATTACATTTAGTAAGGCTTATTAACACTTATGAGTTTACTCAATTACATATTAATAGTATTTTTTATAATAATATCAGGCATAGCTGGTGTTTATTATAGGCTATACATTTTGAAGAAAAAAGCTTATTTCTTACGTACCCGAGAAAATACCAAAATTCTTGTGCAAATTAAGGCTTTGAAAAAAGCCAATGATAGGTTAGAGATAAGTAGAAATGAGTTACAGGAAATTAACCGGAACAAAGATAAATTCATCTCGATTATATCTCACGATTTCAGGGGACCTTTGAATTCGTTAACTGCATTATTACAGATTTTAATGAAATATGCTGAGAGTTTCAGTAAAGACGAATTGAAAGATTTCGGGAGGAATATGGATAAGTCTGTCCATAATCTACTTGATTTACTAGAAAACCTTTTTAAATGGTCGCAAAGTCAGAGTAAGCAGATTGAACACCGGCCAGAAGTATTTGTTTTAGCAGAACTAATATATAAAACAGTTAACTTATTAGAACCTACAGCCCATAATAAAAATATTCTAATCCAGGTAGAAGTAGATCCTATTATAAAAGTGAATGCAGATAAACATATGATGAGTTTTATTTTGAGAAATCTACTCTCTAATGCCATAAAATTTACTCATAAGGGCGGTGTAGTGCGTATTACTTCTCAAACTAAAAACAATGAGGTTGAAATAGCTGTTAGTGATAACGGCGTAGGTATAAGTAAGGAAGTATTAAGTAAATTATTTAGAATAAATACCTGCTTTACAAGTAATGGCACTGAAAATGAGATGGGCACAGGTTTAGGATTAATTCTGTGCCAGGAGTTTGTACAAAAAAATGGTGGTATAATTCAGGTGGAGAGTGAACTTAAACAAGGAACTACTTTCCGTTTTTGTGTGCCCTTAGTTTATGAAGAGGTAGAAGTAGAATTATAAATGTTTGAAAATTTAAAAATTGACATCAGCTAATTTGCATGGAGATAATTCTTGCTATTTTTCTTCTAATTTTATGTCTATTCGCCATAGCTACAGCAGTTCATTTTTTCAAAAAATTTCAAAATCAGAGAAATCAGTACAATGCACTCAATAAGCAACATCAGGTATTACTAGCAGAGTATAAAAGTTTGCAGGATGCTCAGGAACAATTAAGTAATTCGGAGAAGTATTTGAAGGACGTGAATGCCACCAAAGATAAGTTCTTTTCTATAATCGCTCACGATCTAAAAAGTCCCCTAAATACCATTGTAGGCTTTTTACAGCTTCTTAACGATCATGTGGAAGCTTTTTCTTTGGAAGAACTAAAGCACTTTGCAGGCAGCATGAACAAGTCTGTAAAAAATCTGCTTGGGCTATTGGACAATCTTTTACAATGGTCACGTTCTCAAACTGGTACTATCGAATATAATCCTACCAATATCGATTTGAAGGAACTTATTAATGATAATTTGAACCTATTAAATGGTCATGCACAAAGTAAAGGAATCACCTTAGAAAACAACGTTCCGGACCAACTATACATTAAAGCGGACATGAATATGCTGCAGGTGGTTTTTAGAAATTTACTTTCGAATGCTGTGAAATTTACCAGAAAGGGAGGACAGGTATTTGTGGAAACAGAAACAACAGACCAATCTATCAGAATAGCTGTAAAAGACAATGGTGTTGGTATGAATCCTGAGAAACTATCTAAACTTTTTAATATTGATTCTCAACAGGTATCCAATGGCACAGCTCAGGAAAAAGGCAATGGATTAGGGCTGTTGTTATGTAAAGAATTTATTGAAAAAAACAAAGGTAAAATAACCGTAGAGAGCTATCCAGGAAAGGGCACATCCTTTATAGTTAGCTTGCCATTAAATTAAATTGTTATCTCTCTTAACTTTTGTTAAAGCCTGACTCCAAGCTTTTGGCATTTATTCTTCTTTGATAATTTGCATGGCAACATTTGTTTGATTAAAAAAAATGCTATTTTGGCTAATATTTTTAACAAACATTATTACTCCACCTGTAAAATATGTCTATCGTTAGTAATAATATCAAGTACTTACGAAGAATGAATGGCCTCACCCAGGAACAATTTGCCCGGAAAATTGGCATTAAGCGTTCATTATTAGGGGCTTACGAAGAGGCAAGGGCAAACCCGAATCTGGATAACCTGATGAACATAGCTAAAATTTTTGGCACTACTGTAGATAATCTCTTGAAGAATGATATGCGTCGGTTGAAGGAATCTAAAGGAGTACCACTGCCTCAACCTTCTCAACAACTTGCCATCAAAGAAGAACCTGAACCACCAAAACAACTATCCACTATCATTGATAAATATTACCGCTCCGAACAGGAAGCCAGACCATCTGTTCAACCTTTTATACCTGCTTATCAACCTCCTAAATCTGCCCCTGTTACTCAGCCTATTCCATATACAACACCTTTACAAACGATAGTGCATGAAAAAGTAATTGTTGCTGAAAAGCAAAAACAGACGATTGAATGGGTATCGCAGAAAGATATGGGCGAATATTTAAGTAGTTACGCTTATACAGAGTATATCAAACAATTGCCTGTTTTTCAACTACCTATGCTGCCTCCGGGTAAATACCGTGCCTTTGAAGCAGGATCCGATTTTATGCAACCAGGTTCTGTGATTATTGGGCAGTTTGTAAATAATTGGTATGAAATAAAGGATGGGCAAAATTATCTGCTGGTAATTCATAAACAAGGAATTATATATCGCCGGGTCTATAATCAGGTAAAGATTAAAGGAGCATTATTACTTAGTTCCGATAATGCTCATTTACCAACACATGAGGTTTCAATCAAAGAAGTGCTTGAAATATGGGAGGCTAAAGCTTTTTTAAGTATGCAGATGCCAGAACCCTCAGCTATACCTTCTCTAAATCATTTGAGTGAAATGGTACGGGCGCTACAGTTGGAAATAGAGCGTCTTAAGCATTGAACAGCTTTTTTGTATGCAGTTTTTTAATCTGTAAAATCAGGTTAGGATCTGCACAAAGCCGGAGATAGTAATCTCTCTGGCTGGGGGCAGCAACTCCAGGGAAATCTCCAGAATAGTGCTGCATATCTGAAAGTGAAGATGAGGCGGCCAGCCACCATTCTCTTGTTGTGTTCCTAAAGCTCCTATTGTTTCCCCTTTCTGTATTGCTTTTCCAGCCTGAAGATGTGTTAAAGAGGCATGATCCAAGTGTCCGTACAGCGTGTAAAAAGTAACATCATCCAAAAAGTGCTGTAGAATTAAGGTGGGGCCATAGTTGCCGAAGCCTTTGTTATCAGCAAAGCTATGTACGATCCCATCCAGTGGGCTAAATATGTAGGTGCCTGCAGTTGCCCATAAATCAATACCTAAATGAATACTTCTGGCCTCTACACCCTGAAAGTTCTCACTCTGCCTGTAAATTATCCTATCCTCATTATATTTTCCTATAGCAACCGGTGTATGGGCTTCAGCCATTTTATTTGAAACATACTCCGAGAAACTGGTTTCATGCGTAAAATCCATCTGTTTTAATTCATTATTTTGGTCAGATAGATCAAATACAAGTAATTTAGGAGTATTTAAGTCGAAAGGAAAAACATTACCTAATTCAGCCTCATATGTGTGCAATAGTTGTATTAAATCTTGTTCAAGTTGAGATGGCATGAGACATCAGTATTATATAAAAGTTAATTTTATACAAATTATAAATATTTAATCAGCTAAGTAATAGATATATTTGAAGAATAAACTGCATTTAACTGTTGTTATTGAGCTACTCTCAGCAGTATAGATACAGTGAAATAAAATTTATGAAGACAACTTAGAAAAATAGAAGCTTCTGATTCAAGATTAAATAAAAAACTCCGTTCAAACGGAGTTTTTTATTTGTGGAATTGTTTTAATGACAAATTAACGTTGCACTTTAACAGAAACTTGAACAGTACCCGCAACTCCAGTTGTAATATTATCAATCTTAATCAATCCGTTTCTGCCATCTTCTGTTCTGAAAGCAATAATATCGTCTTTCGCTACTACAATTGATTCGGGAGCATTTGTAAAGGTTAACGCGCTTAGTGTAGCATCCGTAGGATTAGCAAAGTCAGCACTGTTATTTTTTACAAATACAGTATTAGGGCCTCCAGAAGTATCATTAGTTACATCATCGCCACAATTTTTAGCTTCAGTAGAGAGATTGTACTTAGTTTTTCTTTCAGGATTTGATAGGATAACTGGAGTTGTACCTATATATGCATAAGTTATATCAATATCATCCATATTTGCAGCTGCATTACAAGCTGTATAAAGCTGGCCAGTTGCAGAAGAAATGCGAGAAGGGGCAGCATTAGTTTGCGCACCTAAAGTTAAATTTGGATAAGCACTGACTCCAGCTGATCCACTGATAGTAACTTCCATCATTTTTCTTGAGAAAGCACTTGCACTCTCATCTACTTCAAAGTACAAATAAACCGGACCTGATTCATTAGGAACAGTATAATTAACATTTTTAATCTGTGCTTCATCAGTGTTACGCAAATCTATAACATCACCAACTTGTTTTCCTCTCGTATTTATAGTTGTTGTTTCATACACTCGCAGTTTCTGCGGTCTGTTTCCATTAGCTGTTTTCTGTACTTGAACCGCTACAGCAAGAACATCACCGGAAGCAGCAGTAACTTTTAAATTGCCTGAAGCAGGATCAGGGTAGTTCAGGAATTTAATTTGAACCGTGCCATTCGCAGCAGGTAATTCTTCTAGTTGTTCTTCAGGTGTGGGTTCTGTGTCATCGCCGCAGCTGGTGAGCAAACTCAAGCCGGTAAAGGCAAGAAATGTAAATAAATAGGATGAAATTCTTTTCATAATACTGTGTTTTGGTTGAAAAAATTAGAATAGGTTATAAAATCCTGGCGCAAAGATATATTTTGTGAGAATATATTTACTACAAGTAATGTCATTTTGTTGCCTTCGCCCGGCAGATTATTATGTCAGCAAAACAACGTAAACTGCATCAATGCAAATACACAAATTACCCTGATTTATGTAGGATGTAATTTTTTTGTGTTTTCGTAACAAAAAAGGCTTTTGAAACAATACTAAGCAACAACATTTATTTAAAATAGAAAAGCGCTACGATTGTCAATCGTAGCGCTTTCGCTAAGTATTATAATTAAACAGCCTGTGATTAAAATTTACTCAAGCTTTTTTTTTCTTCTACTTCTTTATCAAATAAAAGCGTGCCTTTTTCATCCCATTCTTTTATCACATATGACTCAAAATTTTTGTCAAATGGATCAGGGGAAAACTGGATTTCTTTCTTTTTTCGTTTGCGGAACTGGTAGTACTCGATCCATTTACCTACTTTAATATCATTGTCATACTGGCCTTCCATTTCCAGCTGGCCTCCATCAAAAAACGAATAATATTTGCCCTTTTTTAAACCAAATTCAACAGGAATTACTTCTTTAATTTTAGTTCGGCCCGCATCATAATAATTAATTTTAGATTCTTCCAGCCAACCCCGGTGGTATTTAGTTTTATCTACGAGCGTAAAATTTGCATTATATTGTTCCCACCGCCCATGCTTGCTTCCCATAAAATAAAAGCCTTCTTCTACTAATTTCCCACCTACCATCTTCTTATAAGGGCCATGTAATGGACGCATCGTGGCTTTGTCTATATTTTTTGATTTACTGATGATCTTTTTTTTCGTATCATACCAAAATACTTCCTGTATATAAGGATTAGGCTCCTTATATTCCCGAACGTAATAGAATAGCTCAATAATCTGCCGTGGGCCACTTCCTGCTTTGGTAAACTGCTTCTTAATTTTTGTGCCCTGATAAATATTTTTCTTCTTTCTAACTTTTGGCGCTTTCTTCTCTTCTTTTTTTTCAGGTAATACTAGGTCGAGTTCAGGAATAACAGAATTAGTGAGGCTATCTTCTGTAATTTGCGCCATGCCGGTTTCTACACTGAAAAACGCTGCAAGACATAGAAACAGATACTTGAATTTAACTACAGGAGAAAATGTTGACATATCTAAAAAGTGCCAGAGTAATCAGGGGTCATTTATATTACAAACAAAATTACTAAATTTGAACGAAAAAGCATCTTTATTTATTTTTGATATAGTAATACGAAACTGATAAAAACAATTTTAAGTTGGAAAAACAAGCAAAAATATATGTAGCTGGCCATCGGGGTATGGTTGGTTCGGCAATTGTAAGGAGGTTACAAGAAGCTGGCTATTCGAATTTTGTATTCCGCCGTTCAGATGAACTGGATCTGCGGAACCAGGAAGCTGTAAAACAATTCTTTGAAAGTGAAAAGCCTGACTATGTTTTTCTGGCAGCTGCTAAGGTAGGTGGAATTCAGGCAAATAACATCTATCGGGCTGAATTTTTGTACGAAAATTTGATGATACAAAATAATGTGATTCATCATGCTTACCTGAATGGAGTAAAGAAATTATTGTTTCTGGGATCATCCTGTATATATCCCAAACTTGCCCCTCAACCCTTAAAAGAAGATTACCTGCTTACCGGTTTACTGGAATCAACCAATGAACCCTATGCTATCGCTAAAATTGCCGGTATTAAAATGTGTGATGCTTATAGAAGTCAATATGGCTGCAATTTTATTTCGGTAATGCCTACCAATTTATATGGCCCCAATGATAATTACGACCTCAATAATTCGCACGTTCTGCCTGCATTGATCAGAAAGTTTCATGATGCAAAAGTGAATGGAGCCCCGTCTGTAGAAATATGGGGGAGCGGAACTCCCCGCCGTGAATTCCTGCATGCCGATGACCTGGCGGATGCCTGTTACCACTTAATGCTGGAATATAATGAACCTAACCTGGTAAACATTGGCACCGGAGAGGATGTAACCATAAAAGAACTTGCGCTATTAATCAAAGAAATAGTTGGTTATGAAGGCGAACTGACCTGGAATTCCTCCAAACCAGATGGGACTCCCCGTAAATTGATGGATGTATCGAAACTGGCTAAGGCTGGCTGGCGCTACAAGATAGGTTTAAAGGAAGGAATAACCAGAACCTACAAAGAGTATGTAGAGAAATCTGTAGTGAATGTTTGATGTACGAAAAAGTATTAAATGATAATTTAAACGCTGCTGACATTACAAATACAGCAGCGTTTTTCGTTTATACTAAGTAAGCAAGGTTACCATGGCTTGTGATAAATAATTAAGCCTGTTATTTTTGAACAGGTTCTTCCTTTCGCGAATGCAAATATTCCGTTATATAGGGTTTCTTTCAATAGTAATCTATTGTGTATTTGATTCCTTTGCACAATGTCCACAGCCTTCTTTTACGGTTCCAGATACGATTTGCATCGGTGAGTCACTTGCCATTACAAATACTAGCAGTGGAGCAGACCGGTATGAATGGGATTTTTGTAGTGGAGATTTAGAAGAACAACCTGCTCTTAAAACGGTAACTACCCTGGCAAGTGCGCTGACTCCTACTGATATCACTACTATTTCTGATGGAGCAAACTGGTACGGGTTTGTGAGTAGCCGGGATAATAATAAGATTTTTAGATTGGATTTTGGAAATAGTTTAAGTAATACTCCCTCTTTTACAGATTTAGGCAATCCTGGGAATTTACTATCCAAACCTGAACAAATGAAAGTGGTGAAAGTAGGTGCAGATTGGATTGCTATGATTGTAAATCTTAACAACTATACCGACGATTTCAGTGTAGTACAAATTAATTTTGGAAACAGTCTTACTAATATACCCACTGCAACCCGTATTACTGCATTAGATTCGTACATTGCAAATCCGCGGGGCATAGATATCGTTAATGACAACGGAAATTTTATAGTATTTATAGCAAATACATTAAATAATGTTGTCACAATTGCAAATTTTGGCAACTCTTTATTAAATACACTCTCGAGCGGTGATATTAAAAACGTGATATTACCGGGTGCCATTACAGGTCTGAATGTGATGGGAATTTCTATCATAAAGAACTGTGATCAATGGTATGGATTGGCTGCTTCTTTCAATAATAGAATATACAAATTATCTTTTGGTTCAGCGCTTTTTTCAATTCCATCTATCACTGAAATAACAACCACTCAATCCTTAATGCTTTCTCCTGTAAAGGTAGCTTTTAAGCAAGAAGGAGGTAATATGTATGCATTCGTCATGCATGTGAATGGAAAAGTAATCGCCCTGAACTTTGGTGAGGATATGCAAAATAGTGCGCCTGCCATCTCTAATAATTTTAGTATGATTAGTGATGTAGTAGGTATGGAGCTAGTGAATTCATTATCAGATCACTATCTATTTACTGTTGATTTTGCCAGTAATCAAATTTACAGATTTGATTTTCCTAATCCTTGTGCTGTAAATACTGCAATTGCTATTGAACAGCAGCCAGTACATATAGTATATAATAGCAGTGGCTCAAAGAAGATAGAACTAAAAGCTTTTAATTCAAATAATGTAAAAGCTTTCACTAAAACTATTTATGTAAGACCACCAGTTACAGCAGGTTTCACAGTAAATAATACTTGTTTAGGAACTACTACCAATTTCAATGCTGATGTATCGCCAACAGGTAACAGAATTGTTTCATATGCCTGGGACTTTGGAGATGGTAATACAGCAAGTGGGAAAAATGCAGCATTTGCTTTTTCTTCAGAGGGTATCTTTCCAGTAACACTTACTATTACTGATGCTTGTGGAAAGATGAGTGATATCACTAAACAGGTTACTATCACAAAAAGAAATACAGCTGATTTCAATGGCCCTTCTATCTCTTGCTCTAATGAAAGTGTATTGTTTGAGGATGCTTCTACTTCAGCAGGAGATGTGATAAAAAAATGGCAGTGGGACTTTGGAGATGGGCAAACTTCCACTCAGCAGAATCCTGAACATTTATTTACAGAGGCTGGAAATTTTACGGTTAGCCTTAGCATTACCGGCGCGAGCGGCTGTACGGAAACTGTTACTAAATCTATTATAATTAAGGCAGGTGCTTTTGTAGACTTTATGGTAGAAAATGCATGTTTGGGAAATACGACCTCCTTTCTCAACCTTACTACTTTTTCACCGGGCACAAGTGAGTTATCCAGAGAATGGAATTTTGGGGATAATACTACCTCAACTGACTTACATCCTACACATAATTACGCAGCCACTGGAACATATACAGTTACTTTAACCGTACTGAATAATCTGAACTGTACCATCACTAAAACAAAAGTTATTACTATCCGGAAAAAGCCAGTCACTGACTTTTCTTATGCACTGGCCTGCTCTGGAGAAGCGGTAAATTTTCTGGATGGAAGTATTTCCACTGATGGAAGTATAAAAACATGGTCATGGGATTTTGGTGATATAGAGAGCGGGACGAATAACTATTCTGCTGCACAACAGGGTTCCCATATATTTGCAAAAGCAGGGACATACAAGGTAAAACTGAAAATAGAGACTATCTATGGTTGTGTTGATTCACTCACGAAAGATATTACTATTATTCCATCTCCACAGTCTGCATTTGCTATGCAAGTCAATTGTACGAGCAAAGAAGTAACATTTACCGACCAGTCTACTTTTGATTCAACTCATCCAATTACTAACTGGTACTGGGATTTTGGGGACAATACTACCTCACAAGAGCAACATCCCATCCATACCTATTCAAGTGCCGGAGATTATACGATAACTTTAATTACAACTGCTTCCTCCCGCTGTACCAACCTGTTTTCTAAAGTTATTCATATAAATGATCAACCAATAGCTGATTTTAGTTTTCCTGACATAATTTGCATAAATAACCAGATCCGGTTTACTGATAAATCTACCAGTGCAATGGATGCTATTACGGGCTGGCAATGGGACTTTGGAAGTTATGGAAATTCCAGTGAACAGCACCCGCAGGTAGTTTTTACTTCTGCACAATTGGCAATTTTGCCTGTTATGCTTACTGTTACAACTTCAACAGGTTGTTCTGCCAGCGTAACTAAAAATATATCCTTATCACAACCTGCTCAAGTCAGTTTTTCCTTTGAATCGGTTGCTGCATCAGCTCCATTATCTCTTAACTTTTATAGTACTGCCAGTAATGCAACTGTATTATCCTGGAATTTTGGGGATGGTAATTTGAGTAACCAGCCCCATCCACAACATACTTATGAATCTGGTGGCATATACAATGTGAGTTTAACAGCCGTTAATGCTGATGGCTGTAGTACCATTGTTCAGCAGGAAATTTCAGTGAGCAGCATATCTGCTAATGTTGAGCTGAAGCTGGAGACAGTAACTATTGTTAAAACCGGAACTGCCACAGAACTGCAAATACGGCTTGTAAACAGCAGTCCGTATATTTTGAGAGAGCTGGATCTGGCTACACTGATCGATGAAAAAAATACCTTTATATATCTCTGGCAGGGGGAATTGTTGCCAGGAAAAATGCTTGTATATAATTATGCTATTCCTGAAAATATAAATAGTAATCTTGCTTCTGCCTGTGTAACTGCGGTAAGTCAGAGTTTAGATAAAACGAGTAACAGGCAATGCAGCAGTATAGAAAGCATTTTTACTATATTAATGCCATATCCAAACCCGGTAGCTTCAGAAATGTATATTCCTTTTATGTTGCCTGCCAAAGGAGAAGTAGAGATCAGTATCATTGACATACTAGGCAGATTACAAACCAGAAACATTTATACCTTGGAAGCAGGTTTTCATCAGATTCAGATCAATAAAGGTAATTTAGCAGCCGGAGTATATTTGATTCAATATGATTTTGCAGGACAGAAACAGATAAAATCTATAGTTGTAAACTAATCAGGCTTATTATCTGAGAATTTATCGCTTTTCCTCAAAAAGTACCTTGGAGTATATTCAGCTTTTAGTAATTTTGAAATTTAATTTTATTTCCCACACCGCTTACTATGCAGAAACTGGTCATTGATGCGAACCAGAAAAACGTTGGTTTACAATTCCAGGAACTATGGCATTTCAAAGACCTGTTTCTTATTCTTGCCTACCGTGACTTACGGGTGCGTTATGCCCAGACTTTTTTAGGCTTGTTGTGGGCCGTATTACAGCCTTTATGTACTGTTACTATTTTTGTGCTTGTGTTTGGAAAAGGAATGGGTATCACTGTAAATAATGTACCTTATTCACTGTTTGCATCATCTGGAATGTGTGCCTGGACTTATTTTGCTTTTGTGATGAACCAGGCAGGGAATTCAATTATTTCCTCACAGGGGATGATCCAAAAAATATATTTCCCCAGGTTAATTATCCCTTTATCAAAAGCCGTAGTAGGTTTGGTAGATTTTACTATTACACTGGTGTTTGTTGCCGTGCTAATGCTTTATTTCCAGTTTATACCTCCCGCCAATATTGTATTTTTGCCCTTGTTTATTGTACTTACAGTAATGGCAGCCCTGGGTATGGGTATCTGGCTGAGTGCATTAACCATCCGGTATCGGGATTTTCAGCATATCATTCCTTTTATGGTACAATTTGGTTTATATGCTACGCCTGTTGCTTATCCTTCTTACATGATACCTCAGCAATATCAATTCATCTATCATCTGAATCCAATGGCAGGTGTAGTAGAAGGTTTCCACTGGAGTTTAACCGGAGGGGTTACCCTGAGCCAGTATGCGTATGTTTCCTATGCACTCATTATACTAGTATTTATTACTGGCTTATTTTATTTCCGTAGAGTAGAGCAGATAATGGCTGATATTGTATAAACAATCATTTTTAAGAAACCTGTTATTGATTCATGTCTGATATAGCCATTAAAGTAGAAGGAGTAGCAAAACTGTACCAGATTGGACAAAATAAAAGCAGTTCTTTCAGGGAATCGCTAATGCAAAAGCTTACCTTTTTGAAAGGTGGTGAACGCAAACAGGCTAACGATTTTTGGGCATTGCAGGACGTATCCTTTGAAATTAATCAGGGAGAAGCTGTTGGAATAATCGGAAAAAATGGCGCAGGAAAATCAACCTTGCTTAAAATACTTTCCCGCATCACCAGGCCTGCCAAAGGACGAATTGAAATCAATGGAAGAGTAGCTTCCTTATTAGAAGTAGGTACTGGTTTTCACCCGGAACTGAGTGGCCGGGAAAATGTGTATCTGAATGGCACCATTCTGGGCATGACCAGAAAAGAAATTAAATCCCGTTTTGATGAAATTGTGGATTTTTCAGGGGTGGAAAAATTTATAGATACCCCGGTTAAATATTATAGCAGCGGCATGTATGTCCGGCTGGCCTTTGCTGTTGCCGCACACCTGGAACCAGAAATACTCATTATTGATGAAGTACTCGCTGTTGGTGATGCAGAATTCCAGAAAAAGTGCCTGGGTAAAATGGGAGAGGTAGCCGGGCAGGGGAGAACTGTAATTTTTGTAAGCCATGATATGCAGGCAGTAACTACCCTGACTACAAAAGCTATTTTCTTAAAAAAAGGAAAAGTAGATTTTATGGGCACTACTTCAGATGTAGTCAATCATTATATCAATGATAATAAAGTAACAGATTTAATTTACCGGGATTCAACAGCTGCTCTTAAACCCAAGATAAGTAAGGTTGAGCTATTTACTTCTCTCCCCAATAATGTACAGATGAATGGAGAAGAGTTTGCTGTTGAAATCACGATTTCTACACCTGCTCCCATAAAAGGGGCATGTTTATCTTTTCATATCATAGATGCTAAGGAAAGAAATTATGCGCATTTATGGACGTTCGATTCAGATATGCCTATGTGCAGAGAGGCAGGTACTCACAAAATCCGTTGTTTTATTCCAAAGCTGAAATTATATATGGGAAAGTATTTTCTTAAACTATATTTTTCAGAACCTCCGGGTGGACAGTTTTTCCAGGTTTTAGAAAATGTGTGTCCTTTTGAAGTGGTCATGTATGGAAATCACCGGGAATTTCAGTGGCAACCCAATGCATGTGCCTATATTGAAGACGGAGAATGGCAAGTTGTACAAGAAGTTACTATATAAAATTTGTTGAGTGAAAGAGCAAATAAAAAATATCCTGAAGAGCTTCAATATTGAGCTGCGGAAGGTTTACCAGGATGAAATCAGGCAAAGAGATTCAATAAAAGAGGCTCAGAATTTATATCAGAAATACCGGAATTATACCATGATACCCGAAAGAGAGTTTATAGATAATATTGAACTTTGCCGGAATCATAGCCATATAGAGGGTGCTGTAGTGGAATGCGGTGTATGGAGGGGTGGAATGATTGCAGCCGTAGCTGAAGTAGTAGGTAATAATAGATCATATTATTTATTTGATAGTTTTGAAGGTTTGCCAGAGGTAAAGGAAATTGATGGAGAGGCTGCAAAAGCCTGGCAGAATAATAAGAATTCACCAGGATATTATGATAACTGTAAAGCAGAAGAAATGTATGCCCGGCAAGCTATGCAACTGGCAAAAGCAGAACAGTTTGTTACAGTAAAAGGATGGTTCTCAGAAACTTTACCTAAAAACAACATAGCCGGTAAAATAGCTATTCTCCGGCTAGATGGTGACTGGTACGAATCGACGATGGATTGTTTAGAAAATCTGTATGATAAGGTTATTACTGGTGGTATCATTATCATAGATGATTATTATATGTGGGATGGTTGTGCAAGAGCAGTTCATGATTTTTTATCTAAAAGAAAATCCTCTGAGCGGATTTATACAAGCAAAAACGGAGTTTGTTATTTGCTAAAGAAATAATTCTATGGTTTTAAGCCCAATCACCGGAAAAGCTAATGTATTACTGGAGGAAAAAAAATCTACAAAAGAGATTATAGCAGGATATAAACAGGCTTTCAATATTGATACTTCAGATTATTTTAATACTACTCCTTTCATAGAAGTATACAGATGTCTGGATACAGATTACCGGTTTTATTATCCTTTTCATATAGCAGGCAATGGTTCTTTCTACGATCAGCTCCAAAAGCAGCCATGGTATTATTCTGAGTGGAAATGGGAGTATCAGATAGCCCTTGAAACTTTCCGGAGTGCCGGTAGATTATTGGAAATCGGTTGTGGAAATGGATCTTTCTTAAAAAAGATGCAAACCAATGCCATTCATTGCATAGGGTTGGAATTGAGTGAGGATGCAATTAGCGCTGGCAAAAATCAGGGCCTGGACATAAGAAAAGAACTAATTGAGCAACATGCTGAAAAGAATGAAGAGACATACGATTATGTATGTGCTTTTCAACTGCTGGAGCATATAAGTGCCGTACACTCTCTGTTGGAAGCTTCTTTGAAAGTATTAAAAAAAGGAGGGTTAATACTGGTAGCCGTGCCAAACAATGATGCGCTATTCTTTAAATATAAAAGAAATAAGATTAACCATTTAGACCATCTGTATCAGGCCACTAGGTTACTTAATTTACCTCCGCATCACATGGGATTATGGAACAGAAAATCCTTGGAAAGTTTACCAAAAGTGTATCCTTTGCGGCTGGAAAATATTTTTACTGAACCCATGAATGAACACAGAAAGCTATTGAATCAAAGTATTCTTACAGACCGGATGGGCATTGCTGGGAAAGTTTTAAATAAAACCGGTGCTACTGTGCTTTTAGAGAGTTTTTTTAAAGAAGACTTTAAATATGCCGATACGATTATGGCTATTTATACCAAATTATAATAGCAGACTCACCATTATAGCAAATATGCAGCCCAGCTGGCATTTATGAAAAAGAAGATTCTTTTTGTTAGTCACGAAGCTTCCAGAACAGGTGCTCCAATTGTTCTGCTGCATTTACTAAAGTGGCTTAAAGCAAATACCAGTCTTGAGTTTATACTATTAGTGAAGTGGCCCGGAGAGTTGATGGATGAATTTAAAGAACTAGCGCCTACATACGTATATCAGTTTCCATACCCATCCGTAGATGGTTTTAAAGGTAAACTAATCAGAAACTGGAATACCTATTTAGGCATTCCTTCCTATTACAAGAACTTAAAAAACGAACTGCTTGCTCAAAATGTAGGATTAATCTATGCTAATGGCATTGGGACTGGTGTTCTGTTAGATTTTTTATCGTTTCTCAATTGTAAGGTAATATCGCATATACATGAGTTAGAAATTGGAATACAGGCAAATGGAAGTAATAACCTGGCACTACTTAAAAAATATACTTCTCATTATATAGCTGTCTCTAAGGCAGTGAAACATAATTTAATAAGTAAACATACTATACCTGAGAAAGTAATAAGTTTAGTTTATGAATTTGTCCCGGTAGTAGAAGTAGAAAAAAGCAGGCAACTCTTCCAGGAATTTGAAATACCTGAAACTGCTTTTATCATAGGTGCCGCAGGCAGTGTAGATATAAGAAAAGGGGCAGATTTATTAATTCTACTGGCTAAAGAAATAGCAGAAAAGGATAATGGAAATTTATGTTATTTTATCTGGGTTGGCAACAAACCAGAAGAGCATAGTTACTTTTTACAGGATATATATAAATTAGGTCTTGAAAAAAATGTTGTGTTTACCGGACTAAAGAAAAATCCATTACCGTATTTTAATAGTTTTGATGTGTTTGTTTTATTGTCAAGAGAAGATCCTTATCCGCTTGTTTGTTTGGAAAATGCCTTATTGAGTAAACCTATTCTTTGTTTTGATCAATCCGGAGGCATGCCTGAATTTGTTGAAAATGACTGTGGATTTGTGGTGCCTTATCTGGATATAAAGGCTATGGCTGCTAAAATTATTGAACTACAGTCTAATTCTGTATTGAAAACACGGTTAGGAAACAATGCAAGGAGAAAGGCTACCGATCAACATAATGTTCATGTAGCTGCGCCTAAAATTCTAGACATTATCTATCAATATTGTAATGAGTTAAAAACTCAATAACTGTATTATTACATGAATCCATCAAAGGAGCTTATCCCTGTTGTAACTACTTTAGATGCTGGCTACTTGCAGCATTGTGCGGTTATGCTGGGTTCATTATTTAAGAATAATCCTACCTATAACTTTCATATATATATAATCATCAGTTTTGCTGATAATAATGATTTACAAAAGCTTAAAAGTTTTGTTACTAACTATCAGCATGCATTAGAAATAGTGAGAATAGATGATAAAGAAATAAATAATTTTCAGACCGTACACCATATCACTACAGCTACCTATTATAGATTACTTATTCCAGGGCTGCTTCCAGTTTCCATTAACAAAGTTTTGTATCTGGATGTAGATGTGATCATCAGAAGAGATATTTCTGATCTTTGGAATACAAATATTGAAAATTACAGCGTTGCTGCAGTAATGGAGCCTATGTTTACCAGGCATGCTAAATTAAATATACCAAAAGAGGCTAATTACTTTAATGCAGGTGTATTGCTGATGAACCTGGAAAAATGGAGAAAAAATGATACAACCAGACAAATTCTAACATTCATTGATAAAAATAATGGTTCTCTGGAAATGCTGGAACAGGATGCACTCAATGCCATATTATACGACCAATGGCTGTGTCTTCCTTTTGTATGGAATGTAACATCTGTTCTGTTTACGGCAACCGCTAAGGAATTACATATAGATGAAAGCGAATTAATCAATGTAATAACAAATCCCTGCATTATACATTACACAGGCTATTCCAAGCCCTGGCACTACACAAATACTCATCCGTTTAAAAAAGAATATTACAAGTATCTACAACTTACTCCCTGGAAGAACTTTAAACATCCGGAAGAAACGGTTTGGCATAAGATTAAGCAGTCAGGAAAGAAACTGATGAATTTAGCCTATGGCAGAAAAAAGTTTGAGGTATATAATTAAGTAGAATTATGCTCAATACGCCTGTTTTATTTCTTGTATTTAACCGCCCTGATACTACTCAAAGAGTTTTTGAAACAATAAGGCATGCAAAACCTAAGCAGTTATTTATTGCTGCTGACGGACCTAGAACGCATAAACCGGAAGATGCCGAAAAATGCAGCAAGGTGCGTGAAATTGTAAGTAGGATCGACTGGGACTGTGAGGTAAAGACTTTATTCCGTGAAAAAAACTTAGGCTGTAAATATGCAGTAAGTTCTGCTATAGACTGGTTTTTTGAAAACGTAGAAGAGGGAATTATTTTAGAAGATGATACACTGCCAGATCACAGCTTTTTTACTTTCTGTGAAACATTGCTTGCCTACTATAGAACTGAAAAAAAGGTCATGCATATTGGCGGGGTTAATTTCCAGAAAAAGCAGCCAAAAAATAATACGTCCTATTACTTCTCAAAATATAATCATAGCTGGGGATGGGCAACCTGGCGCAGAGCCTGGCAGGAAAATGATATGATGATGAAGGATTTTACAATTTCTCAGCAACTCATCAATCATAGATTTAATTCTGCTCAGGAACGTAAATATTGGAATAACATTTTTACAAAAACTCATTCCGGAGAAATCAGCACCTGGGATTATGTTTGGACGTATACATTATGGAAGTTAAATGGTTTAAGTATTATACCAAATAAGAATTTGGTTGTGAACATCGGATTTGGAGAAAATGCCACTCATACCACCAATCAGATAGTTAATTCGACTATGCAATTAGATTCAATGAGTGAAATGATTATTCATCCGAACGAAATCAGGATTAATACACAGGCAGACCGGTTTACTTTTCAAACCTTGTTTTATTCATCCACATCCCTTATAAATCATATACGCAATTTTTGCTATAAGCATTTGCCAGATATACAAGTAAATAAATTACGGACTTTCAGAAGAAGATTTTTTCCTTTTAATAACTGATATGTTACAGTATGTGAAGCATGTAGGTAAATATTTACTCAGGCCAGAATACCGTTTAAGTGAGAAAGAGGCAAAAAAACTACAACTCATCAAACGCCAGCCAAGATTTACTGTCATTCAAACAGATATTTTTCCATCGCCTCTTTGGATGGTTGATTCTGCTTCCTTTGTGTTTATTTACAGTGAAATTTTTAAACAAGAAATCTATAAGTTTAAAACTTCCAATGCCAAACCGTACATACTCGATTGTGGGGCTAATATTGGATTAAGTACGCTTTATTTTAAGGATCTTTTTCCGGATGCTGAAGTTGTTGCTTTTGAGCCTGACACAAAAGTATTTGAAATTCTGGCTAAAAACGTCCAGTCGTTTCGCCTTACAAATGTTTCTTTACTAAATAAAGCAGTATGGCATTCCGAAACTAAGTTACAATTCTATGCCGAAGGAGCCGATGGAGGAAGAATAACTAATGATATAAAAGAGGCCAATGTAGTTGAAATCGAAACAGTTAGATTAAAGGATTTTATTAATCGCCCGGTTGACATGTTAAAAATTGACATTGAAGGCGCAGAAACGCAAGTATTGGAAGATATTGCAGATGTTTTATCATACATTGATAAAATATTTATTGAATATCATTCTTTCGTAAACCAGGAGCAAACGCTGGATAAAATATTAAAAATTATTAAAGAAGCAGGCTTTACATATTATATAAACCAGGTTGGGATTGTTTCTCAATCGCCGTTTTATGAGAAGAAAGCATTTTTGGGTATGGATAATCAACTAAATATATTTGCCGACAGAGTAAAATAGTATGAAGCTTCTTAATCTGGGTTGTGGAAATCGATATCATAAAAGCTGGACAAACATTGACTTTTATTCTGCCAATGAAAGTGTGCTTTCTCATGATCTTACCCAAGGTATACCCTTCGATAACGATACCTTTGACGTAGTATATCATTCGCATGTATTGGAACATTTTTCTAAAACTGGAGCGGCAGCTTTTTTAAAAGAATGTTTTAGGGTATTAAAACCGAATGGCATTATTAGGATAGCAGTTCCTGACCTGGAAAGTATTGCCAGGATTTATTTACAACAACTCGAAAGTGCATATAACAGAGAAGCCGGTGCAGAAGCTAATTATGATTGGATTGTATTAGAAATGTATGACCAGACCGTCAGGAACCGGCGTGGGGGAGATATGGCCGATTACATTTTTCAAGGTAATTTAGCAAATGAATCATTTGTATATGCCAGGCATGGCCTTGAAGCAAAGAATCTCCGCAAAGAATTCCTGAATGCTAAAGATCAAAACAAGCACCAAAATACGACGGATTCATTATACAACCGGGTATTTAACTTTGGAGCCTATAAGCGGAAATTAATAAAGTTACTTCTGGGAAAAGAATATATTTCTTATGAAATAGGTAAATTCAGAATGAGCGGAGAAATCCATCAATGGATGTACGATAGATTTTCTCTTTCAAGGTTATTACTGCAAACCGGTTTTAAAAACCCGGTAAAAATGACTGCTTTTTCCAGCAGTTTTCCGGAATGGAATACTTTTGAATTAGAGTCAAAAGAAGGAGAGATTTTCAAACCAGATTCACTATATATGGAAGCTTTCAAAATAAACTAATACATGAAAGTTCTTCATATAAATACTTTCGACACAGGAGGGGCAGCAAAATCTTGCCTAAGATTACACCAGGGATTGTTAGAGCAGAATATTGACTCAAAAGTAATGGTGTTATATAAATATAGCCATCTTGAACAAGTCTATGATTTTTTGCCTGATTACCAACAAACTTTATTTAAACGTATTGAAGGGTCATTTTTATACAGACGAAACAAAGTAATAAAATCTTTAAAAAATAAAATATATCCGGGAAAGGTACAAAGCAGCCCTCATACTATTTATAATATTTTAAAACACCCCTTAACTCAACAAGCAGATATTATTCATCTACACTGGGTTGCCAGATTCTTAGATTATGATTCTTTTTTTAGTGTAGTAAATAAGCCAGTCGTTTGGACTTTGCATGATATGAATCCAATCTTAGGTGGATATCATTATGAAACAGATATGCTAGGTATGAGGCCATATGATGAATTAGAAGAAGTAAAAAATATCAAAATCAAAAAAAAAGCCTTACAGAAAGTATCTAATGTTTCAGTGGTGTCACCCTCTTATTGGTTGTATCAGAAAAGCTTACAATCTGCTTTATTAGGCAATTTCTCAAATTATTATATTCCCTATGGGGTAGATACAAATAAGTTTAAACCTGCTGATAAAAAAAAAGCCCGGGAATATTTTTCTTTACCACAAGAAAACAAAATACTTTTATTTATTGCCGATTCTTTAACAGATCCCAGAAAAGGCTACAGTTATTTGGTTGAAGCGTTAAAGCAGATTGATTTAAGGGATACTTTATTATGCACAATTGGAAAGGGCAATATTCCTCCAGTTGATTTTCCTTTAAAACATCTTGGTTATATTGCAAGCGAAAATGAATTGTCGCTTGCCTTTGCAGCAGCTGATATTTTTATAACCACGTCTATTGAAGATAACCTGCCAAATACTGTTCTGGAATCTCTGGCATGTGGTACACCTGTTGTGGGTTTTCGCATAGGTGGAATTCCGGATATGGTGATAGAAGGAGAAACCGGATTGTTAGCTTCTCCTAAAAACATTAGCGAATTAGCTGAAAGAATGCAATGGCTTTTGAAAAATGCTAAAGAAAGAAATGAGATGGGTAAAAAGGGAAGAAAATTAGTTGAGGAGAAATTTACGATCTCTACCCAGGCAGATCAATATAGAAATTTGTATAATTTGATTACAGTACACAAATGAGAAGGTTATCTTAAAATGCTAAAAAAGTTAATTATTCAATGTATTGACATAGGTTTACATCCATTCTATGGAAAAAAACAATGGCAATCTTTTTTTGGATTTTTACATAGTGTAAGCCTGAAAGGGATGAATTTAAGATACAACCCGATTGGAGACAATGGAGAAAAATGGTTGATCAATAAAGTATATCAGTATTACAGCAAAAAAAAAATAACGCCAATAATTTTTGATGTGGGTGCCAACATTGGAGAGTATAGTGCCGCACTTTTACAAACTTTCCGGAAAAATATACAGCTATACAGTTTTGAACCCTCCTTACGGACATTTAAACTGCTACAGAATAATAGTTTACTTGCTCATTCTACCATTAACTTGTATAATATTGGGTTCAGCCATGAAAAAACAAAAGCCCGATTTTCTTATAATATACATGATCCTGCTACCAGTTCACTCTATTCGCTAACAAATAATAATGATACAATAATTGAAGAAGTAGAACTTACGACCATAGATGATTTCTGCTTCTTGCATCATATATCTCATATCCATTTTATTAAAGTAGATGTAGAAGGCAATGAGGTAAATGTATTAAAGGGCGCAAGTCAAATAATTAGCTCAAATAAAATTGATTTTATTCAATTTGAATTTGGCCCCAGGAATGTTGATTCAAGAACTTTTTTAAAGGACTTTTACATTGTTCTAGAAGCAAAGTTTAATATATACAGAATCTTAAGAAACGGGCTTTATCCCTTAAATCCCTATCACCAGGACTACGAAGCTTTTTTGGCGGGAAACTACCTGGCTATAAATAAAAGGATAAGCCTAGCTGAGCTGGTTGAGTAACATCTGTTCTAATTTGCTGACATCTACTTTTATATCATCGCTGCCACTGTATTTTTGTACGCCTACGCCTGGACAATCCAGGCGTAAATAGTCTATATTAAAAGCAGATGCCAGGTTATAAAAAGTATCCTGTCCATGATCCTCATGGATGATGTCGAGCAATAATTTACCTTCAGTCATGTACATACTGTTAGAAAAACCAGCTCCATGTATGCCTGCACAAATATGTGTATTTGTAAATAACTCAATTTGTTCTGAAACTGATAATTTTTCCATGGCTATTCTCTCAAACCCCCAACCCTTTAATAGCTCGAAAACCTCATCTTCATTGACAGCTTTGCGAAAAGTAGCTCCTTTACGGCTGATAAATATTTTTCCAGGGAAGGAATTTTCCGGACGATTGCCTCTATAGCTATTTTTTATAAACCCAGCCATTTCTCTGATCAGAGGCTCGTGATGTTGTAAACCGGGAGCTGTATGCATGGGGAGCCATAGTTTTTCTGCTAATATCAGTTCCTCATCTTTTATTGGAATGATTTCCTTAAAGGTGAAAAAAGACAGATATTGATCAATAAAAGGTTTCAACTGCTCATGTATCAGTAATTTTAGTTGAGGAGTGAATTCCCTTATACTATATATCCGGGGCAATGCTTCTAAAGTCCAGTGATAGTAATTATCATAATACGCATTGTGTGCCACCAGGCAGTCGCCAGACACTCTTTTTACTTTATTGAGTAGTATTTTTTTATAAAAGGTATATGCATTCTTATTTCTGGTAAACATGGAATAAACTGATTCTTTCACGACTCTTCCATTTTTGAATACTATTCCATAGGGTGAAACATACGCATGATTAAGTTTACATAGGTAACTAGGTTCAATGTACTCTTCAAGTCTGATGAAACTTTTTGCATTTTTTATTACATCATAATTGAGAGGAGGTTTTCTTTTAATAATTAAGCCGTCATGCAGCAGCGTTTTTTTCATATTTTTGCGAAATTATCCTAAGAATTTAATAGATATTTGTTTGGCTGTTTATCCCAAAATTACAATTATTACCCCATCTTACAATCAGGGACAGTACTTGGAGCAAACCATCCAGTCGGTACTTAGCCAGAGTTATCCTAATCTGGAATATATTATTGTAGATGGAGGTAGTACAGATCATTCTGTGGAGATCATAAAAAAATATGAAAAGCATTTAGCATACTGGATAAGTGAAAAAGATCAGGGACAAAGTCATGCTATTAATAAAGGTTTACAAAAAGCAAGCGGAGACATTATTAACTGGCTTAATTCTGATGATTTCTATGAACCGCAAGCCTTACATACAATAGCCGCTGCCTTTGAAAATCCGTCAGTACTTGTAGTGTGTGGAAGAGGCAGACTCTTCAGGAACTTAAATGAAACTGCCTATTATTCCAATGGAACAGACGTTTATTCCGGAAATGTAGCAAAAACCATAGGATGGGCAAGAATAGATCAGCCGGAAACATTTTTTAAGGCATCAGTCATTCAAACAATAGGCCCATTGGATACCAGATTGCATTATTTGATGGACCGTGACTGGTGGATTAAATTTTTATTTACTTATGGTTTGAAGGGTATTGTGAAAACGCCTGAGATACTGGTTAATTTCAGGCTGCATGATACTTCGAAAACCGTATCCCAAGGGCAACAATTTCAAATAGAGCATGATACCTTTTTTTATTCACTGGCTAAGCAGTTTAATCTGTTTCATTATGTAGATATAATAAAACAAACCTGCCAGATTAATGAAAAGTTTGCTTTGCAGACGGTTGGAACATATGATGTGGATCTGGTTGAAAAATCATTAACTTATTTTTTATTACGAAGGGCAAATGAATTTTATGCGCAGAACAACAAAGCAAAAACAAAACTTTTATTACAAAGTATCCAGGTAAAACAACTGGCATCAGCAGACCAAGGTTTGTTCAGGACTTTATATTTCCGGAACAAATATATTCCTTCCTCTATTATTAATCTATTGCGTAAAAGATAAAAGTCATTGGAACTTAGTATTATTATTCCTACCAAAGACAGGGGTGGGATTTTGCAAAAAACGCTGGAACATGCCTATCATGCTATTCAGACTCATCAGGCAGAAATAATAGTGGTGAATGATTCTAAAACTACCTATGTGGAAGTTGATCCCTTGTTCCAGGACAAAATTAAAGTGATTAACAATTCTAAAAGTGGGGTCGCTTCTGCACGGAATCTGGGGGCAAGTCAGGCGCAGGCTGAGCTGTTACTTTTTCTGGATGATGATATGTTAATTTCTGCCGGGAATATTCAAACAACTTTACAGCTTCATCAACAATATAAAAACTGTTGTATCAACCTGAACTGGATTTATCCCCCGTCACTCACTGAAAGACTTACAGATACAAAGTTTGGACGTTATCTGATTCATTACGGCTTTACTTCCTTAAAAGGATGGAACCGTGGAGAACATTGGGATCAGACACAGCTATTTGCTGCAAATGGAATAACGAGCCAGTATTTATCTATAGAGAAAACTGTTTTTTACACAGCAGGAGCATACAATGAAAATTTTCCTCATGCAGGATTTGAAGATTACGAATTTGCGCAAAGGCTCCGCAAAGCTGGTGTAACTTTTTATATTTATCCCTTAAGTATGGTATTTCATAATGAGGAAGACAGGTTACTGGTAAAAGCCTGGTTGCAAAGAAAGAAAAGAGGCGGAGAAACCAGGCAGGTAGCAGTAAAAATGGGTTTTAAACATTTACAGATTCATTATAGCAGGTGGAAATACATACTGTTATCATTATTGTCTGGCATAAATGGTATACTACATGGTATGCTTACATTAATTCCAAATAAAACTTATTTGGATTTCTTATATTTCAGGATCGTTAATATTTTACTGGCAATTGCTATTTTTGATGGATACCACAAAAAATAATAATCAGATAAAAGTAAAGTATATACTTTCGAACATTAATAAAGCCCTGGCTTTTGAATGGATAGCTGAAGAGTTAGACAGAAGCAAAATTCATCTCTCATTTATATTATTAAATCCGGATGATTCTGCCCTGGAGCAGCACTTGAAAGCGCATCAAATCAAGGTTGATAGAATCAGGTATAAGGGTAAGAAAGATTTGCCTAATGCTATTTATAGAATTTATACAATCCTGCGCAAGGAACACACCCAGATTGTACATTGCCATATGTTCGATGCCTGTGTAGCCGGATTAACAGCTGCCAGATTAGCTGGTGTTAGAAAGAGAATATATACCAGGCATCATGCTACTTTTCACCAGCAATATTTTCCAAGAGCTGTATGGTATGATAAATTTATCAGTCAGATGGCTACTGATGTGGTAGCTATCAGCGAAAATGTGAGACAAACACTGATAGGAGAGGGAGTTAATGCCAGCAAAATAAGATTAATCCATCATGGATTCCGGCTGGAAGGATTTGAAAAAACAGATCAACAGAAAGTATTGGGTTTAAAAAGAAAATACAACCCTAATAGTAAATCTCCTGTAATTGGTGTAATTTCCAGATATTTTGAATTAAAAGGCATTCAATACATTATTCCTGCCTTAAAGCAAATCCTCCATACCTATCCGGATGCACTTTTAATACTGGCAAATACTTCCGGAAATTATACTGCCCAGATCAAAAGTCTTTTACAGGAAATTCCCTCAGATAATTATATTGAAATTCCGTTTGAAAAAGATATTTTTTCCCTCTATCAGCTCTTTGATATTTTTGTGCATGTTCCCATCGACCCCCAAATAGAAGCATTTGGACAAACCTATGTAGAGGCTCTTGCTGCAGGTATTCCTTCTGTATTTACAAAATCCGGGGTAGCCACTGAGTTTATTAAGGATGGTCAAAATGCCATGGTAGTACCCTTTAAGAGTTCACAAGCAATAGCTGATTCATTTTACTCCATCCTGGAAAATCCCAATCAGACACAAAATATTGTCTGGCAAGGTAAAACAGATGTAAAAAAAATGTTTACTTTGGGCAAAATGGTTGATTCGTTAGAAGAATTATATGGGAAATAGTATCTTTTTTACGGTTGTAATTCCCACTTATAACCGGGCAGGATTTATTACAAAAACTATTCAATCGGTATTGGGTCAAACTTTCCAGAATTTTGAAATAATAGTAGTGGATGATGGCAGCACAGACAACACAGAGGAAGTGATGAAATCCATTATAAGTGACAAAATCACCTATCATAAGAAAAAGAATGAAGAAAGAGCAGTAGCCAGAAATACAGGTGCCCGGATGGCTTCAGGAACCTATGTAACTTTTTTCGATTCGGATGATCTCTTGTATCCCAATCATTTGCAGGAAGCTTATGCGATGGTGCAGCAACATCATTCGCCGGAATTTTTTCATTTAGGCTATGATATTAAAGACCCTGAAGGGCATTTAATTGGCAAAGTTGATCATCTGGAGGGGAATTTAAATGAAAAGCTTATCGAGGGCAATATCTTAAGTTGCAATGGAGTGTTTATCCGGAAAGATATTATTCTCAAACATCCCTTTAACGAAGACAGAGCTTTATCTGCTTCTGAAGATTGGGAATTATGGCTGCGGCTGGCTAGCCGGTATCCTTTATACTATTCCAATACGATTACTTCTACTGTCATCAACCATGACCAGCGAAGTGTACTTGTCATTAATAAGGATAAGTTAATCAAACGGCAGGAGCTTTTTGTAAAATATGTATGGCAGGATGAAAAATGCCTTGAAAAATATGGAAAATATAAAAGTAAAGTAATAGCAAACACTTATACTTATATTGCGTTGCATCTGGCCTTAACCAAAAAATACCGCCTGGATGTAATCAGATATTTATCAAAAGCATTTATACAATCAGTGCATGTATTGAGAAGCCGGAGGTTTTATGCCTCCATTAAACATATATTTTAACAGAATGACAAAGATATTAATAACAGGCGGTGCAGGTTTTATAGCAAGTGCTTTGGCAGAAAAACTGCTGACAGATCCCAATAATTATGTGGTCATGGTAGATAACCTGCTTACCGGAAGTCTGGATAAATTACCAGCCTCAAGAGACAACTGTAAATTTATCAAATGCGATGTAAATAATTATTATGACATATCAGCTGTGATGCTGGCGCATCCTATCGATTATGTATTCCATTATGCGGCTGTAGTTGGCGTAAAGCGAACGCTTGCTAATCCGGTAATGGTCTTGCAGGATATTCAGGGGATCAAGAACATTTTAGATCTCTCGAAGAACACTGGCGTTAAACGGGTATTTTATTCTTCTTCTTCTGAAGTGTATGGAGAACCCGTTGAATTTCCGCAGGATGAACGCACCACTCCGCTTAACTCCCGCTTGCCTTATGCCGTGGTGAAAAATGTAGGAGAAGCTTTCTGTAGGTCTTATCAGCAGGAATATGGGTTGAATTATACAATCTTCCGTTTTTTTAATACCTATGGTCCTAAACAGAGTGAAGATTTTGTGATGTTGAAGTTTATCAAAGCTGCCTTGCAAAATAAAAATATTACCATCTATGGAGATGGCTTACAAACCCGCACCTTCTGCTATATCGATGATAATATAGAAGCAACGGTTGAAGCTTTTTATAATAATCTATGTATAAATGAGGTAGTTAATATTGGTAATGACATTGAAACTTCTGTTCTGGAACTTGCTAAATGTATTATTGAGGTTACAGAATCTAAATCAAATATTATTCATCTGCCTCCTCTGGAAGAAGGGGACATGACACGCCGCAGGCCAAATAATTTAATCATGAAGAAAATATTGGGGCGGGATTTACTTCCTTTAAAAACCGGTATAAAAAAGGTGCTGGAACATAAACAAATCAGAGTAGTGTAATGCAGGTTAAGAAGGCTGCATTTAATTGGCGATCATACCTGAACCCTGATAAGAAAGGATTTTGGATTGCCACCGGAATATTACTTAAAATTTTATTTTTGATTTTTTTTCTTTACCAGCATTACCTGTATTATGGACATCAGTTCTGGACGCAAGAGGGGCTAAGATTGTATGTAGAAGCCTTTGATACCATATCCTATCTGATTCCAGTAGAAAATCTGCTCTATACAGGCCAATATATTCAAATTCCTGAAGCCCCTTTTTCACAAGTAACCCGCATGCCTGGCTATGGATTATTTTACTTGTTATTTCGCCTGGTGTTTGACCAGAATACTACTAAAAATATACTGGTACTGTTGCAAGTGATTATAAGCGGTATTTCTGTATACTACCTTGCCCGGATTGGATATCTGCTGTCCAACCGTAAACAAGTATTTTATGTTGTTTTTATTCTATATGGTTTGTCAGCTTATGTGAGTATGTATGATGTATATATTCTTACAGAGAGCTTCTCAACCTGTAGTATAATCATTGCTACCTATCTGCTGGTACAACACCGAAAAAAACTGTTTCTCCAGTGGAGATATATATTAATCTCCGGAATGTTAATGGCCATATCCTGTTTTATGCGGCCTGCAGCTGTGCCTATATTAGGGATTGCAATTATATATGTATCCCTGTCTACTCCTACTTTTAGGACTAAAATTAAACTAGTTCTTGTTTTTAGTTTGCCATTTCTGGTGGCAGACGCTGCATGGATTATCAGAAATTTTACGGTTTTATCCAGGTTTATTCCTTTACAATATAATTCATGGTTGCATAAAACTGGTTATCCTCCCTATGATGTAGAGTATTATTCCTATGAATGGATTAGAGATGTAGGAGAAGATAATGTGTTTTACCAGTTTAATACTTTGGGGGCCTGGCTATATAATAATACATTTGTTGAGCCCGGCTACATACTTCCGGCACACATTTATTCTTCTGCATACAACAAGGATTCATTATATGCATTACGGGAAAAATTTTTGTTGTTCTGGAATAATCGCAGCCAGTTAATCAACACTCCGGAAGGAATCGCTCATGCCAGATTACTCAATGAAACCTTTCATTTTTATTCTTCTGCCTATGAAAAAGAGCATCTGTTTGCTTATCTTATCACCAACCGGGTTAAATTATTAGATACTTTTCTTTTTCATAGTGGCGTGAGCCAGCTACCCTTGCCTTCTTTTAGAGAGCTCGTAGAAAATTTATCTGGAACTTTACTGTTAAAAATCGGATGGAGTTTATTGTATTGGATAATACTGGTAGCTGGTTTAATGAGCATATTAACACTTATGCTTTCGTACTCGTACGAAAAATGGCTGATAGCAGGTATTATCCTATATTCATTGTTGATTTTTCCCTTTGTTATCCGGGTAGTAGAGCTTAGGTATATTTGCCTGGCTTATCCATTCCTTACAGTGGGAGCTGGTATATTCCTAGAGAGAATAATAGTTAAACTAAATAACTTCGTATTGTTCCAAAAAGTTGTCAAAAGATATGGTTACAAGAATTGATAATGAAATTTTACATGGCAAAAAAATCGCCGGGCAAGCCGAAGATGTATGGAACTGGAATAGTCCGGCCGGACGCTTGCGTGCACAGCGAAGAGCACAATATTTTATTGATATTGGAAAAATTCATAAAACTGACAAGGTCTTAGAGATAGGTTGTGGAACAGGTTTGTTTACCGGAAAAGTATATGAAGCCACAAAAGCTTCTATAACGGCTATAGATATTTCAGAAGACCTGCTAAAGATTGCCCGCAGCAGATATCCGCATGTTAATTTCAGGGTAGAAGATGCCATGAAGCTAAGTTTTGCCGACAAATCCTATGATGTTGTGTTCGGAAGTTCGGTTATCCATCACCTGAATATAGAATCTGCTTTAAAAGAGACATTCCGGGTATTAAAAAAAGGAGGCCGCATCATATTTGCAGAGCCTAACATGCTAAATCCACAGATATTCATTCAAAAAAATATTCCTTTTATAAAAAAATGGCTGGGGGATTCGCCGGATGAAACAGCGATAGTCCGCTGGAAAATGTATAAACAGTTAGCTGACATTGGATATAACCATATAAAAGTATTTCCTTACGATTTCTTACATCCCATTACCCCAAATATTCTGATTAATTCAGTTCAGTCCATAGGGAAGGTTATAGAACATATTCCGGTATTAAAAGAAATTGCCGGATCTGTCATTATTTATGCTGAAAAATAAGTATTACCTGCTAATTTGACCCAAAACCAGCGATGTAACTACTACATAATGAAAAAATACTTTTACCGGCTTTTGACTAAATATTTAAGTATATACATACGGCCTGAGAATACAGTAATAGAAATTAATCCTAAGAATGAATATCTGGGGCAATTTTTAAAAAGCAGTACGTTCAAGAAAGTATTTGTTCAACCCTTACCGGGGCAGGTAGAAAAAGAAGATAACTCACTTACAGCAGATTACATCGTACTTAATGGTAATTTACACTATGAGCGCGATATACAGTCATTCATGGAAAGAATACATTTAATGAGTGAAAGCTACAGCCGGATTTTGATCTGTTATTATAGTGCTCTCTGGCGGCCATTAATAAATTTAGCAACCAGTTTAAGAATAAGAACAGAGACTCCTGAGTATAACTGGTTTTCGCCCTCTGATCTTAAAAATTTTACCATTTTATCGGGATTTGAGATTGTGAATGAAGGACAAAGGATAATCTTTCCTGTCTACCTGCCTATAATCAGTAATTTTTTGAACAGATGGATTGCTCCACTCCCGGTCTTCAGATGGTTTACCATGGTTAATATTGCTGTTCTACGGCCTTTGCATAAATCACAGTTTTCGGATATACCTTCCGTTTCTATTATAGTGCCAGCAAGAAATGAACAAGGAAACATAAGAGAAATTGTGAAAAAACTACCTAAAATGGGAGTTAATGATGAGCTTATTTTTGTAGAAGGAAATTCTACAGATGATACCTGGAGAGAAATTCAGGCAGTGCAGCAAAAGTATGAAGGCCAGGTAGATATTAAAATTGCAAAGCAGGATGGAAAAGGGAAAGGGGATGCAGTAAGAAAAGGTTTTGATATTGCTTCGAAAGAAATTTTAATGATTTTAGACGCCGATATGACCGTTTCACCGGAAGAATTAACTAAATTCTATAAGGCGATCCGGAACAACACAGGCGAGTTTATCAACGGCAGCAGACTGGTTTATCCTATGGAACAGGAAGCGATGCGTTTTTTTAATCTGATGGGCAATAAATTCTTTGCAATAGCCTTTTCTTATGTGTTAAATCAGCCGCTCAAAGATACACTTTGTGGTACAAAAGTAATAAGCAGAAGTAACTATCAAAATATATCAAAAAACCGCAGCTATTTTGGTAACTTTGATCCTTTTGGTGATTTTGACCTTTTATTTGGAGCTTCAAGAATTGGATTGAAAATTATTGAAATTCCAATAACCTATAAAGCCCGTACCTATGGCTCAACTAATATTGATCGATGGCGTCACGGTTTTATACTACTTAAAATGTTATTATTCGCCGCCCGGAAAATTAAATTTATATGATCTTTACTGGTAGCTAATAAATTAATAAGAAATGAATAGTTATTTACATATTACCTATGTGCGGCATTACCGGCTATTATTCCAGCTCACTTTTTAATAAAGAGAATTTACAAACTATAACTTCAGAGGTGCATCACCGGGGACCTGATGCAGAAGGTTTTTTTATAGATGATATATGCGGCCTTGGTCACCGGCGCCTGAGTATTTTGGATCTGTCTGAAAATGCCAATCAACCCATGTATTCTCACGACAGAAGATATGTAATGGTTTACAATGGTGAGGTATATAACTATCAGGAGATTGCCAGGCAATTACAACTGGACCTCCAGACTTCTTCCGATTCTGAAGTAATTTTGGAAGCATTCGCAAAAAAGAGCACTGATTGTATATCATTATTTAATGGCATGTTTGCTTTCGCTATCTATGATACCCATACAAAGCAACTTTATCTGGTTAGAGACAGAATAGGAATTAAACCCTTATTTTATTATTGGGATGGGCAAAATTTTGCATTTGCCTCTGAACTAAAGTCATTGGTATGTTTGCCCCAGATAAAAAAGAATATATATCATGAAGCAATCGCCTGTTTTTTAAATGTAGGGTATATACCAGCCCCTTTTACTATTTACCAGAATATATTTAAAATGCCTGCCGCCAGTTATATACAGATATCGCAGGCGGGTTTATTTCAGCAGGTATACTGGGAATTGCATAATGTAATCCGGCCCCATTCATTGGAAGATGAAAGCCAGGCAAAATATGAATTACATAACCTGCTTAAAAGTGCTGTTAACTATCAGCTTATCAGTGATGTACCATTGGGCATTTTTCTGAGTGGAGGTGTTGACTCCAGCCTGATCACAGCTCTGGCCGTTTCACAATCTTCAGCGCCTGTTAATACTTTTTCAATCGGATTCAAAGAACAAAAATTTAATGAATCAGGCTATGCGGCAAAAGTGGCCGCACATATGGGCACAAAGCATGAAGAGTTTATTGTTTCTGTGAAGGAAGCTGAAGATCTGGTTGAAAAAATGCTTGATGTATACGACGAACCTTATGCAGATTCCTCAGCTATTCCTACGATGATGGTCTCCCGTTTGGCCAGGAAACGGGTAACCGTTGCTCTGGGTGGAGATGGGGCAGATGAATTGTTTTTTGGATATGGCATGTATCAATGGGCTAAGCGGCTGGCTATTCCTGGGATAGAATGGCTTAAAAATCCATTATCTGCCGTGCTAAAACAAGGCAAGAAGTCCAGATACCAAAAAGCTTCCCGCATGTTTGACTTTGAAAGTAAAGAGTATCTGGCTAATCATATTTTTTCTCAGGAACAAGGTTTTTTCTCCCGGAAAGAGGTAAATGAACTGTTACATATACATACAGATCCGTTCAATGATTTATTTATAAATGGCAAACCCGTCTCACGTCCGTTGAGTGCCATGGAAAATCAGTCACTGTTCGACCTAAAGTATTATTTGCCAGATGATTTACTGGTAAAAGTAGACCGTGCTTCCATGCAATACGGGCTTGAAGCCAGAGTACCCTTCCTCGACCATCGGGTAGTTGAATTTGCATTAAACTTATCGCCCGATCTGAAGTATAGAAATGGCACCAGTAAATACATTCTGCGGGAAATATTATATGAGTATATACCTGCCGGTATTTTCGCCAGACCCAAACAGGGGTTCTCTATTCCTTTACATGAATGGCTGAGGCACGATTTACAATATCTTATCCACGATTACCTGAGCGAGAAGCTTGTAAAACAATATGGAATAGTAGACTATGAAGAGGTAGATAAAATAAAAACAGCTTTTATTGCCGGAAATGATTTTGTATACAATCGCCTTTGGCTGCTGATAGTACTGCATAGATGGCTTAAAATTAATATGCATTGAAAAATGAATCGTATGTCCGATATAGCCTATCCAATGCTAGATGTAAAGCCGCAAACGAATAAAATTTATTTTAAAGGCCTTAACGGTTTGAGAGCAATTGCTGCTTTAGCAGTGATCATATCCCACATTAATATGACCTTAGGTCAGTTTGATCTGCCTGTTCTTCCTACGCTGGATCTGGCAGGATTTGGTGTTACTATATTTTTTTCTCTGAGTGGTTTTTTGATCTCATATCTGCTTCTTGCCGAAAAATCTGTTTCCGGGAGTATCAATATTCATAAATTCTATTATAGGAGAATTCTGCGTATATGGCCTTTATATTATTTCTATTTGATGATGACAGTGATTATTGCCTATGTTGCAACCCAGACTGCTGTCAACACAAATGTATTTTATTATCTGTTTTTTGTGCCTAATGTTCCTTTTGTGTTTGGGGGAAGCCTCCAATACCTGGCCCATTATTGGTCTTTGGGAGTGGAGGAGCAATTTTATTCATTCTGGCCGTGGGTTATCAGATATGCAAAAAATGTGCTTTTATTTTTAATCATCTTTATTGGAGTTTTTGTGTTACTGAAAATCGCTGCTAATCGTATCTGGGGAGGTAATTCATTGCCTTATACATTCCTGTATGTAACCCGGTTCGACTGCATGGCTATTGGAGGTATTGGTGCCTGGATACTATATGATCAGAAAAACAGTCTGCATAAACTTATTGTCAATCACCTGTCAGAAGTATTCGCATGGATCATTTTATTTTTAGTTTCTATAAACAGGTTTCATATCTTATCTATTATTGATCACGAGATTATTGCTGTAGTGACTGTAATAGTAATCTTGAATCAGTGCAGCAATAAGAAACCATTAATAAACCTGGAAAACAGTTTTTTTGACTTTGCTGGCAAAATCTCATTTGGTATGTATGTTTACCACCCGATAGTTATTTTCCTTCTCACCTTGTTATCATGGAAAGCACTTCCCGAATTATTTGTGCTAAGAATAGGATTAGTATATGCTTCAGTAATAATGTTTACAATAACTGTTTCCTATTTATCATACAGGTATCTTGAGAAGCCTGCACTTGTTCTCAAAGAAAAATTCACAGTTATTAAAAGTGTCAATAGTAAATACTTATAAACATCAGTACCCTCCAGCTACAATACTAGTTGTTCATAGAGCGAATGCATACTAAAAATATTCTATATCTTTCTTACGATGGCTTAACAGACCCCTTGGGACAATCACAGATTCTACCTTATCTCATTGGTTTAAGCCAAAAAGGATATTATGTGAGTATTATCAGCGCAGAAAAAAGGGAAAATTTTGATCTTCGTAAAGAGTTGATCAGCAAAATAGTGGAAGAAAATACAATTTCCTGGCATCCCCTGTTCTATACAAAAAAACCTCCTGTATTATCTACCCTATGGGATATTTACCGGATGCAACAGCTTGCATTACAGTTGCACAAACGCTATCATTTTAAAGTAGTGCATTGCCGGAGTTATATTTCTGCTTTGATTGGTTTACAATTAAAACGGAAAACAGGGGTAAATTTCATTTTTGATATGCGGGGTTTCTGGGCAGATGAAAGGGTAGAAGGAGGGTTATGGAAACTCTCTAATCCGGTTTTTAAATCCATCTATACCTATTTTAAAAATAAAGAAAAACAATTTTTGCGGGAAGCAGATTATACCATCAGTCTAACTCATCAGGCCAAACAAATTATTCATGGCTGGCCAGGATTATCAAATATTCCTATTCAGGTAATTCCGTGTTGTGTAGATACAGAAGTTTTTCGCATCCCTCCCAAAAACTCCCAAGGTTCTTCCCATGAGACAGCAACATTTACAATCTCTTATCTGGGTTCCCTGGGTACCTGGTATATGCTGGAGGAAATGCTTCAGTTTTTTAAACGCCTGCTTTTGCATAAACCCCAGGCACAATTCCTGTTTATTACCCCTGATAACCCGCAGTTTATTTTACAAAGTGCTGCAGATTTAGCTATACCTGCCGAAAAAATTATTATCCGGAAAGCGGAGCGCAAAGAGGTGCCTGCACTTCTGGCTAGCAGTAAAATTTCCATTTTTTTTATTAAACCTTCGTTTTCAAAGCAAGCTTCATCGCCAACCAAAATGGGCGAAATTTTGAGCATGGGCATTCCGGTGATTTGTAATGCAGGAGTAGGGGATACAGACTATTTGTTTGAAACCTATAAAACCGGCATTCTGGTAAAAGAATTAAATCCTGCCGGGTATGACCTTGCTATTTCTGAAATAGAAGATGCCCTGAACATTCCGCCAGAACAGCTTCGGGCAACTGCTACTACCTATTTTGACTTACAAAAAGGAGTATATTTGTACAAACAAGTGTATGATCAATTATTTTATTAAATGAAATATTATTTTGAAGAAATCACTTCGTGTAATATGTGTGGGGCCAGTATAAATGATGCCCAGGTGCTAGGCAGGAGAATGAATCAATCTCAGGGGAAAAGGCCTACTAACAAAATGGGTATTTCTACAACTGTTATGAAATGTAAAAAGTGTGATTTGATTTTTGCTAATCCACTTCCTATTCCTGCAAACATTGAACAGCATTATGGGATTCCACCTGAAAGCTATTGGTCTGCTGAATATTTTAAGATTCGCGATGATTATTTTATTAAGCAGATTCAAACTTTTTCTGACCTGTATGGCAGGACAAATGATTTACGCGCACTTGATATTGGCGCAGGTATAGGAAAGTGTATGATCGCTTTAGAAAATTCAGGATTTGAGGTCTGGGGCCTTGAGCCATCTAATCCTTTTTATGAAAAAGCATTGCAAACAATGAAAATCGAACCCTCCAAATTACAGTTATCTACAATAGAAAATGCAGTATATGAGAAAGAAAGTTTTGACTTTATTACTTTTGGAGCTGTTTTGGAACACTTGTACAATCCTTCAGAAGCTATTCAGAAAGCAGCTTACTGGCTCAAGCCCAAAGGGTTTATTCATATTGAGGTTCCTTCCTCCAATTGGCTAATAAGCAGAATAGCAAATTTTGTCTATAAACTACAAGGCCTGGATTATGTAACCAATATCAGCCCTATGCACAGCCCTTTTCATTTATATGAATTTGGATTAAAATCATTTAAAGAAAATGCTAAAAAACATCATTACAGTATAGCTCATTATTCCTATGAAGTGTGTACAACCTATCTGCCTAAATCGTTAAATAAAATCTTTGTGCCGTATATGCGGGCTACCAACACAGGAATGCAATTAGAGATATGGTTGACAAAAAACTGACAACAATACTATTTCTGTTTCCTTATCCGCATGGCACTGCAGCATCCCAGCGTTTCCGGTTTGAACAATACCTGCCTCTCCTGAAAGAGTCGAATATTACCTATACATTAGCTTCCTTTCTGGATGAAAAAACCTGGCATATCTTATATAAAAAAGGCCATTTATTAAGTAAAGCAGCAGGAATCATCAAGGGCTTTCTCCGCAGAATATTTTTACTGTTTTCAGTATCTGCTTATGATTTCGTGTTCATTCACCGGGAAGCAAGTCCTATTGGCCCCCGGTATTTGAGTGGATCATTGCTAAGGTTTTCGGCAAAAAAATAATTTTTGATTTTGATGATGCCATCTGGCTTCCCAATACTTCTGCACACAACCGCATCGCCGCCTTTGCAAAGTGGCATTCTAAAACAGCAGCTATTTGCAGGTGGGCGTATAAAATTAGTGCTGGCAATACCTACTTAGCTGATTATGCCCGTCAATTCAATACAAAGGTTGTTATTAATCCTACCACCATTGATACTCGTCATTTACATAACCAGATAAAAAATCAACTCACGCCTGAATTTGTAATCGGCTGGACAGGCACACATTCCACCATTCATTATCTGAGTAATCTGGTTCCCCTTTTAAAGGAACTTGAGAGGGAGTATACATTTACGTTTCTGGTAATTTCAGATAAAGCGCCTGAATTTACACTTAAGTCTTTACTCTTTCTGCCGTGGACTAAATTAACTGAAAGAGAAGATCTGCTTAGAATGAATATTGGCTTAATGCCACTTACAGATGATCTCTGGGCAAGAGGAAAATGTGGCTTTAAAGCTTTGCAATACATGGCCCTTGGAATTCCCGCCCTGGTATCGCCAGTTGGGGTAAATACTCAGATCATAGAAAACGGCAAAAACGGATTTATCTGTTCTACCCCTGAAGAGTGGAAGGAAGCGATTATACGCTTGCGGAAAGATGTAGAATTACGAGCCAAAATGGGCATAGAAGCGAGAAAAAAAATAGAAGATACCTATTCAGTTCAGGCAAACCGCTTTACCTTCTTAAATCTTTTTTTAACTGCCTGACTCCGGATAATATACAGTGCGCACAGGAAAAAAGGCATCATGGGTATTTTATAACGGACCAGGGTACCGAAATTATAACTGGAAACACCCACAGCAAAAGCAAAGGTAATAGAGAAAATAAAGCTGAATAGCAGAATAGGCTGGTTATTGAGTTTAATCAGCAAATCTTTTGGCTTAAATTCCCGGAACATCATGATCGTCATGAATATAAAAAATGCGGATTCAAGCGCAGAGAGCAGCATTACCGGATTACGCACCTCCCATAAGAAAGGTCTGTATAGCGAGACTACTATTGCTTGAGGAAACTTGGATAACATGCCTGTAAAAGTGCCATCAAACTCGCCTAAAGAGTATACGGAACCTCCTTGTAACACACCCATTTGTGTGATCCATTGCGCAGTGACCTGGGTTGTTGCAGCTAAATTTTCAAGTTTGTACCGTTCATTATCTTCTGTAATTTTAATAATCGCCTGGTATCCAAGTGGAACTGATAACACAATGGTGACAGGTAATGCAAAAAATTGCAATGCCCGCGACCTGATACGTGCCCTGTATTCAAGAAATATCCAGAAAAAGGCAGCTGGCAGAAAACAAAGCAGAATATATACTTTAATAGACTTGATAAACCATAAACTGAGAATTAATAGAATGAGATTTCTGGCTATATTTTTCCTTTCAATCAGCCCAAAATAAAATCCGTAAAAAGCCCAGCCCAATGCTCCTATGGTGATCGTATCTTTCAGCAACCCAGAGCCCCAGAAAAATACAGAAGGCATAAATAAAATGGCAATGGCAAACTCCTTGTGCAAAGCAGGATATAAGCGGTAGAATACCTGGTATAAACACCAAATGCCTGTGAAACTGATTACTGCAAAGAATATAGCAATGAGGGTATAGGTGTTGAAGGTAAAAAATCCTATGAAGCCAGCTAAGCGGACTACCTGAAAGGAATAAGGATCTACATAGAAATAAATCCGTTTGGTATAATCATAAATATCAGGGTTGTAGCTACTGTCTGAAAATATGATTTGAAAACCAGTAAGCGGAGAATCGACAAAGGCTTCCCAGATTACTTTTGTATCATTAAAATAGTTGAATGTATCGCCTCCGCCATAGTAGAACTGGTAAATAAGGCCTACGAAAATGGCTCCGATTACTTTAACTGTGAAAGCTGGCAGGAAGTATTTTCTGGTAACATGATCACATACTTTGCGCCGGAATACAAGCACCGCAATGAAAATAAAAGGCAGATAGATAGGCGTAAGCAGCAGGTCTTTTAATTCCATGTGGCAATGGTATAAATCCTTATCCTTAGCAAATGGATAGAATTCAAATTTAAGTAATTTATAGGAATAATATCAGCTTTTAGCTTAACTCCTGGCACTTTAGGGTGAAACATAAAGATATAAAAAGTCAGATTGTATATTTAAGGAATGCAACTCTAACTTTTATACAGTTAAGAACCTGCCCATCCTTCCCGGTCTAAGCTGCGGTATTGAATAGCTTCAGCCAGATGTTCAATTTTAATTTCATTGCTGCCGGCAAGGTCTGCAATAGTCCGGGAGACTTTCAGAATACGGTCATAGGCTCTGGCAGATAAACCAAGTCGTTCCATAGCAGTTTTAAGCAGTGCTTTCCCGGCATCATTGATGGCACAAATTTCTTTCACCATCTGCGGAGGCATCATTGCATTGGAATAAATACTGGGTTGTTTAGAGAACCTTGCTGTCTGAATTTCTCTTGCTTTAATTACCCGCTCCCTGATTTGAGTACTGCTTTCCGCCTTGCGGTTGGCGGTCATTTCATCGAAAGAAACAGGCGTTACTTCCACATGCAGGTCAATGCGGTCTAATAAGGGACCACTGATTTTGTTTAAATAGCGTTGTACAACACCTGGCCCACAAACACATTCTTTTTCCGGATGGTTATAATAGCCACAGGGACAAGGATTCATGCTGGCAATGAGCATAAAGTTGGAAGGAAATTCGACAGAGATCTTTGCCCTGGAAATTACTACTTTTCTTTCTTCCAGGGGCTGCCGCATCACTTCTAAAGCCGTTCTTTTAAATTCAGGTAGTTCATCCAGAAAGAGTACCCCATTATGTGCCAGTGAAATCTCTCCAGGCTGTGGAATGCCACCTCCTCCTACCAAGGCTACATCGCTGATCGTATGATGGGGTGAACGGTAGGGCCGGGTAGAAATCAGTGCAGAGGCTTTTCCTAATTTGCCGGCTACTGAATGAATTTTTGTAGTTTCCAGTGCTTCATGCAAAGTGAGCGGAGGCAAAATGGAAGACAAACGTTTGGCGAGCATCGTTTTTCCAGCGCCAGGAGGGCCTATCATAATTACATTGTGTCCACCGGCAGCAGCGATTTCTAAAGCTCTTTTAATATTTTCTTGTCCTTGTACATCGGCAAAATCAGCCTCATACTCGTTTTGCGTATTGAAAAACAGATTTCTGGTATCTGTAGATAAGGGTTTGATATCTAATTTTCCTTCAAAAAAATCAATCGCCTCTTTCAGCGTATCTACTCCAATCACATCTAAATTATTGACAATAGCTGCTTCAGGAGCATTTTCTTTAGGGAGTACAAATCCCTTGAATTGCTTTTTACGGGCTTCAATGGCAATAGGCAATACACCTTTAATAGGGCGAAGTTTTCCATCCAGTGATAATTCTCCCATAATCAGGTATTTTTCTAATAAAGTTGTATTGAGCTGCTCGGATGCCGATAACATGCATAAAGCAATGGGCAGATCATAGGATGAACCTTCTTTGCGGATATCTGCTGGGGCTAAGTTTACTACTACTTTTTGCCGGGGCATCCGGTAACTATATTGTTTAATGGCAGATTCTACTCTTTGCTCGCTTTCTTTTACAGCGCTGTCTGGCAATCCCACCATAAAAAACTTAGTCCCCTGGCTCACATTTACTTCTACTGTAATCATGTAAGCATTTACACCATGTACTGCACTGCCGAATGTTTTGGATAACATAATTAATATTTTTAACGACAGGCAAAATACAAAACAGGGCAGGGATATATTTAAATTTTTTGTTGTCAAAAATACCAAGTAATATTGTTAAGATAATACATGCTTTTTAAAGAATGCTCTCCAACAAAGCTAAATATGCCTTGAAGGCACTTTTTGTACTGGCTGAAAACAAAGATCGTAGTTCGATGATGATTAGTGAGATAGCTGCCAAGGAAGCCATCCCTAAAAAATTTCTGGAAGCCATTCTGCTTGATCTGAAAAATCATGGTATTTTATACAGCAAACGGGGTAAAACCGGGGGATATCTGTTACTGAAAGATCCGGAGCAGATTACATTTGGGCAAGTTATCCGGATCATTGATGGACCCCTGGCACAAGTGCCCTGTGCAAGCCAGAATGCCTATGTGCCATGCCAGGAATGTAAAGATGTAGCCTCCTGCTCTATCCGGATTGTGATGCGCCAGGTACGAGATGCAACAGCTTCCATTTTAGATAATACTACGCTGGCTGATGTAATCGGACAGAGAACGGAACTGCTCAATTAATTTCTCTGATAGAATGGAATTCTTTATTTTTGTATTCCAGGAGAAGTACTGTTTTGAATCATTTTATACATGAATTTACGGCAGATGTTTATTTGAAAAAAATATTACAAGCACATGGCAAATCCCTTAATAAATCAATTGGCTACCATCCGTGACAAGGTGAATAATCTGTACATTGATGATGAAAAGGCCAAAGAATTTGAAAGCTTAATCGGCCAGACTATTGAAATCATACAAAAGATTAATAATCCTAATGATGATTTTTTTGAAAGCCGCCGCAGAACAGCCTTGAACGACCTGGAACATGACCTTGGCCGGTATAGTGACCGGTACTGGCAAAGTACGGCTAAAACTGATAAAATATCTGAATTTAGCCGTGCCCGAAACAATGTGAACACTGCCATCAATGGAATCCTTTCTTCTTTTAAAAACTACCGATAGATCAGTCTAAAGTTAGTAGATTAGGAATTTTTTTTGCTCCGGAATTATTGTTTTTCTTCCAATTGTAAGTCTTCCATTCCAAGAATCAGGTATCAAAACATCTAGTTATTGAATACCTGATTCTAATGGTATTTCGTTATATATTCCTCTGTTGGCCTCTTCCACAACGCATACCACCCTTATAAAAAAAAGGCTTATTGTCCTTTCTTTTTCTGTGAGCATTCTGCTGATGCTCCTGAAATTTATTGCCTACTATCTCACTGGCTCAAATGCCGTTCTGACAGATGCTCTGGAATCTATTATCAATGTAATGGCCAGTGGATTTGCTTTTTACAGCATTTATTTATCAGCGCAGCCTAAAGATAATAATCATCCGTATGGCCATGGAAAAATAGAATATTTTTCGGCCGGTTTTGAAGGGGCATTGATCTTTCTGGCCGGTTTGTTTATTATTTACCAGGCTTTACAAAACCTGGTTACTCCGCAGCCTATCCGCGATTTACCTCTCGGTATGGTAATCATTGCTATTACTGGTATCGTAAATGGCGTTCTTGGATATTATTTGAAAACTAAGGGAAATAACCTGCATTCAATTACGCTGGTGGCAGATGGTAAACACTTATTAGTAGATAGTATGAGCAGTCTGATATTAGCAGCCGGTATCGCCCTGATTTACTATACAAATCTTGTTGTTATTGATAGCCTGTTATCTTTATCCTTTGCTTTCCTCATTCTATATAACGGATATAAACTGATCCGCAGGTCGGTAGCTGGGTTGATGGACGAGGCTGATGCAGAAACTTTATCAGAGTTAGCCCGGGTATTGAATGAAAACAAAAATCAGAACTGGATAGATATTCATAATCTGCGTGTGCAGAAATATGGCGCTGACCTGCATATTGATTGCCACCTGACGTTGCCTTATTACCTTGATCTTAAAAAGGTTCATGATGAAGTGCATCAGTTGGAAGATGTAGTAAAAGCACAATTTGCCGGAAATGTAGAAGTTTTTGTGCATGTTGATCCCTGTCTGCCGGAAGATTGCTGCCATTATTGTCCGGTTGCCACATGCCCGGTGAGGAGAGCTGCCTTTTCCAAAAATATTCCATGGACAATCAAAAATCTTTCCCAGAACCAGAAACATTTTGTGGATGAAAAATTAAATAAAGCGACTTCCTCCATCCATGGAAATAGTTAAGATAGATTCCATCAATGAGATAGGAAGCTATTGAAGTTCATTTTCTTCCAGACTCGGTAACGGGTCAAGGCTTTCCCCTTCAAATAGTGTATCAGCTTCATAGGCTTCTAAACCTTTTTCGGTGAGATACCGTGCAAAAGCAGATTTATAGCCATGCGTAACATATACCCGCTGGGCGCCTGTAGCTTCTATAGCAGCGTTAAGTCCATTCCAGTCAGCATGATCAGATAATACAAATCCACGGTCCAGTGCTTTCCGGCGTTTGGCACCTCTTAAGGTCATCCAGCCAGAGGCAGAAGCAGTGGCATAGGGAGCAAATTTCCTGATCCAGGGAGTAGCCATTGCTGAGGGTGGCGCCAGTACCAATCCACCTCTGTAAGTTTGATTTGGAATTTCCTTGCTCACTCTTATTACTTCCGGAAGCAAAATCCCATCCTGACGCAGCGCTTCATTGGTATGCCAGATGGCTCCATGCACAAATATCTTTCCCAGACTGGTATCCAGATTCTGCAAAATGCGCTGTGCTTTTCCCAGGGAATATCCAAACACGATACTTACTTTATCTGCATTCTGGTTGTCTTTCCACCACTGGTTGATTTCATCGAAAATTTCGGATTGAGGTTTCCACTGATATACTGGCAAGCCAAAAGTAGATTCGGATATAAAAGTATGGCAACGGACAGGTTCAAAGGACTGGCTTAACAAATCAGGTTCAGTTTTATAATCTCCGGAAGCAACCCAGATTTCTCCCTGGTATTCAAGCCGGATTTGTGAAGATCCAACAATATGCCCTGCCGGATGAAAAGAAATTTTTACGCCATTGATGTGAATAGGCACGTTATACTCAATGGTTTGTAAGTTAATATGTTCGCCTAGCCGGAGCCGGAGTACATGTTCTGAAGTAACATGAGCCAGATAATATTTATTTCCCCTGCGGGCATGGTCGCCATGGGCATGGGTAATGATCGCTTTGTCTACAGGTTGCCATGGATCAATGTACATACCGGCTTGCGGACAATACATGCCCTGGGGTGTAAACTCAATTAGGCTCATAATAGAATTTTAGCGGTTGTTTCCCTTTTAAATTATCAGAAAGAAGCCGAAAAGCGTATTTAATAACACATACTCAATCTGTCATGCTTCTTCTGATTCTTTCATACGCAATTTATGCTGTGTAGTTTATTTTTAAGGATTAGGCAAACAAAAACCTCCCAAAAAAGGAGGTTCTCGTAATTCCTTTGAGTATGTAGAAATATTATTTTTCAATAGCCTCTTCTATTGAATTGCAGTAGAGGATTTCAAATTTGTCAAAACTAAAATCAGGGTTTTCACGGGCAATTTTTTTCCTGCCGGTAATTACACTTTGTTCAAATAATTTGTCGTTGGGTAATAGCTTTCTATGTTTCTTCAACCCTATTTTATACATGTCTTCTTTCCAAACCATATGATACCACTCCATGGATGGCTGATGAAAAGTAGTCAGCTTGCGCTTGTCAAAAATGAATTTAGTAATCTTTTCTTGTTTAATTAATTCACTTGTTTTATTAAACAAGTTTTTAAAATCACTGATTGGGATATAAGGTACTTTTACTGTACAAACCGCAATCTCTATAGTAGGAATAAAGGTAACACTAGCATGTTTAGAAGTAAAAAATTCCTGAATGTCAGGATGGATTTTTATTATTTCTGTACTCATACGTATAAATGATGATTAGATGTATGAGTAAAATACAAAATAATACTAACCATCTTGTTTTCCTCCTCCAGCAACTGACAATAGAATGTAATATATATTTATACGTTTAATAGAATATTTTTAATGTCAAATAGCATATTTGCTGAGAGGAGATGTTTACAGAATTTTTAATTCTAATAAACAAAGGTATGTACGTATAAATTGTTTCTAATGGAGGTTTATACGTAATGTAGGATATATTATAAGATTATAAATTCAGATGCATTCAAAAAATGGGCTAATACTATAAGTTTAGACTTTCAAAAGGTTATAGAAAAAGTCTAATTGAGTATTTAGATTGTACACGAATCTCCCTTCCAAGGTTCACCCACACGCTTGTAATTAATAAGTAGCTATAAACTGGGTTTGTAAAGTGAACTGCCAGTTAATCAGAAATATTTATAATACGGACTGATTTTTTGGTAGGGCAATCACTTTTCTATGGCTTCCTCGAGCGTCCTGCAATACAAAATGTCATATTTTTCAAAATCATACCAGGGATTTTCACGGGCTATTCTCTTGCGGCCTTCTGCTACATTCCTTTGAAAAATTTTATCTTCTGGTAACAATTTACGGTGAGAACGCAATCCGGCTTTATACATGTCTTCTTTCCAAACCAGATGATACCATTCCATGGATGGCTGATGAAAAGCGGTGAGTTTGCGCTTGTCAAAAACGAATTTGGTAATACCTTCCTGTTGAATGAGTTCGCCGGCTGTACGCAATAGTTTTTCAAATTCAGCTTTGGGTATATAAGCGGCTGTTACTGTACAGATGGCAATAGGCATTGCCTCAACAGTTGAAATAGTAGCATGTTTGCCAACTATATATTCACGGATGCTATCTTGCATTGAAATGGCTAAAGAGGACATAATTTGTTGTTTAAGGATGAAAAATCAGATGATTGTGTACCCGTATACTTAAATTTACCTGATAGTCTAAACTTTACACCCAGAAAACATTTGGATATCTCGCGTAGATACCAGCCCCTGTGCAAAAAAATCTTTGATAAAGCTTAAGAAAAATGCAGCCTATTCTTTGGAAAAGTTTGAATTACAACTTTTTATAGAAATTAAATATAGAAAGTTTCTGCTTTAATTCAAATATTAAAATTGAAAAAATTAAAATCAACTATTTGTCAGATTGTTTTCAGCGTAGACATGCCACCATCCATTCCAATCCACTGACCTGTTATCCAGGAAGCCTGGTCAGAAAGCAGGTATACAGCCAGTGAGGCTATTTCTTCCGGGGTACCAATTCTACCCAATGGATGCCTTTTATCAGCATTTTCTTTTTTTTCTGGGGTGGAAAGCAGGTTTCCGGCTAAGGGTGTATGGGTGAGGGAGGGCGCAATACTATTAAAACGTATATGACTGGAGGCATATTCAGCTGCCAAAGATACGGCCAAACCATGTAAGGCACTTTTAGCTGTGGCAACTGAAGCATGAAAATTCATTCCGGTTCTGGCGGCAACCGTTCCAAAGAAAACCACACTGGCTCCGGAAGATTTCTTTAAATGTTTAATAGTTGCCTGTAATACACGTACAGCGCCAAATACATTTACCTGCATATCCTGCATAAAATCTTCTTCGGTCAATCTGGTAAAGGGCTTGAGGTTTATGGTGCCAGGACAATAAACCAATCCATGCAATACATCAGGCAAAGCCGAGAGCGCCTGTATATCTCCTGTTACATCTATTTGCAGCTGCGTTACCCTTAACTCAGTAAGAACTTCTATTGTACGCCTGGAAGCTGTAATCACATATGCTCCTTGATCGATCAGTTGTTTAGTTATGGCCAGACCAATGCCAGAACTTCCGCCTATGACCAGAATATTTTTTCCTTTCACAGTATTCATATTGCTACAACTGGTGCGTATGCTAAATGTTTGGAAGAAAGAAGGGATCAAAGAAATAATTCCGCCCATGAACTAATTCCCTACAGGCAGAGATTTCTAGAGGAAATGAAAAAGTGATGATAGAAATCCAGAATGTAAAGCTTCCGGGGTAACTGTATTTTTCAGGCCGCCGAAGAATTAGCGCTGATTTAGCCAGGTTTGTGGATTTAGCTTTTTATCGTTCTGCCAGATCTGGAATTGCAGTTCAGAAGTTCCGTTTTTATCAGTGTATACTTCGCCCAGCACCTGGTTGGCTTTTACAGTTTGGCCGGCAGCGACAGTAACTTTGGCAAGTTTGGCATATACGGTGGTATAATCGCCATGTTTGATAAATACAATCTTATTTTTACCAGGGATGGAAGCAACCGTAAGAACTTCACCCTCATATACGGCTCTCACTTCTTCTCCTTTATTAGTCTGAATATTTACCCCATGATTATCAATCATGATGCCTTTTAGAACTGGATGGGGTTGTTCGCCGAATTTCCCGGAAATAAAACCGGATTTTACCGGCCAGTTTAATTTGGATTTGCTTCCGGCAAAGGAAGTAGAAACAGAAGCTTCTGCCGCAGACAAAGCTACTGCTGTAGCATTATTTTCAGCTTTTCTGGCAGCGGCTCTCCGGGCTTCCTCTTCAATCAAATCTGTGATCAGTTTTTCCAGGCGATCGGCCGCTTGTTTGGCTTCGGCGAGTTCTACCTGCAGCTCTTTTTCCCGGTCACTCAGCTGCCTTACAACTGTATTTTGTTTTTCTTTTAAGACAAGCAGATTATTGTTCTCCGTGATACGGGCCAGTAACAGGCGGTTTTTTTCTTCTTTTTTCGAGTTCAGTTCATCCCGCTGAATAGTAAGAATGGCTTTGATCTTTTGAATCTGGTCTACCTGAATGGTACGGGCCTGGGAATATTGCTGTAGATATTTAATCCGCATCACCAGTTGAGTGAAGGTTTCTGAAGAAAATATATACACCAGTTTACTATAACCATTGCTTGCCTTTGAAGCTGCATAAATCATAGCAGCATATTCTTTCCGGAGCTTTTCCAGATCATTTTCCATAGAAACGGTAATCTGGCCGAGTTCGCCCATTTCCTGATCCAATAGCTGAATCTCCCTGGTAATAAAGTTAATTAACTGCGACTGATTGGTGATCTGTTGATTGATGGCGCTGAGCTGACCAAGGGTAGCTTGTTTCTGATCAGCGGTTTCCCGAAGATTTTTATTGGTTTCCTCTCTCTTTTTTAGCAATTGTTTTTTCTCTTTCTCCAGCTGGGCTTTCGTTTTCTGAGCGTAGAGAGTTCCGGTGGCAGCAAGCCAGAAAAAGGCTAAAAGAAAAACTCCTTTTAGGATACCAGATATATATCCCTTAAAAAATACTTCACTTCCTGTCATATTTCTGCGGAACATTGAAAGGAAATTTAAGTTCTTTATCAGAAATCTCGGCTTTCAGATGCTGTATGGTTACCAGGGTGCTATAATGCCCTTGTGATGATTGATATTGTAAAGAAATTAAGCTGCTGTAGGGAAACAAAAAGTTATTCAGCATGTTAAAATTCTCATAATCCAGCGTTAATGAATTATTTGTGGGCTGTTCTACCATCAATATCTTTTTCAGTTTCATATTATCTGCACTGATATAGTTATCAATAGTAACCTGCTGGTCATTCTGCCGGAGTAAATAAAAGTCTTTTTCCTTGATCATTTTTACTTTTTCCTTTTGGGGGCTATAGGCAGATTTCCCAGAATAGCAGCCTGCATAAGATCAAAGGTGATATTAAAACCGAATTTTTCGCTCAGTGATTTAAAATCGTAGGTTGTAAAATCATTTTTGAGCTTATCTACTACAAAAATAGAATCCTGTGTAATCAGGCTGCGGATACCTTCTACACCTACTTTGGAAATAGACAGCCAGATGATACTGTCTTTTTTCATGCGGATGTTTACAGTTGCCGTCAGGTTATTTTCGGCATCTTTATAGGTGATTTTAGATTTGGAGTTGAAGTAAGCGAAATCAATTTCCTGAACTTTAAATTCTGTATTGTCGGTAGCTACGGTGGGAGTAGCTGTTATTTTTTGTCTTTTACAGGCGCTGGCAATAATACCAAAACAACATAGTATAATAAGAATGTGTTTATTCATAAAGTTTTTTCTGGGCAATTTTCTTGTCGATCTGGTCACTGCTTTCTCCAGCTTGCTTGGCTTTCATCCATTGTTGTAATGCCAGATCTGTTTCTCCCAGTTTATAGAGTACATCGCCGTAATGTTCCAGAATAGTGCCATTTGTGGAATTCTTCGCCGCTTTCTCCAGGTATTTTCTGGCCTGCTGGTAATCTTCCATCATATACAGAATCCAGGCATAGGTATCTAAATACGTCGGATTATCCGGATGCTTTTCTACCAGTTTGCCAGCCATCTGTTTGGCTTTGTCTAATTTTTCTTTCCGGAGTGAAAGATAATAGCTGTAATTATTCAAAACGCTCGCATTCTCAGGATCATTGGCGAGCACGGCTTCATAGGCGGCATCAGAACGGATATGATCACTAAGGCCATTATAAGAATCACCCAGCATCATATTGATGTCATTGAGTAGCTGCTTGTTTTCTGAGGAAAGTTTTTTGCTCTCTTCCAGCGACTGTACAGCCTTGTCATAATCCTTTTTGGTAAGGTAAGCATATCCATTAAAAAACCAGAAAACTCCCTGATTGGGGAAAAGCTCCAGTGCTTGCTCAGAGTGTTTGGTCAGGCTGTCTACTTCATTTAATTCCCAGTCCAGACGGATAATCTGGTGCCATATTTCAAAACTGGAATTATCAAGGCTGCAGGCTTTAGAATAAGCCTCTCTGGCCTTTTGCTTTTCTTTAGACATTTCAAGCAGATTGCCATATATCGCATACGCTTTGGCTTCACCGGGATGTGCCTTAATAATCAAATCAGCCAGTTTAAGCGCATTTTTTTTGGAAGCATCGTCTTTCAGGTTTTTGGAATAGCTGATCAGAATCTGTACTTTGGTATCAGGCTCCAGATCAGGGCTGCTGAAAGCAAGCAATAATTCCTGGTCTGCTTTATCAGTCTGCCCATTGGTGCGGTAAATGTCCGATAATACCAACCTGGCTTGAGCCTGATCAGCGCCTTGTTCGATAATGTTTTGTAGCAGGGGGATTGCTTCTTTCTGGCGTCCGTTAGAAATATAGATTTCAGCCAGCAGTATGGCATATTTGATTTCTTCAGGAAAGGTTTCTACCAGCTTTTTGCCTTCAACAATGGCTTCGTTGGGTTTATTTAATTTAAGATAGATCTGCTGTTTCTGCCGTACTACATCTTCATTAATTCCTATGGTTTTTTCTACTTTATCATACAATTTGATGGCATCTTCGAACTTTTCCTGAAATAAATATATATTGGCCAGGTTAAAATAGCTTTCCAGGTCTTCCGGCATTTTCTTCATCTGATCCTGATAGACCTTTATTGCCTGTGCAAATTTTTTATCCTTTTCATATAATCCGGCCAGCAACTGGTAAAAATATTTATTGGTGTCGTCCAGTTTCAGGGCTTTTTCGGCATAGGCAATGGCTTCCGGCTGGTTTCCAATGCGGGAATAGGCATCAGCAATGGCATAGTGCGTACCTCCGTTATCAGGGTCCATTTCCAGAGATTTTCCAAACTGGTCTATGGCTTTCTGATAATTTTCGAGCACAAAGAATTTCATGCCTTCCGAAAAATAATATTCACCTAACCCTGAATTTTTATTGCGCTGCTGTGGAACGCTTTCCTTTTCTTTTTTTTTGGAACGCTGTGCCCATGCAGTGTTTGGGTCCCACAACAGGAGCAGAAGAGAAAAAATGGCCAGATACCTATACTTGCAATGATTCATTGGAAAAGAAAGGTTGATAAAGGTAACGGAAGATAAAACCTGTACAGATCAAACAAGGTAGCGGCAAGTGCCTTATGCACTTGCCTGTTAAAGCCCTATCCCAAAATTACATTATAATCTCCCACACTCAAATCACTCGATTTACCTTCAAATTTAACAAAATTCCCTAACATTGAGTTTGAAATGTTGGCATTTATCACAGATGTATTTTTTTGAATAATTGAATTCTTTACCACAGAATCCTGAATGCTGCTGCCATCACCTACCGAAACATACGGGCCTACCACTGAATTCTGGATTTTAACATTCTTTCCAATGTATACCGGCGGAATTACCACTGAATTATTTGTTTGGGCGGAGCCATCTACCAGTTGTGTATCTTTAATATACTCCAGATAACGCTGGTTGGTGTATACGGTTGCATCCTTATTGCCACAATCGAGCCATTCCGTTACCTGGCCAGGCATAAATTTAATGCCTTTTTGTTTCATGTTTTCCAGGGCATTGGTCAGCTGGAATTCGCCTTTGTCTTTGATGTTGTTATCTATCAGATACTGAAGTTCTTTGCGTAGGTTTGCCCCATCTTTCACGTAATAAATACCGATAATTGCCAGATCTGATACGAAAGTTTCAGGTTTTTCTACAAACTCGGTAATTTCGTTCTGCGCATTCAGTTTAACTACCCCAAACGGACGAGGATCTTCTACCTTTTGTACCCAGATAATTCCTTCTTTTGTAACATCTAACGTAAAATCTGCCTTAAATAGTGTGTCGGCAAAGGCAATTACCACATTGCCTTCCAAAGCTTCCTTGGCACATAAAATAGCGTGAGCCGTGCCCAGTGGTTCATCCTGATAATGTATGGTCCCTTTGGCACCCACCGATTCGGCAATGCTGAGGAGTTGTTTTTCTACTTCTTTACCAAAATCTCCGATAATAAAAGCAACCTGATCCACTGGCTGATTACAAACTTTAGCAATATCTTCTACCAAACGTTGTACAATGGGTTTTCCGGCAATCGGAATTAAAGGTTTAGGAATCGTGAGTGTATGCGGGCGCATTCTTTTGCCCATACCAGCCATCGGGATGATTATTTTCATAAGGGGTATATAGGTTTTTTGTTAAAATAATTGGTAAAGAAAGAAAATTAATGAAAATCTGGAAAGGAATGGGAAAAGATAATTACGAATTACGAATTACGAATTACGAATTACGAATTACCTTTTCTTAGAAGCCTGTTTCCAGCAATAAGTGATAGAGTAAACGAATGCTATACATTGGCCTGACCAATTAAACATGTTGTGTGTATCCATTTGATAGAATGCGGTAAATCTTTTCATCCACTTAATCCAGGTTCCAGCCTTAAACCTTATTCTTAGAATCGAGTAAAATAGTTACCGGACCATCATTAATCAGGCTCACTTTCATATCGGCTCCGAATTTTCCGGTGCGGATGGGTTGATTGAGTTCTTTGCTGAGTAAATCGATCATTTGTTCATACAAAGGAATCGCTTGTTCTGGCCTTGCCGCTTCAATGAAAGAAGGACGGTTGCCTTTTTTTGTACTGGCATGCAGTGTGAACTGGCTGATGAGCAAAACCTCCCCCTTTACTTCTTGTAGAGATAAATTCATCTTGCCTTCTGCATCGCTGAAAATACGCATACCTGCAATTTTCTTGGAAAGCCATTGAGCATCTTCTATTGTATCGGTATGGGTAATTCCCAATAATATTAAAAAACCAGTTTGAATAGAAGCATGGAGCTGGGCATCAATGTGTACGGCTGCCTGGGAAACCCGTTGTATGACTGTAATCATGTATTGGAATTGATAATGTATGATGAAATGTTTCTGGCAAAGGTATTAGAAATTACCTATACAGCAGGAATAATAGCGGTGTATGCCTGTATAATAGTTTGATATATATTGTTGCCTGAAAACAAATCAACGGAGTTTAGAGTATTTTCTCGCATGAAAGCATATAGCCGTACATACCAGGTAAATGGGATTGACCTGCATGTCATAGAAAAAGGACATAAAGGGCAACCGGTTATCATTTTTCTGCATGGATTTCCGGAATTCTGGTATGGCTGGCAGAAGCAAATGGAATATTTTGCAGAAAAAGGTTTTCATGTAATCGTGCCAGACCAAAGAGGATATAACATGAGCAGCAAACCCCAAAGTATATCTTCGTATCGGATCACTACGCTGGCAGAAGATATACTACAACTCATCCATTACACCGGCCGGGAGAAAGTGTACCTCGTGGGGCATGACTGGGGAGGGGCAGTGGCCTGGACTCTGGCGTATTTACATCCGGAATTACTGAATAAAGTCATTATCCTGAATATGCCTCATCCACGGGTATTTATAAAAACCGTCCGGACAGATATGATTCAGATGATTAAGAGCTGGTATATTGGCTTTTTTCAGTTGCCTGTTGCAGAGAAATTTTTATCCATGAATCAATACCGGATGATACAAAATAGCTTGCTTCATACCTCACTGCCGGGAACATTTTCGAAAGCCGATCTGCAACAATACCGGCAAGCCTGGCAACAGCCAGAAGCGTTACATAGCATGATTAATTGGTACAGGGCAGCTATGCATTACAAAAATCCATTTTCTTCGGGAAACCAACAGGTAAAAGTACCCTTATTGCTGATCTGGGGCGAAAAAGACAAATTTCTGCAACCAAAAATGGCACAGAAAAGCCTACGCTACTGCCAGAACGGACGGCTCCACTTAATTAAAGACGCTACGCACTGGCTACACCACGAGAAAAGCAGCGAAGTAAATAAGTTGATCTATCAATTTATTCAGGATCAAAATTAATAGGAGAAAATAGCTATTTCTTGTTTGAGCAATTCAAACTTATTACCTTCCCGCTTCACTTATTGAATTGAAAATTATGTATACGCTCAGCTAAAACGGCTGGAAACATAAGCTGAAGCATTCAATAGAAAAATTGATTAACGATGCATTCCTCTAACGAATGGTATACCATTCTTAATACTGACACCATTGATTCTCCGGCACTGGTTGTGTATCCGGACCGGATCAGGGAAAATATTCGCCTGTTAAAATCCATGAGTAAAGGGCTGGATTGGCTTCGTCCGCATGTAAAAACGCATAAAATGGCAGAAGTGGCTGCTATGATGCTGGAAGAAGGAATATATAAATTTAAATGCGCTACCATTGCCGAAGCCGAAATGCTTGCATTAGCAGGAGCAACAGATGTATTACTTGCCTATCAGCCTGTTGGACCTAAAATCAACCGGTTGCTGCAGTTAGTGCTTACCTATCCCACTACACAATTTAGTTGCCTGGTAGACAATCTCATAACTGCCCAGGCGATCTCAGAAATTTTCTCTATAAAAGGTAAAACCATCCGTGTATTTCTGGATTTAAATATAGGAATGAATCGTACCGGAATTCTTCCCGGAGAAGAGGCTTTTCAACTGTATACAGCTTGCAGTAGCATGCCCGGTGTGGAAGCGGTAGGTTTACATGCCTATGATGGTCATTTGCGGGAAACAGATCTAACTATTAGAAAGCAAAAATGTGATCAGGGTTTTGCAGAAGTGGAAGCATTGGCTCGGAAAATTGCAGAAGCGGGAATGCCATCACCCATTCTGGTAGCCGGTGGTTCGCCAAGTTATCCGATACATGCCCAAAGGGAAGGGGTAGAATGTAGTCCGGGAACGTTTATTTTCTGGGATTATGGTTACAAAAACACATTACCCGAACAGAATTTCCAGTACGCAGCCTTGGTGATGACCAGAGTGATTTCTATTATAGATGATCAAACGATCTGCCTTGACCTTGGACATAAAGCTGTTGCGGCTGAAAATCCTTTGCCAAGAGTTCATTTTCTGAATGCCCCTGACATCAAACCTATTTCACAAAGTGAAGAACATATGGTTGCAACTGTAGTTGATTCCAGCGATTACCAGCTAGGAGATGTATTATACGGCGTGCCAGTACATATTTGTCCCACCTGTGCCTTATACGATCAGGCGCAAGTGATTGAGAATCATAGAGCAGTAAATATCTGGAAAGTGGTGGCTAGAAATCGGGTTATCTCTGTGTAGTGACTGTTTGAGATAAATAATTTCTTAATTAAGTTTTATGAATACTGCTTGAACAGCAATAGAGCTGGAATGAAAATTATATATAATTTATTGGAAAAAATTAAGGAAAGGCCTTCTATGTATCTGGGGGAGAAGAGAATCTCTTCGTTAAGGACTTTTATAGACGGTTATACCTTTGGGCTTTGGGAATATAATATTCAGACAGAAGAAGAAACACCTCCTTTTGTACTGTTGCATAAATGGGTGGCTAAAAAATTTGGTTGGGGACAAACATCGGCTGGATGGAATACAATTCTGCTAAATGAAAACCTTGGCGATGAAGAGAAAGCTTTGGATCAGTTTTTTGAAATACTGCCTGAATTTATGAACGTAATCCCTACCAGGATTAGCCGGGTAAAAATAAATGAAGTAAACAAGTCACATTATCTCATTGAGGGTAGAAAATATACAGGGTTTTCCAGGACCCAGGAAATCACGACAAATGAAATAAACTCAATTCCTGATTTTATTTATGTAGTGAAATTTTCTCAAGATACCGGGTATGTCAATTATTATATTAAAGAAGAGAAAATCCTTAAAGATCAGTGGCACTATGAAAATCGTACTGAAGCCATTAAAAGAATCGAACTTGAGGTTGGTAAGAAGATATTAATTGAAGAAATACCACAAACAGATATATCAAATTGGTTTAAAAAGTTAAGAAATTACAACATGTATATTTATTAAAATTTATAAGTAGGCTGTAAATGATTAAGATGCTTATATTCCAATCTTAAAATCATCCAAAACTCAGAATTTCTAATACAAAATTAAACAAACTATGTTCACAATTGATGCCCACCTGGACCTGAGTATGAATGCCATGGAATGGAACCGGGATTTACGTAAATCAGTGGCAGAAATACGCAAACGGGAGGAAGGAAAAACCGATAAACCAGACCGGGGCAAAGGAACTGTTGCTTTTCCGGAACTCCGCAAAGGGAATATTGGGTTAGTGGTAGCTACCCAGATCGCCAGATATGTGGCTCCGGATAATCCTCTTCCTGGCTGGCATTCTCCGGAACAAGCCTGGGCGCAAACACAAGGGCAACTGGCCTGGTACAAAAGTATGGAAGAAGCCGGTGAACTGGTGCAAATCACTGATTTGCCTTCTCTGGAAAAACACATTGCGCTCTGGCTCGAAGAACTTCCTTTTAATAATAAACCTATTGGCTATATTTTGAGCCTGGAAGGGGCGGATTCTATTGTTACACTCAAACATTTGGAACGTGCCTATGAGTATGGCTTACGGGCACTAGGTCCGGGGCATTATGGACCAGGTAGATATGCCCAGGGAACCAATGCCACTGGCGGAATTGGCCAGCCCGGAAGAGACTTACTGAAAGAAATGGAAAGGCTTAATATCATTCTGGATGCCACCCATCTGTGTGATGATAGTTTCTGGGAAGCGATGGATCATTTCCATGGACCAGTTTGGGCCAGCCATAATAATTGCCGGGCTCTGGTAAACCACAACCGGCAGTTCGACGACCGGCAGATTCTGGAACTCATCAGCAGGGGAGCGGTAATTGGAGGAGTTTTGGATACCTGGATGATGGTTCCAGGGTGGGTGAGGGGCACTTCTACCCCTGAAAGTACCGGGTGTAACCTCGATAAAATGATAGACCACCTGGATCATATTTGCCAGCTGGCCGGAAATGCGTTACACATTGGCATTGGATCTGACCTGGACGGGGCTTTTGGAAAGGAACAAAGCCCGTATGATCTGGAAACCATTGCCGATTTGCAGAAAATTCCGGATTTGCTCAGGCGCAGGGGCTATTCTTCAACTGATATTGAAAATGTAATGCATGGCAACTGGCTCCGGTTTTTGAGAAAAGCCTGGGCTTCGTCTGTTACTTCAGAATCATAATCCTGTAATGAAGTAGCCTGTTTGCTCGACGAATGCTCTAAAGTTTTAAGCCATAATTCAGTATTCAATTAACCAATATATTTTCTAATCCTATAGTCTTGCTTTTAAATATTTCCTATATCCTTTTCTGAGTTGCTGCTGAAAGTTTTGTGCTTTATGGAGGAGCTCGGATGTTTTATATTAAAACGTTACAATGAAAAAGCGTATAAGCATTATATGATTGGATATTATTTAACGTATTAATTCACTGCCTATATTATAATTTTCATATGTTTTTAGAAAATTAGTAAGCATACAGTTTTAAAACTTGTTCTTGTTAGATATCAGAGCTTCTACTGCAATTTTTCAATATTAACGGGAAGGTTTAATCAATAAGTTTTAGGAGTTTCAGCCCGAGAAAAAGAAGACATTGATTTATATGTGGCTGAAAATCTTACCATCTTTCATTTCAATTTTGCGGTCGGCCATTTCTGCGAGTTGCTCATTGTGTGTAACAATAACGAACGTCTGTTCCAGATCGTCCCGTAATTTGAAGAACAGGTGGTGAAGCTCTTCAGCGGTATGAGAGTCGAGGTTTCCACTGGGCTCATCGGCAAAAATAATGTCAGGTGAATTGATCAATGCCCTGGCTACGGCGGTACGTTGTTGCTCCCCTCCGGACATTCTGGCCGGATGATGATCGAAGCGGTCTTTGAGGCCAAGTAAGCTAAGCAGTTCTTTGGCTCTGGCTTCTACTTTTTTTTGGTCATTTTTACCTAAATATCCCGGAATACATACATTTTCTAATGCTGTAAACTCTGGCAGCAGGTTATGAAACTGGAAGATAAAACCGATATGCCGGTTGCGGAAGTTAGCCAGGTTATCGCCTTGCAGGTTTACAATATTCTGCCCATTGATATGCACATGGCCAGTATCGGGTTTATCCAGTGTGCCAATAATATGAAGTAATGTACTTTTTCCGGCACCGGAAGCACCTACAATAGAGACAATTTCTTTTTTATTTATCTGAACATCAATTCCTTTGAGAACCTGTAAACTGCCGTACGATTTGGTGATGTTTGTTGCTTCCAGCATGAAATGTGTGGTGCGTTTTTAGATAAAAATGATAAAGTTTACTGCCCAGAAAGATACTAGTTTTGCTGGTATTTTATGTAGTTTGACAGAAAATTGTGATATCTGTTTATTTTATTTAAAAGTATGCCAGAATAAAGCAGAATACTTGTTCTCCATCGCAGGCTTTCAAATATAGTAATGTAAGAACACTATGTTGGTTGATGAGAAGTATTTTTAACCGGAAAGATTATGCATGCTCCAGTTCATCCATTTGATCAAACCGAATTTGCCTTTCTATTTTTTCTTTTTCCAGTTTAAACTTGTAGTCTGCATTGATATAAGTATAAATCCGGATGCCTAAAAAAGACACCGTTTTATACAAAAGTCTTGGAGCCGAATTTATTTGTCCTCCTGAATATACAGCCTCAACTTTGATCACAAGGGTAGAAAAATTATGTCTATCAATATACAAAACTTCTTTAACCATAATAAGCAATCACCTATACATGGGTAGTAAGTTAATATTGCATTTTGTATGATTATCAAAATTTATGTAATTATTAGTGTGGAAATTACATAAGCTACTCAACTGAATTTATTGCTAGGTGATATAGGAAAAGGGACAAAATCAGACTGATTTTATGTATAAAATAATCACCTGGGCTGGCAAAATTCATTTCCCGCAACCCATGAATAGATTCATGTATAAGAATAAGTTGTAAGACATACATAATTGCAGTTATGTATGGGCATAATTTACTGAAATACCCAGAAGCAGGTATTGTAAATGCATCACACTTTTGAGATATTGGTATACAAATTAAATCTTTTGTTTTTACTTGAATGGAGTGGTATGACGCTAAAAAAATGCAGTCATCTTTTTCAGGGAAGCCAGGCAGCATAGTGTAATCAATACCTACACTATCATTTTCTGTAAAACGGCTTCTCTGTCAGGTTACCTATTTATTTTAGGATTAAAATAAGTCCTTCATTTTCAATATGTATGAGAATAAAAGTAAACTTCTTTACACTTGAATGCTCTTACTGTTACAGGAAATCTCTCATAATGCGATATGCCAAACAGTAGGATAGTTTATTTACCCTGATGTTGGCCGGGGAAAGCCATAGGACTTCAAAAATAATCGGCGTTAATTAATAAAGAAATCGCTGAAGATTTAAAATTACTGCAGAACACTTGCGTTTGCTGAGTAAGGAACAGGTAAAATAACTAGTGTGGCTTACCGACCTGAAAGATGCACTTAATTATGCATTAGGCACTAATGTAGAGATCAATGTTCCAGTATCGTAAATAACTATGATACACACCCTCATAATCGACGATGAAGCTGATGGCCGCAATGCCCTGCGGATCGCTATTGAAAAATATTTTCCGGAGGTATCTATTAAAGGTATCTATGAAACACCGGAACAAGGACTGGAAGCTATCCGCACAACTACACCAGACCTGGTTTTTCTGGATGTACAAATGCCGCATATGTCTGGTTTCGATTTGCTTAAACATGTTTCTCCTTTCAATTTTGAGGTTATATTTGTAACTGCCCACGACCAGTATGCCATTAAAGCCATTCGTTTTAGTGCCCTGGATTATCTGCTCAAGCCAGTGGATATAGATGATTTACGGGTTGCCCTGGAGAAAGTAAAAGAGCGCTTACACCATAAAAATGCCCAGCATCAGTATCAGTCTGTGTTGCATAATATACAGCACAAAGCCGGTAAGATTGAACGGCTGGCCGTACCTACCCAGGAAGGTATAGAGTTTTTTAATACGGCTGATATCATTTTCTGTGAGGCAGAGGGAAGTTATACACAACTTATTCTTACCCAAAAACGCAAGCAACTGGTTTCCCGCAATCTCAAGGATTTTGAGAGTTTACTCGCTGATTCCGGCTTTTGCCGGGTGCACCATACCTACCTTATTAATTTGCGGCATGTGCATAAATATATCAGGGGAGAGGGTGGCTACGTCATTATGACCGACAATCACCATGTGGATATTTCCCGCCGGAAAAAAGAGGAATTTCTCCAGTTACTTGATAAACTCTGATTGAGTATATATCTTATTTTTTAATCAAACTAACAAGTATTCAAAGCTGTAGAGTAGCTTATTCCACTTGCAACTATAGATTTCCAGTTGTTAATTGACTTCTGCCAGTTGCAAAATAGGTGTGTGAATAGCGGGTTAAGTATATTAATTTAGATGCAGGCTCCAGATTAATACTGGGTCTGCATTTTTTATTTCTTCTCTTTCTCTTCCAGAGATTTGATTTTCTTTATATAAAATTCTCCTTCCTGCGCTTCCACAGATTTGATTTCCGGTTGATTTATTCCTCCTTTAGTATTGATGCTGCAAGCAATATAGTTTGTTTTCTTAAAGCTGGGAACAAATGTAAAACAAGCTTCTTGCTGATTTTTAACACATATTTTAATCTCGGATGCCTGCGTTTCCCAATCAAACACTAGCTGATATTTAGGCACAATAGTACGTACCAAACTATCATTTACATATACCTCTAATGCCTGATCTTTTGATGTTCCCGACCACCAGTAAATATTGATTGATGCCGGGTATTCCGGTGTAATTGCCGGAGTATCTTCTATCGATGCCTTATCTTTCATGGTGACATGGCCAGTAATCATATCCAGGATATACTCAGCCTGTGTAGATTTCTGGGTAGCGGCTCCAATAGCTACTGCCCCTACAAGTCCACCCATTACCGCTCCGGCTGTTATAGCTGTATAATTAGTTTGTGTAGGCCCGAATGCATAAAAAGCATACGTGCCCCCACTTCTGTCCATCAAGAAATAATCTTTATCATGATAAATGTATAGATTCTCTCCATCCGAAAAGCCCCATACATTTTTAAGCGATTTTCTGTTTCCTTTCTCATCCAGCAGATAAGGTTTTACTTCATAAATATGCTGTAAATGTTTGGCTTCCCGGCTCACTTGTTCCATTACCAGGTTAGGTGCAGTTACCGGGCTGTTATTTCTGAAATCTGAAAAGCGCTGGTAAATTCCTTTTTTCAAAACAGAATCTGTGAGGATAGGGTACTGATGCGTTTCTAAAGTGGCTATAAAGTCTTTGGATATTTCCTCCCAATTAGAAACACTTGCTCTTTCCAGGTAGTGTTCTATATCTTCATTCACAAATTGTGTCAAGCACTGTACTAAAGCTGATCTGATATTGTCGGCATGCATCAGGGTTACATCCAGATTCCCACTTTTTGTAACTCCAATACCCCGGAACAAATTATAATAGTTATCCTCCTGCTTATATATAAAATCAATTACAATTTCTGCTTTGGCAGATTCGGTCGCCGCCCCGTTATGTTCTGTGATCTGGAATTTGAGCACCTTTACTATTACCGGTTGCAGATTGGTGTACGGAGGTAAGTTTCTGTTAAAAAAATCCATTAACTCAGGTTTAAACCTTTTCTTTAGATCTGCTTCCATTTTGGTGTTTGTAAGGCCTTTTCGTACCCATCCGATGTTATTTTTATCGATCCGTGCATCAATAATATCTGAGATGTAAAATTTTCTGCCCGGCAATACAAAAGTTTGTTTACTTAAACTAACCCCATGTACTTGTGCTGATGCTGAAAAATGACAGAAAAATACAAAAAGACTTAAAATGGTAAGACGGGGATACATAATCAATGCTATTAGCTAAATCTAATTGTACTCAAGTTAATAGAATGTACCTTAAGCAGCTTGTAAGAGTTATGTGTCAGAGAATTTATTATGTAAGGTTTGTACTTGAACAAATAAAAACTTGTGTTTGCAGGAATCTGTTAAAATGATTGAAAATAGTGGCTGCGAATAGTCTTGCGTTTATCAACGAATAATAATATGTTTTTACACATAATTATATAATTTTGTTTGTTGCGAATTTAAAATAATAAGGCAAATCCAACTTTTGCCTTCATAAAATTTTGATTGGATGGACAAGCAAGCGTTTTTAGCGAACTATTTGAATAATGCCTCACCCACAGGGTTTGAAACAGCCGGGCAAAAAATATGGCTGGAATATGTTAAACCTTATATCGATGAATATATTGTAGACACGTATGGATCTGTAGCAGGAATTATTAATCCTGGTGCCCCTTATAAAGTTGTAATAGAGGCACATGCCGACGAGATCTCCTGGTTTGTGAATTATATTACCGACGACGGATATATTTATGTGCGGCGCAATGGAGGCTCCGATGCCCTGATTGCTCCTTCCATGCGGGTGAATATCCATACCAGGAAAGGAATTGTGAAAGGAATTTTCGGATGGCCGGCCATTCATGTTCGCAATGTAGAAAAAGATGAAGTCCCTACACTTAAAAATATTTTTATTGATTGTGGCTGCAAAAACAAAGAAGAAGTTCTTAACAAGGGCGTTCATGTAGGTTCTGTAGTTACCTTTGATAATGATTTTACGACCCTCAATGACCGGTTTTATGTGGGCCGGGCCTTAGATAACCGCATTGGAGGTTATATGATCGCACAGGTAGCCAGATTACTAAAAGAAAATAATAACCAGCTGGATTATAGTTTATACATCGTAAATGCGGTGCAGGAGGAAATTGGATTGAGAGGCGCTGAAATGATTGCCCGCCGCATTAACCCTGATGTGGCTATTATTACCGATGTATGCCATGATACGCACTCACCCATGTATAAAAAAGTTGAACAGGGCGATCAGGCATGTGGAAAAGGCCCGGTTTTAACGTATGGCCCGGCTGTGCAGAATAATGTGCTGAATATGCTGATAGATGTAGCCGAACAAAAAGAAATTCCTTTCCAACGTGCTTCTGCTTCCAGGTCAACCGGTACAGATACAGATGCTTTTGCCTATTCAAACGCCGGGGTAGCTTCCGCTCTGGTTTCGCTCCCGCTCAAATATATGCATACTACGGTAGAAACCGTGCATCAGGATGATGTAGAAAATGTAATCCGGCTGATTTATGAATTTCTGGTACAGCTCAAAGGGGGACATGATTTCAGGTATTTTACCTAAATTATATCAATAGTCATTCGTAATTAGTCATTTGTAATTGGTAATTATATTTTAATCCCATGTCTGTACACCGCACAGAAGTCAAAAGAATTACTACGCATATTTTACAGGAAATGAAAGTAAGAGGCGAGAAGATCAGTATGCTCACCGCTTATGATTATTCAATGGCGCGGATTGTAGATGGCGCAGGGATGGATATTATTCTGGTAGGAGATTCAGCTTCAAACGTGATGGCCGGGCATGAAACCACCTTACCTATTACCCTCGATCAGATGATTTATCATGCAGCAGCCGTAGTAAGAGGTGTAAGCCGGGCATTGGTGGTAGTAGATTTGCCTTTTGGTTCCTACCAGGGGAATTCTTCCGAAGCGCTTCGTTCTACGATCCGGATTATGAAAGAATCGGGAGCCCATGCCATAAAAATAGAAGGGGGTGTAGAAATCAAAGAATCTGCCATGCGTATCCTGAGTGCAGGCGTGCCAGTAATGGGACATCTGGGATTAACCCCACAATCTATTTATAAATTTGGTACCTACGCCGTTCGGGCAAGGGAAGAAGCAGAAGCCGCCAAATTATTAAGCGATGCAAAAGTTCTGGAGGAATGCGGTTGTTTTGCTATCGTCCTGGAAAAAATACCGGCTTCCCTGGCCAAACAGGTAGCTGAAGAGGTACGTATTCCTATCATTGGTATTGGTGCCGGCCCGTATGTAGATGGACAAGTGCTTGTTTTACATGATCTGGTTGGGATTACAAAAGATTTTAACCCCAAGTTCCTGCGGCGGTATGCTGATGTGCATTCTGTCATTACGGATGCTGTAAACCGATACATAGCGGATGTAAAAAGTAAAGAATTTCCCAATGAGAAGGAAGGATATTAAATAATTACGAATTACGTTTCTTTAATTACTCAATCACTCATTCGCTCAATTACTTTGCCTGCTCCTTATACTATCGTTTACGAAGATAATCATTTACTAATTGTTAATAAGAAGAGTGGTGTATTGGTACAGGGAGATAAAACAGGAGACAAGCCGCTGCTGGATATATTAAAAGAGTATATCCGGGAAAAGTACCAGAAACCAGGAGAAGTTTTTCTGGGAACAGTGCACCGCCTCGACAGGCCTGTAAGCGGATTAGTAGTGTTTGCCCGTACTTCTAAAGCCCTGGAACGTATGAATGAAATGTTCCGCACGAAAGCCATTCAAAAAACATACTGGGCAATTACACATAAAAAACCTGCAGAAGAACAAGGCACTCTGGTGCACTGGCTGGTGAAAGATGAAGCTAAAAATTTCACAACCGCTTATAAAAAGGAAGTCAACGGAAGTTTACGTGCAGAATTGAGTTACCGCTTAGTATGCATTTCAGAGGGAATGTATTTGCTGGAGGTGTTGCCTGTTACCGGCCGTCCACACCAGATTCGGGTGCAGCTGGCGCAGATAGGATGTGCAATTAAAGGAGATATCAAATATGGGTTTCCCAAACCTAATCCGGATAATAGTATATGCTTGCATGCCAGGCAACTGGATTTTATTCATCCGGTTAAAAAAGAACCAATTCAATGTATTGCAGAACTGCCTGAACACAGTTACTGGTTTCCATTTAACAAAGTCTGATTATGGGTGATAAGTATTAAAATATTTTTGCAGATTTGTGAAGAGAGCACCAGCGCTGGTTAAATCAGAGTAAAATATGGCTACAGAGAATTTCCTACACCGTTTGCAGAGAAGATGGGGCGTTTCTACCATCTGGCAGGTAATTGTTATTCTAATTGTATTTGCCCTCACTGGCTTCTCTGCTATGTACATTAAAAGACCTATTTTTGCTTTGTTAGGTATAGATGCTGACACTCCTTTCTATATCCGGGCTATTGTCTGGACATTAACTGTACTCCCTGCCTATCAGGTATTGTTATTGATGTATGGATTTTTGCTGGGTCAGTTCACCTTTTTCTGGAATTTTGAGAAAAGAATGTTTAGCGGCATAAAAAAATTATTCAACCGCTAAAACTTTATTTTCACCGATGCAGTATCAATCCATAGAAAAATCAGAAAAAAAGTAGTATTATTATCTTAAATTCGTTAATAACTACTACCTCATTCAGTTAATGCAATAATACCATTGTTGTGCAGCCTGATTGAAAAATAAATTTCAGGTATTTGTTAACTTTGGATTCCGGTGTAGTATTAATTTAAAGTGTTGAGACAGGTGCAAAATGACTGAATTGTTGCTTGATTGCTTTGGTTTAACGTAAGGTTTTTATAAACCTTATTATGTTATGCCAATGGCTTTTTTCAATGTTAGACCATTTGTCATTTATTGCTATGTCAACAGAAGAATCTTACCGGATCTTACAGATCCCTCCAGGTGCAAGCCATCAGGACATTAAGCGGGCTTACCGCACACAAGCAAAGCTTTTTCATCCGGATGTTAACCGTTCATTGGACGCACAAAAGCAGTTTGTTCTTGTTAATCAGGCCTACGAGAAACTACTTCCCTCTAAACCGGAAACGATTCCATCCAGAGTATATGATATGTACCGGGGGTATGATCCGTTCAGGGGTGAAACACGCCAGGAGAGAGCCGCCAGATTTGCCCGGATGCAGTATGAGGAATTCAAGCGGAATAATGAAAAATTCAGAAACTCTATTTGGTATATTCCGATTAAAATCTTTGCCTATTTTGTATGGCTAATGGGCGGTTTTGTAGCAGTTGGTTTTATGGTTGGTCCGTTTTTGATGATGTTTGTCAACTGGATGACTGGTGTTTCGATGCTGCCCATCATTTTTATGGGTATTGCCGTAATGACTGGCGTTTTCCGGTTAAAGAATGATATGAATCAGTATCTAAATAAATGAATTACTGTTGTATTAACTATAGCTATTAAAAATCGAAAGCCTATTGATAAACTCTTACTCTTTAACATAAAATAACACAAACAAAAAACCGCATTCATATACGAACGTGGTTTTTTGTGTTGATAATATTGTAAAAAGCTACTTATGCCAGTACAGATTCGGCAAGCACGATAATCTTATTATTCAATACTTCTACCATGCCGCCGTCTACTACAATTGATTGTTCGCCTTGTGTAGTACGGATGGTGATTTTGCCTTTTTCTAATAAACTGATCAGCGGCGCATGATTATTTAATACCTGAAATGAACCTTTAGCCCCAGGAAAAGTGGCGGAAACAACTTCACCTGCAAATACTTTCTGGTCAGGGGTGATAATTTCTAAATGCATATTTTTTTTAATTGTTGGTTGTTCGTTGCTGGTTGTTCGATAAATAGTACTCAATTACGAATAACTAACAACGAACAACTAACAACTACTTTATTTGGCTTCTGCGATCAGTCTTTCTCCTTTGGCAATGGCATCTTCGATGGTACCTACCAGGTTAAAGGCCGCTTCCGGCAAATGGTCTAATTCGCCATCCATGATCATGTTAAAGCCTTTGATAGTATCTTCAATTGTAACCAGTACCCCTTTTAAACCGGTAAATTGCTCGGCCACATGGAAAGGCTGCGACAAGAAACGCTGTACCCTTCTGGCTCTGGTAACCACCAGTTTATCTTCTTCAGAAAGTTCATCCATGCCCAGAATCGCAATAATATCCTGTAATTCTTTGTAGCGCTGTAAAATCTCCTTCACCCGCTGGGCCGTACGGTAATGTTTCTCACCTACGATTTCAGCGGTCAAAATTCTGGATGTAGAATCCAGGGGATCTACCGCCGGATAAATACCTAACTCAGAGATCTTACGGGACAATACGGTGGTAGCATCCAGGTGAGCAAAGGTGGTAGCAGGAGCAGGGTCAGTTAAATCATCGGCAGGTACGTATACGGCTTGTACAGAGGTAATTGAGCCATTCTTGGTAGAAGTAATTCTTTCCTGCATGGCCCCCATCTCACTTGCCAGAGTAGGCTGGTATCCTACCGCAGAAGGCATACGGCCCAAAAGGGCTGATACTTCAGAGCCAGCCTGTGTAAAGCGGAAGATATTGTCAATAAAGAAAAGAATATCACGGCCTTTACCAGTTCCATCTCCATCACGGAAGTGTTCAGCCAGCGTTAATCCGGATAAGGCTACCCGGGCACGTGCTCCTGGCGGTTCGTTCATCTGTCCAAACACGAAGGTGGCTTTGGAATCTTTCAGTTTTTCGACATCTACTTTCGATAAATCCCAGCCGCCTTTTTCCATTGAGTGCATAAATTCATCGCCATAGGTTACAATGCCGGATTCAATCATCTCCCGGAGCAAATCGTTCCCTTCACGGGTACGTTCGCCTACACCAGCAAATACAGAAAGTCCGGAATATGCTTTGGCGATGTTGTTGATCAATTCCTGGATCAACACGGTTTTTCCTACCCCAGCACCTCCAAACAAACCAATCTTACCGCCTTTGGCATAAGGCTCAATCAAATCAATAACTTTAATTCCGGTATATAATACTTCCGTAGAAGTAGAAAGATCTTCGAAACGGGGGCAGAACGGTGAATGGGCAGGCCATGTTCGGAAGAAGGCTGAACAATGCCATCTATCGCTTCGCCCACTACATTAAAAAGTCTTCCTTTAATTCCTTCGCCAGTAGGCATAGTAATAGATGTTCCCAGATCCATCACTTCCATTCCCCGCGACAATCCTTCTGTACTATCCATGGCAATCGTTCTTACTCTGTCTTCTCCCAGGTGCTGCTGGCATTCGAGTATAACATTTTGCCCGTTCGCTCTTGTCACCTGCAACGCATCTAAAATTCTTGGCAGCCTGGCATTTTCACCTTCAAAACTCACGTCTACTACCGGACCAATAATCTGGGTAACTCTCCCGATATTCCGCCTCACTGTGCCATCCTGTGATTTAGCTGGGTTGCCGTTTAATTTCGTTGAATCGTTATTTATCATTGTGTATGATTTTTGAGATAGGCTTAATTTTCAAGACGCAAAAGTAAGGGAATATTTAGTGAATACAAAGCTATAACACAGTAGTTTTCTGCAAATGAAGCCGCTATATAGAGTGCAAACAGTAGGAATGAATATACTATTTAGTAGCCCAGACATTCAATCAAATAACAATTCAACCATCAGGCAATATTTTCAACTCGTAAACATTCTACTCATTCACGCCTTATTATTCTGCATTCAGTACAATCCGGAAAGTGGTTCCTTTGTTGATTTCAGATTGTTTAATGAAAATCTTGCCGGAATGATAATTTTCTATGATACGTTTGGCTAAAGTTAAACCAAGTCCCCAGCCCCGTTTTTTGGTACTGAATCCTGGCTCGAATACGCGGGTGATATTGGATTTGGATATTCCTTTTCCATTGTCGGTGATGTCAATCAATATTTTATTAGTGTTAAGCAGCTTCAGATTGATAGTAATTTCACCAGATCCGCTCATGGCATCTACCGCATTTTTACAGATATTTTCGATTACCCATTCAAACAGATGTTTGTTTATATTGACAAAAGGCAGGTTTTTATCGCCTTTTATGTGAATCTTGATCTTGCTTGAAATCCTGCGCTGCAGATAGGCAGTAATATGTTCTAGTATATCATATAAGTTTTCGGGCTTTAGTGTAGGCATAGACCCGATATTGGAGAACCTGGCCGTAATCATTTCAAGCCTTTCCACATCTTTTTCCAGTTCCGGAATCACTTCGTCATCGGCAAATTTAGGGTCAGTTTTAAAATATTCTATCCATGCCATCAGCGACGATAGGGGCGTACCCAGCTGATGTGCCGTTTCTTTTGCCAATCCTACCCATACCTGGTTTTGCTCAGCGGTGCGGGAATAACTAAATGCCAGATACGCCAGAAAAGCAAAAACCGCAATAACAGTTAGTTGAACATAGGGATAATACTGGAGCTGGGAGAGTAAATAGGAGTTCCGGTAGTAAATATATTGTGATTGTCCGGGACCCATATCTATTTTAATAGGCGAATGTTCCTCTTTCATAATTTCCAGCTCATCCTTCAGAAAGCTTTGCTTCCGCTCATCTGTAATGGGCAGTTCTTCTACGCTCGCAGGCATTTTTACATTACGGTAGTTGATAATGGTATCATTCCCGGAAGTGAGAATTACCGGAAAAATGTCGATGGCCCTTATTACTTCCTGGAATACAAAATCGATCGACTCATTGTTTTCTGGCCCCACAATAAACCGGTAGGCATTGGCATATAATTGTATCTGTTCACGTTCCCGCTGGGCAAGCCTGGTAACCAGATAATTGGTGTAATATACTGAGCTACTTCCAATTAACAGCGCTACCAGAACAATGATAATTTTATACTTAGACCTGTCGGCGTATATATTCATACATTAAAAATGCAATTATTTAAAATTAATACAAATTGACGGTTTACTAATTTTAAGCTTTACTATTAAGCAAATAAGTAGTAATTTTGCACCATAATACAATTACCGTATGCATCAGCATTTCAAAGCAATCAGCCTTTCCTACAAAACTGCTCCCCTGCACATTCGGGAGATGGTAGCATTGGAGGAAAGCAGCTGCAAGCAACTATTAGTTAAATTAAAAGAAGTTCTAGATATATCTGAAGCAATCGCTGTTTCGACCTGCAACAGAACTGAAGTGTATTATACTTCCACTACTGATCAGAGCACTGATATTATTAAATTGCTTTGTGTGGTAAAAGGGGTAAGCACCAATGAGAATATTCATCCGTATTTTAAAGTGATCAATCAGCACAACGAAGCGGTTAATTATTTATTTGAAGTAGCCATCGGTATTCATTCTCTGGTGATCGGCGACACTCAGATTTCCAACCAGGTGAAACAAGCCTATCAATGGTCGGCAGATACGCAGATGGCAGGCCCGTTTTTACACCGCCTGCTTCATACCATTTTCTTTACCAACAAAAAAGTAGTACAGGAAACCAGTTTCCGGGATGGTGCTGCTTCTGTATCGTATGCTGCTGCTGAACTGGTAGAAGACCTTACGGCCGAAATTAGTAATCCAAAAATACTGGTGTTAGGTTTAGGCGAGATCGGGGCAGATGTGTGTAAGAACCTGGCCAGTAAAAATCTGGACATTACCATTGCCAACCGGACCCTTACCAAAGCACAGCAAATTGCCGCTGAATACCAAGTAAAATTAACTTCGTTTGAAAATGTATGGCAATCTATTGCCGAAGCAGACGTGATCATCAGCTCAATTGCCAAAGCTGAACCCTTTATCACCCGAAGCTTAGTAGAAAAGCTGAATAGTCTTTCCTTCAAATACTTCATAGACCTTTCTGTTCCCCGTAGTGTAGAAAATAGTGTAGAAGAGTTACCGGGTGCGGTAGTGTATAATATTGATGACATTCAGAATAAAGCCTCCGAAGCCCTGCAGCGGAGAATTAATGCTATTCCAAAGGTAAAACAGATTATTGCCGGTGCCGTTTCTGAATTCCACGAGTGGACCAATGAAACCGCTGTTTCGCCTACAATAAATAAATTCAAGAATGCCCTGGAGCAGATCCGTCAGGAGGAAATTGGCCGGTATATGAAGCAAATGTCGGCTGAGGAAGCAGATAAAATTGACCGCATTACCAAAGGCATGATGCAGAAGATTATAAAACTGCCGGTATTACAACTCAAAGCTGCCTGTAAACGGGGAGAGGCCGAAACGTTAATAGATGTATTGAACGACCTGTTCAACCTGGAAAACAAACCCGAAAAGTCAAATCTGTAATTCAAGCCAACTCAAGATATCAATTAGCCTGCACTTCATTGTGTGGGCTTTTTTGTTATAAATCCTCCTTCAAATACAGTAATTCATCTTCGCTTATTTCTATCATACGTTTGGGGTAAAAGGTATATACCTGTTTTGCTTCATTTTCAGTTAAAGTATTATATGGTTTATGGAAATGTAGTAATGCATACTCATCCCTCAATTCATATAGTGCATTACTTAAGATGCTTTGCATTTGTATATAAGTATCATAGTCAGTTTGTCCATCATATTGGAGGCTTACTAAATAGTTTTTGCGATTATCCAGAATAAAATTTTCTACCAATGTTGTCAACTTTTGGCCAGCTACATTTTTCCATTCAAAGTTATCTTTCAGAAACGTTTGTTTATATTCTTGGCTAGCGTCAAATTTTTGAAAATAGAAATTATTTAATGAATCGATCTGAATAGCAAATATTTTATGCGGTAGATAATTAGGAATCAGATTATTAAGTATTGCTTCATTGCTGCAATAGGTAGATTTTGAAATACCATCCGATAGATATCCGAAGCTTATATCTGGATCAGGCAAAGGCTGTCGATAGTATTTCGCTTTATGCTGGCAAGAAGGAGGCAATAGCATGCCAATGCCTTGGTAAAAGTTAAGCTGAAACGAATCTTTTATACTCATGAAATGCACTACACTAAATTTTGAACCTGAGCGTGCGATTTCATACTTGACACGATCTACTATATACATAGGGGTATTTTTATCAATATATAGAGCAGGTGTGAGTCTTGGACTGTGTATATGATTATTTTCTTCTAAGAAATCTGGAATGATACCATAATCTATAAAAACATCATTTACCTGAATACATATACTGTCACCAGACTTATTATCTGGAAATGACTTTCGTTTGCCAATAAAAATATTGGCTAAATTATATCTATCTCTATCTATATCTCCAGTTTGGGAAGAAGAAGGTAGATCTATATTTAATTGTATGTCCAGATAGGATGAATGAAAGAAATGCTCTTTGGGTGTGCAGTTGTATCTTTTTACCAGATATGTTTTATAATCTACTGAGTCTCTTTGCAGAATTAATGTATCGTGTATAGAGGTATATGCAAATTTTATGTCATCCTCAACTTCACCCCAAAATAGTTTTCCATTATTCATAGAATATGAAGTGGTATCAGCAAAAGGTGAGTCCGCTTCATTCATTACTATAGTGCTATCTGTTATATCCCAGGTATGGTATATTTTTTCTTTATCCTCTGGATTTACTTCATGCCAATGTCCCTTTATTCTATCATGATCCGACTGGCAGGCTTGGATCCATGCGATGAAAGTAATAATGAATAGGGCAGTAGTAACTTTATACAAATAGGAAAAGGAATACATCGAATATGGCTGAGTTTTTTTAATAGATGCCTTGATCCAATCATTTCCATAAACCTGGTCTAAATATCACTTCACTTCACATTCTTGCTTCTGTAGTTCACCCTAACCAAAATGAAGCTCACCGCTTGTCTATTCCGCCAGGGGAATAGGCGCTATATCTTTGGGTATATAATTAATCACACAGACATCAAACACATCCATAGCATGAAAACGATACTCAACTCCGTAAAAACCCTCGCCTTTGCTTCTATATTCACTCTATTTGGCGCTTCAGCATTTGCTCAGGAAGTAGCCCTGAACAAACCAGATCATAACACCATTGCTGAGTCCGAAGTAATTGTTCCCAGGCCAGCCTATTACCGTTCGTTCCAGGCAGTTGTGTTTCCCCGTCTGGATGGAAGTGTAGCAGTTAATATCGAAAAAGCCCCTCATGAAAGCATTCTGGTTAGGGTGTTCAATAATAAAGGGCAGGTAATACACGAAAAGAAAATGGGCAAAAAAGAATTGCTTACCCGTAATTACCAACTGAATGGTATGCCTAAAGGTACGTATACCTTTGAAGTGGCCAGCCAGAACAAAGTGTATAGAAAAGAAGTAACGCTTGATTGAAACTAGTTTTCTTTGAAAGGTTCTTGCCCGGAAATAGCAGGAACCTTTTACTTCTTCGTTTCTTATCCATAATTTCATGGTTTATGGCTAAGTTATACCAGCAGACGATTTGGTGGCGGGCAGGCAGTATTGTCTTTCTGGGATTTTTTATCAATTTGCTGCTCGACCTGATATTTAAGTTACTCTACCGAAATTATACCATTGAATGGCTAAAGTACCCGGGAGCAATTCTTCTGGGTGCTTGTATGATAGAAAGTATCCGGTTTGCCAACCGGAAATTAGATGCAGAAACTCCCTGGCTGCAGCAACCACAACGGAGATTTGTGGTGCAGTTTCTGGTTATAAGTGGTATTATATTGTTTGTAAATGTAGGCTTACGAACCTACCTCTACCGGCTCCTGCTGCTAGATGAAGAATTTATCCGGTTTTCCGACGAAGTAATTGTAAATGCAGTGCTTATTTTTTCCGGACTGGTTTCGGTTTTGATCGACCTGGGTGTTTTTTTAATGACCAAATGGAGAAACTCACTGGCTGAACTGGAACGGTTTAAGAAAGAGAACATTGAATTTCATTTTGAAATGCTCAAAAACCAGGTAAATCCCCATTTTCTGTTCAATAGCCTCAATACACTTTCGTCCCTGATCTATGCCGACCAGGATACAGCGGCTAAATTTGTGCGTCAGCTGGCCAGAGTGTACCGCTATGTGCTCGAAAACCGTGATAAGGAAGTTATAAGTCTGAAAGAAGAACTTACTTTTCTGCAATCGTATGTGTACCTGGTAAACCTGCGTTTTAGCGAAAACCTGAAGGTGGAGATTGATATTCCCGAAACTATGCAACAGAAATTCATTGCGCCCATGACCTTGCAAATGCTGATAGAAAATGCCATTAAACACAATGTAGTGTCGCAGAAGAAACCGCTTACCATTCAGGTATATGCCGACATGTTTGATCATATTACGGTAAGCAATAATTTGCAGAAGAAAACAGTACGGGAATATTCTTCTAATATAGGTTTAAAAAACATCAGCAGCCGCTATGGATTTATTACCGACCGGAAGGTGATTATTGAAGAAAATCCGGATTATTTTAAAGTGCGTATTCCGTTGCTGGAGAAAGTTTAGTGGTTGTTAGTTGTTCGTATATCTGTGTAAACCAGAAACCTATCAGATCACTTCAATAATAAATTTTACCAACAACGAACAACTAATAACCAACAATCAAATGAGATGAAAGTATTGATTATCGAAGATGAACCCTATGCACAGGAAGAACTCAAACGTCTTCTGGCCTTATGCGATCCATCTATTCAGGTGTGGGAATGTATAGACTCTGTGGAAGACAGCATTATCTGGCTGGAAGAACCTAATGAGCCTGATCTGATCTTTATGGATATTCAGCTTTCCGACGGGTTGAGTTTTGATATTTTTAAACATACAGAAGTAAAAGCACCGGTTATTTTTACCACCGCCTACGATGAATATGCCATTCGTGCCTTTAAAGTCAATAGCATTGATTATCTGCTCAAACCAGTAGAAGAAGAGGCGCTAAAATCTGCCCTCAGGAAATATGCAGCCATCCGCAGGCAATATACTCCACCTGCCCAGGCACAAAACTATTTCAACCCGGCACAGATCGAGCAATTGCTTCAGCTCAACAAACGGGACTACAAATCCAGGTTTGTAACTACAATTGGCGACCGGATCAAACAAATTGGGGTAGAGCAGGTGGCGTACTTTTTTGCCGATGACAATACGGTGTATCTGGTAACGGCTGATAAAAAGAAATACATTATTAACTATACTTTAGATCAGCTGGAAGAACTGCTCGATCCCAGGCATTTTTTCCGCATCAACCGGAAATACATCACCAAAATTACCGCCATTGGCGATATCAATAAGTATTTCAACAGCCGGCTGAAAGTAAGCCTAGTGCCGCCCGTAGAAGATGAAATTTTGATCAGCCGGGTGAAAGTGCCTGATTTTCTCGACTGGATGGATAAGTAAAATGTGCTTGTATGCGAGTTTATAAAGATTGTATCTACACTTATCAGACGATGCGCTCCCTACTTTTAGCCAGGAGATATTTATACCTGTTCTTGATGCTGATGGGCATTCTGGTAAGCTCCTGCCAGAAAGTAACCATTGTGGTAGAGGGAATCCCTTCCAATACCCCCCGAGGCGCTGCTCTATTTGTTTCAGGGAATTTTAACGTTTGGGACCCCGGTGACCAGAGCTATATGCTGAACCGGAATAAGGATAGTACCTACTCCATTACTTTGCCCAGAGGAACAGGAAAGATCCAGTATAAATTTACCCGGGGCGACTGGAAAACGGTTGAAACCGATGGATGCGGACATGAACTGGAGAACCGGATTACGCAGTTAGGAGAGGAGGATACGATTTACACGCATATTATGAGCTGGGAAGACCTGGGACCTATTAACTGCGACCTGGTTACTTTTGCGGTGGACGTTCCCGCATATACGCCCGAAGACCAAGGAGTGTATTTAGCGGGTAGTTTTAATAACTGGAACCCAGGTAATCCCAAATACCGGTTGGCTAAAGGTGAAAAAGGAATATATTATATTCAGGTACCTAGGCAATCTGGCACCATTGAATACAAATTTACCAGAGGGGATTGGAGCCGGGAGGAAGTAAATGAAATAGGCGAGCCCATACCCAACAGGCAATTTACCTACGGCAAAGAAGATACCGTATATGTGAAAATTCCAGCCTGGATAGACATTGAACCTGAATTTCGTCCGGAAGTTACCTTTATCGTGAATGCTCCCAGAGAAACGCCTCCAAATGCTGGAATTTATATCGCCGGAACATTTAATGGATGGTTTACTAAAGATGAAAAGTACCGCCTGAAAAAAACAGGACCAAGCCAGTATGCCATTACATTATCTGCGCTGGATCGCTACATTGAATTTAAGTTTACCCGTGGAAGCTGGGCAACGGAAGAACTGGATGAAAATGGCTGGAAAATTTCTAACCGCCAGTTTGTTTTCGGACGTGCAGACACAGTAGTAATAAATATTCCTCACTGGAATGATATAGGTTCATACTAACCCTATTATCGTTGTTAACTGAGCGTTATTAGTTGTTAGCATAAATCTTTATTACTACAGCAATTGTGTTAGATTTCCTGAGGCATTACGCTCTGGTATGGAGCCATCCGGCAATTTCCATTCCCGCTGTGGCCGGAAAGGCAAGATGAGTAAAAACCTGACATTTTCTTCAGCCGTGCTTCTATAGGCGGGAACTCCAATCACAATTTCCTGTTGCGGTACATTCAGGCGAACCGTACCGTGCAACCGGTCCCAGGCAGAGAATATGACAGAATAATTACTGTTGGTTTCCCGCAGCACTATAGAGTGGTGTATACCATGCATTCTGGGGGTAACCATCAGTTTGTTCAATACTTTTTCAATGGCAAAAGGCAGTTTCCAGTTGCTATGGTGAAAAGCTGTAGCGCCTTCATATAAAATTTCGTAGGTAATCACCTGCCTGGGTGAAGCCCCAATCAGCACAATCATCCCACCGCGGAAAAATATAGATAATAAGACTTCTCCTGCATGGAAACGCCAGGCGGTAGAAATATCTAAATCCAAATCAGTATGGTGTACATTATGGAATCGCCACAAGAATGGACACTGGTGATTGAGCCGGTGCCACAAATAATTGGAGTAATCCAGCAACACAAAAGCTAATACACCTTGCAGCCACCTGGGTAAAGGCAAACGCTGTAACAATCCAAACCGTTTCTGTACCGTCCAGGCGCTGCCTGAAAGCATGGCTGGAAGCAAAGCCCCCCTTAAACCAGCCAGCCCAACAGTAGCTATACTGCTATTCGTTTTCAGCCGTTGCCATCTGTCCTGCTTACGTTTGCGTAAGTCATGAATGGTTTCCATCACAAAAAAAGCAGTAGCCAGGCCGGTTAAAAGGGGTGCGCCAACTCTGTCAAAAATACGTAAAGCGGATTTCATAGATGGAGGTGTATACTAAAAATGAAAAGATGAATTGAGTATAAAATAAAAAACCTGTATAAGACATGATTCTCATACAGGTTATTCAAAGCTACCTTCAACAATCTTATCAACTGCATCTGTAACCTTTATGAAGTGTTTAACGGACCTTGGCTTATGAGGGTTACAATAACTTTAATTTTTTAAACAAATAGATAAGTTTCCAGTCATGTAAATGATGATTCTTTGGGCAAAGTCATATAATTTTATTCCAATTACAATAGGTATTTGACAAAGTAAAAATGAATGAATTCGCCTTCCCAGATGTATATTCATTATATTTCTGCTTTTAAATTATATATGTTGGATAAATGCAGCCAGTACTAGGTATATAAAAGCATTGCGGAATAGATAAGTATATTATCGAAGTCAATATCTGCCAATGCTATGACTGGGCATTTACTTACAGCTATTTACGTATAACTCAACCTATGAAATATCTCAAATTCCTCATATTATTTACTTTACTTTCTTTTACGGCTGACAAACCCGCTTATCAGGTGTTTACCCAGAAAGGCAAAGCGGTTAGCTATACACATGCTTTAAAAGATATTCAGCAGGCAGATATTATCCTGTTTGGTGAACTGCACAACAACCCGATTGCCCACTGGCTGGAATTACAAATCACCAAAGATTTATACGCCGTTAAAAAGGATCAGCTTGTGCTGGGCGCCGAAATGTTTGAAGCCGATAACCAGTTGATTGTAAATGAATATATAGCTGGAAAAATTGCTGCCAGGCATCTGGAAAGTGAGGCCAAACTCTGGGATAATTATGACACGGATTATAAACCATTGATAGATTTTGCGCTGGCGAATCACTTGCCGTTTGCAGCAACTAATATACCCAGGCGCTATGCCAGTCTGGTAGCCAGATCTGGTTTATCTGCCCTGGATAGCTTATCAGCAGAGGCCAGAAACTGGATGGCACCCTTGCCTGTTCAGGTAGATTTGAATTTGCCGGGCTATAAACAGATGATGGGAATGGGAGGAGGCAGCGCAGGCCATGGTTCAGAAATGAATGCGTCGAATATTGCCAGGGCACAAGCGGTGAAAGATGCGACTATGGCACATTTTATTCTGCAACACTGGCAGCCGGGAAAAACATTCCTGCATTTTAATGGCAGTTATCACTCCGACCGATTCGAAGGCATTGTATGGTACCTAAACCATTATAAACCGGGTTTGAAAATTGTAACTCTTTCCTCTGTGGAACAGCCGGAAATAGATAAGCTCCAGGATAAATCTGCTGATCTGGCAAACTTTATCATCGCTATACCCTCAGATATGACAAAAACTTATTAAATGAGATTACAGCCTATGCTAAGTTAAGTCAGTGAAATCACTTAAGAAATAAGGAATACAGTGAACCTTTCTGGCATTTTAAAAGCTTACTTAGGTGTTGTCGTTTATAATAAAAACAGGTTCTTATTTTTTGTAAATAGCAGTTTTCAAAGATTCAATATATGTCAATAGGATTTTATAATGTGCCTGCTCCGGTAAACGAACCAGTACGGAATTATGCCCCCGGTTCGCCTGAGAAGCTGGCCCTCAAAAAAGAGTTAAGCCATGCCAGGTCTGTGGAATTGGATATACCCATGTTTATTGGAGGAGAGGAAGTACGTACCGGAACCAAACTCCGGCTTTCTCCTCCACATGACCATAAGCATACATTGGGCTATTTTCATGAAGGCGATGCCACGCATGTAGAACAGGCCATACAAGCAGCATTGCATGCCAAAGATGCCTGGGAAAATTTAAGTTGGGAACACCGGGCTGCTATATTCTTAAAAGCGGCCGACCTGATTGCCGGGCCATACCGTGCCAGAATAAATGCGGCAACCATGCTGGGGCAGTCTAAAAGTGCGTATCAGGCCGAAATAGATTCTGCGTGCGAGATCATCGATTTCCTGCGGTTCAATGTGAACTATATGGTTGAAATTTATAAGCAGCAGCCCAATTCTAGTCCAGGTTTTTGGAACCGGGTAGAACAGCGGCCACTGGAAGGGTTTGTATTTGCATTAACTCCCTTCAACTTTACAGCGATTGCCGGAAACCTACCCACAGCTCCTGCGCTCATGGGGAATACCGTGATCTGGAAACCAGCGTATTCTCAGATATATTCTGCTTATGTACTGATGCAGGTGTTCCGGGAAGCTGGCGTACCAGATGGCGTGATTAATTTGATTTATGTAGATGGCCCGGTAACCGGGGACGTCATTTTTAAACACCGGGATTTTGCAGGAATTCATTTTACCGGCAGTACCAGTGTGTTTCAGCAGATATGGAAAACAATCGGACAGAATATTTCTCTCTATAAATCATATCCACGGATCGTGGGCGAAACCGGAGGAAAAGACTTTGTTCTGGCACATCCATCAGCACATCCCAAAGTCCTGGCCACAGCGCTGATCCGGGGTGCTTTCGAATACCAGGGACAAAAATGTTCAGCCGCTTCCAGGGCGTATATTCCGTCTAATATATGGGATGAAGTAAAAGGATATATGTTAGAAGACCTAAAGCAAATTAAAATGGGAAGCCCGGAGGATTTTACTAACTTTTTTAATGCCGTTATTGACGAAAGGGCTTTCGATAAAATCAGCACATATATTTCTAATGCCAAAAAAGACCCTGCGATTGAAGTTGTTGCCGGAGGGAATTATGATAAATCCAAAGGTTATTTTATTGAACCTACCATTCTGCTGTCGGCTAATCCTTCCTCAGTACCGATGTGTGAAGAGATATTTGGGCCGGTGCTGACCGTGTATGTATACCAGGAGCAGAATTTTGAACAAACCATAGAACTGGTAAACCAGACCTCTCCCTATGCGCTCACTGGTTCTATTTTCGCCCAGGACCGTTATGCGATTGAACTGGCTACCCAGAAATTAAGGCATGCCGCTGGTAATTTCTATATCAACGACAAGCCTACCGGTGCGGTAGTAGGGCAGCAGCCTTTTGGTGGAAGCCGCGCCTCCGGAACCAATGATAAAGCCGGTTCTATGATCAATCTGCTCCGGTGGGTATCGCCCAGAGTAATCAAAGAAACCTTTGTGCCGCCTACAGATTTCCGGTATCCATTTTTGCAGGAAGAGTAAGTCTGGAACCTGGAATTGGGCGGATTATGGGATGGACAGGAATAGAAAAAGTAAATATATTCTCAAATTTGTATATAATGATAAACTCATATGTATGCTAGGGTTTCCGCACTAAATATTAAGTTTTAAGAATAGCTAACAGGAAATTAGTGTCTCTGTTAGCTTTTTTTCTTTTCCGTTTGACACTCACGCAAGAAGGCTCTTTTTTGAGCAGATGCAAAGACCACTTTCTAATCAGATGCAGATTGATGGGTCCTTTATCTTTCCTGACTTTAGCCTCATCTTCCCTAAAGGTAACATCTAGTTGCCAATGCAAGCCATTCTCTATCGCCCAATGGCCTCTTATGTAGCGGCTGTACAAGGCAGGGTCTGTATCTGTTAAACTGCTTATATAGAACAGGGTTTGTTCTTGCTTTTTGCCTGCTATAATGCGTTTTCTTTCTACCATGACTAAAGTATGTAAGTCCTGCCATTTTTCCTTTTCCTCTACCAAATCAATGCATTGAGCAATATATACCCTACGTTCTTCTCCTCTGCCATGGGCTTTATCTAGTTGCTGATTAAAAGCGAGAGCAGACTTATTGATTTGCATAAAATGGGCTACCTGCTCATAGAGTACACCTTGATTAGCCTTTAGGGCAATCACATAATGGGCTTGCTTATCCCTGATCTTTTCTACAATTGCCTGCTGACAAGCAATAGCATCTATAGTAATGATACTACCTTTGCAATCAAGGGTATCTAATAAAGCAGGAATAGTTGTAATCTCATTACTCTTGGCTTCTACGGCTACTTGTCCAAAGCTTAAGCTATGTTCCTCTACCCATACATTGACCATACGAACCAAAGCATGCTTTTTGCCTGCAGGTATAGTACCTCTCAATTCTTTGCCATCTATACATACCTGCTTGCCTGCTAAGGAGAAGCCAGCTACACACGCTTTGAAGCATTGCTCCAAACTATGGCTATCCAGGTGTCTGATCACCCGATTTAAAGTGTCAGCAGAAGGTATACCATTAACAAAACTTAATCCTAGTTCTTGCTGCAGAAACGCTGTATTATCTTTGCCATAATCTGCTATCTCGTCAAAGTCATCACAATCGGCTATTACCCCACATAAAACTAAGCCTAAAATATCTGCTAATAGATGTAAGCAGCGGCCTTGCACCCGAAAATCAGCTACTTTGTTTAGTATCTTTTTAAGTTCCATGCACAAAGTTAGCCCCTCTTTCCTTTTTCTCTATCTTTGGTGCGGAAACCCTATATGTATGCAGAGGAACTAATATCTGATTGGAATGTTAACAGACAATTCTCAGATAAACAATTGTCTTCCATTTTTGAAAATAGTATTCTAAAGATTGAAGTGATTGACTATTTGAAAGTGAATCCGAACAGGGAATTTGCTCAGAATTTTTTGGAAAGAGTGCTTTCTAAAAGAAGGGAAGGAAGTGATATTGGAACAGGTGATAATATTATGTTTGCGAGTTATTTACTGGGCTTACATGGAAATGTAGAAGACTCTTTGCTTATTTGGCGTGCTAAAAACGTTGATTTTGATGCTTTTTGTTATGTAGATATTCAGTTAGTAGTTTTTGCAGGCGTAGAGGAAACTATCGGCTTTTTTATATTACTGAACACGGAAGAATCTACAAAAGCAGCAGAATATTTAAAACAGTGTAAAGATGCAGGTAATTTTGGAGATATTAACGAGTATTATTCAGCAGAACAGCTTCCGTGGTGGATATAGTTATATCGAATCTATTATCTGGCTATTATAAAAATAAATACTACTTGTTTCAGATTATTCAGGCTTATATCCATCTGACCCTGTATTCGCATGCATTCCTGCAAATCCATTCACCTGCTAAATCCAGGTTCCAGACCATCATAATCCCAGGTAATTCCGTTCAACTCCTATTCAGATACAAACAATAGTATGGCGAAAACAGTAAGTATATTGGGCTGTGGATGGTTAGGATTCCCATTGGCAGAACTATTAATTAGCAAAGGTTTTACCGTAAAAGGTTCTACTACCCATCCTGAAAAAAGGGATCAATTACGCCAGGCAGGTCTCGAACCCTTTGTATTGGGCTTTACGCCACACCCGCAGAAAGAGCAATTAGATGACCTGCCGAATTTCCTGAAAGCAGATGTATTGGTAGTAGCCATTCCTCCACAGGCAGGCAGGCAGGGAGATGATTTTCATCCCCTCCAGATTATGCACCTGAGCGAACACCTGAAACTTTCCACCATAGATAAGATCATCTATATCAGTTCTACTTCCATCTATGCAGATGAAAACCGTGAAATTACGGAAGAAGAACCTATTATTCAGGGAGAGGCTAATGCTGCACTCAGACGGGCAGAAGAAATACTATCTGGCTTACATCGAAAGTTTATCATTTTGCGTTGTGGTGGCCTGATGGGTTACGACCGGATTCCAGGCAAGTATTTTATCGGAAAAAAAGAGATCAATACAGGCAGTGTACCGGTTAACTTCGTTCATCGGGATGATGTGATTGGGATTATATACGAGGTAATCCGGCAGGAAAAATGGAATGAGGTATTTAATGTAGTAGCTCCCGAACATCCTGTCCGTAAAGATATTTACCTGAAAAATGCGGGTGAATTTGGTTGGGAAGCTCCTTCTTTCAAAGAAGGAGAGATGCCGCCTTACAAAGTGGTAAACAGCAATAAAGTAATTAAAGCGCTACAATATAGCTTTCAGTATCCTGATCCTTTACAATTTCAATATGAGCTGCCACAAGTGCGTAATTAGCATTTGTTATGTACATGGTGGGTAGAACGCAGCCGCCAGTTGGCCACATAAGCAAGCAATATGAACGCAGCTCCGGAAGTAATTATTACCGGCTCATAAGTTTGTTGAAAAACAAAAATGGCAAGAAATTTAGCAAGCACGCCTGCCAAGAGCAAGAGAAGAGGTAGTGTATTTCTATGTGTATGCCGGTAGTCTCTTATCAGTATCACACCCGCAATCAACACCGTAATGCCAATCAGCGATAACTCCAGTGCCGGATTGTGTAAGAGTTCAGATCCCATCATCGGCAATAGCGCAATAAGTAAAGGAGTAGAGGCACAATGAATGGCACATAGGAAAGAAAGGGAAACGCCTACTTTATTCCATTTGTTGGTTGCCGGACTTACCTTATGTTTAGGCATAGCTTGTTTGTGTGTGAATGAGTGCAAAGTTAATATACTTGCAACACTATTGCAAATAGCTGCTCGATAATTTCTTCTTTACGGGCAAACCCTCAAAACGTTTATAAAAATTTCAATAATCTTTTCGTGTAATGTGCAAAGAAGGCTGGATAAGCTGGATATGATCGAATTGCAACCCTATCTATTGTTAAGACGTACCCAAGGTATCAATAACAATCATTATAAGTTTAACCACTAAACCACTTACTGCTATGCAATCCCTGTCCTCATATGTATTCGCAACCATGTCTGGAAAAATATCATTTATAACGCAGAATATGTCCCAATTAAATGGCTCGTTCCTCGCTCTACACGATAGCGACATTCTATTTGCTAATGGTAGCAGTCCTAAAAATACCAATGAAAGCAAAGAGATCAGGGATGAATCGGGTTTGGGAAGCGGTGCTGGTATTACCCCTGAAGATCAGGCCAGATTTAATCGCCAGTCTGCCAGGCCAGACAATAATTCACTATCAGACGATGACGGAACTACTGGTCCGGGCAGCGATCATACAGGCGATAAGATGCCTGGAGAAGAGGGCGTTACAGATGTGACAGATGGCATAGCCAGATTTATAGATGATTTGGAAAATGATGATTCTGAAAAGGGGAGAAGTTAAATAACATTGGCTCCCGGTGAGTTTTTATTTTAGCAGGGTTTACAAAATAGGTGTAATTATATTGGGAGAAAGCTTGTTCTTAATCTGAATACATGCCCTTTTATATAATGGACTTAAGTAAAGAAGAATTTGATTTCAGATTTAAAGAAACCTTAGAATTGATAATAACACAAATGGCTGAAAATCCGGATGTACAGGTAGACAAATTTTACCATATGACGTATTTTCTGGAGAACCTTGCCTTTTTTAGCCCTGTTATTTTTGATCTGCTACAGAAAACAAAACCCTAATGGCTCACTAAGATGATAATAGTATAATGCTGATTGATTATGGGACGGTAAATACATTCTATCAGAATTGTCGTAATCTTAAAACAAAGAGCTGAAAGAATTAACTCTCAGCTCGTTAAGTAAAAAGTATATACAATTAAATTTAAGCAACTTTGTCCAGAATGGCTTTAAAAGCAGCCGGATGGTTCATGGCTAAATCAGCAAGAACTTTGCGGTTGAGGTCGATATTGGCTTTGCTAAGCTTGCCCATAAACTGAGAGTAAGAAATGCCATGTTCTCTGGTGGCAGCATTTATTCTTTGAATCCACAGTGCCCTGAAATCTCTTTTCTTTACTTTGCGGTCACGTGTGGAGTATACCATTGCCTTTTCTACAGCATTTTTGGCAACGGTCCATACATTTTTTCTTCTGCCGAAGAAACCTTTGGCAGCTTTAAGGATTTTTTTTCTGCGTGCCCTGGCGGCAACAACGTTTACTGATCTTGGCATAGTTTTAATTTTTTGGCTACTGGCGATTCTTCCGAATACTTAAGGCCAGGTGCCTGGTGAATAATGAATTAATAAACCTTTTAAACCTGCTTATAGGTTCAGCATGGCTTTCACTCTGTTTTCATCTGAAGGATGAACCAGGGTAGCATGAGTCAGGTTTCTTTTTTGTTTAGTTGTTTTTTTAGTCAGGATGTGGCTTTTAAACGCATGTTTGCGCTTAATTTTGCCTGTACCGGTAAGCTTAAAACGCTTTTTGGCTCCTGAATTGGTTTTTACCTTTGGCATCGTTGTGTATAATTAAAATATGAAAACAAATTATTTTTTACTGCTAGGCTTGGGAGAAAGCATTAAAATCATCCGCTTGCCTTCCAGTTTGGGAAGTTCATCTACCTTGGCCACTTCTTCCAACGCCTGGGCAAACTTCAGCAGCAAAATTTCTCCCCGCTCTTTAAACACAATTGTTCTACCCACAAAATGTACATAGGCTCTTACTTTAGCGCCTTCTTTCAAAAAATTGATGGCGTGTTTGAGCTTAAAATCAAAATCATGATCGTCGGTATTCGGACCAAAACGAATTTCTTTGACAACTACTTTCTGGGCTTTGGCTTTAAGTTCTTTCTGCTTTTTCTTCTGCTCGTATTTGAATTTGGAATAATCCGTAATCTTACAAACAGGCGGATCGGCATTTGGTGAAATTTCTACCAGATCCAGATTAAGCGCAACTGCCATAGAAATAGCTTGCCTGGTCTCATACACCCCTTGTTCTACATTTTCTCCTACCACCCTCACTTTAGGTGCTCTGATTCTGTCATTTACTTTGTACGGTTCCTCGGCTCTCCCTCGAGGACCCATGGGTCTTTGTGGTCTATTGATGTGTACCTCCTTATTTTAATTTTTAGCTTGCAAATATCTGATTTATTTTGAAATATATAAAATGCCAAATCGGGTTTTTTTGCGATTTTATCAGGAAACCATATTCTGGTTTACCTCTTTTGTGAAGAAGTCGGAAAATTCTTCCAGCGAAAGGCTTCCCAGATCACCCTGTCCATGTTTCCGTACGGATACTTTACCTTCTTCCTGTTCTTTTTCACCTACAATCAGCATAAATGGAACCTTGCTTACTTCGGCATCCCGTATTTTGCGGCCAATTTTTTCATCCCGGTTATCAATAAATCCCCGGATGTCTTTTTCTTCCAGACTTGTATACACTTTCTGGGCATAGTCGGCATATTTTTCTGAAATGGGCAGCACCGCAATCTGTTCCGGAGAAAGCCACAAAGGGAAATTTCCGGCACAATGTTCGATCAAAACGGCCACAAAACGTTCCAGTGAGCCAAAAGGCGCTCTGTGGATCATTACCGGGCGGTGTTTCTGGTTATCAGCACCGGTGTATTCCAGTTCAAAACGGTTGGGCAACTGATAGTCTACCTGAATGGTACCTAACTGCCATTTCCGGCCTAAGGCATCTTTTACCATAAAATCCAGCTTCGGACCATAAAAAGCAGCTTCTCCGTATTCAATTACAGTTTTCAGGTCTCTCTGGCCAGCCGCTTCTATAATGTCTTTTTCTGCCTGTTCCCATTGGGCTTCGTCGCCAATGTATTTGCTCCGCTCCGTCTGATGGCGAAGTGAAATCTGGGTCGTATAATTATCAAACCCAAGGGCTTTGAACACATACAATACCAGGTCAATCACCTTGATAAATTCTTCTTTCACCTGGTCCGGACGGCAGAAAATATGGGCATCATCCTGGGTAAAACCTCTTACCCTGGTTAACCCATGTAATTCGCCACTTTGCTCATAGCGGTAAACGGTTCCAAATTCAGCTAAACGGAGAGGTAAATCTTTATATGAACGGGGTTTGGTTTTATATATCTCGCAGTGATGCGGACAATTCATCGGTTTAAGCAAAAATTCCTCATCCACATCCGGCGTATGGATCGGCTGAAATGAATCTTTCCCATATTTTTCCCAGTGCCCGGAAGTTACATAGAGTTGTTTACTTCCGATGTGTGGAGTTACTACCGGAGAATACCCGGCTTTAACCTGGGCTTTACGCAGGAATTGCTCCAATCTTTCCCGAAGCATAGTTCCTTTAGGCAACCACAATGGCAAGCCGGCCCCCACTTTTTCAGAGAAAGCGAATAACTCTAATTCTTTACCCAGTTTCCGGTGATCGCGTTTTTTAGCTTCTTCCAGCAGGGTGAGGTAATCGGTTAAATCCTTTTGCTTAGGAAAAGTAATGCCATAGATACGTGTGAGTTGTTTACTGTTGACATCTCCCAGCCAGTAGGCTCCTGCTACATTCATTAATTTTACTGCTTTGATAAAACCGGTATTAGGTATATGAGGTCCCCGGCAAAGGTCTACAAAATTTCCCTGGCTATAGAAAGTAATATTGCCGTCTGGAAGTTTTTTCAATAGATCTAATTTATAATTATCGCCTTTGTCCTCGAAATACGCAATGGCATCCGATTTACTCACAGGTTTGCGGACATACTCATTCTTTTGCCTGGCCAGTTCCAGCATTTTATCTTCAATCGCCTTAAAGTCTTCCTGCGAAAAAGTACGGTCGCCAAAATCTACATCATAGTAATAGCCGTTTTCAATCGCAGGACCAATGCCAAACTTAATGCCGGGGTATAAAGCTTCTAGGGCTTCGGCCATCAGGTGAGCAGAGGAATGCCAGAATGTACCTTTCCCTTCCGCATCATTCCAGGTGAGCAGTTGTACGGTGGCATCTTGTGTAATTGGCCGGGTGGCATCCCAAATTTCTCCATTTACCTTTGCTGCCAGTACATTTCTAGCCAGTCCTTCACTGATCTGCATGGCCAGGTCAAGGCCGGTACTTCCTTTGGGCAATTCACGTTTGCTTCCATCGGGAAGGGTAATTTTGATTTTTTCCTGTTCGCTCGTAATCATTGTGGTTGTTCCTGATTTGGTTTTATAGTGGGAGTAATCTGAGGTAATGGTTCCAGCCGTTCAATAACTAATGGCTTATGCACCGGTACCGGATTTTCCATGGTCCATTTTATACTCTTATATTGTTTTAATGCTTTTGTATTGCTGCTATCTGCCTGTAATGCCAGGGCATATTGCGCCATTGCTTCCTGCTTATTGCCTTGTCTCTCATAACAAATGCCGATTAAGTAAGAAAGGTTCTTTAGTTTATCTTCATACGGACGTAGTTTTTCAAAAATACTGATTGCCTGCTGGTAATTTCTTTCTTCCAGATAAATTGCTCCCAGCTGATAAGAAGCCAAATATAAAGAAGGATTTAATTGAATGGCTTTCTGGTAATAAAATTTTGCACTGTCGGCCCGATGGGTAAACCGGTATATATTCCCTGCTTTGTAATGCAGACTGGCAAATGCAGGATCTATCTGTAAGCCTTGTAGTACATAGTGTTTGGCAGTTAAGGTATCCCTGCGGTTATAGTAAATAGTAGCAAGCTGGTCATAGGTATCCGCTTTGCCAGGCAGATACTGGGCAGAAGCTTTAAAGAAACGCAAAGCATTGGTGGTGTCGCCAGTACCAGCAGCCACAGCCCCTTTCCAGTAAAATGTTTCACCGTTATAAGGATGTTTTTCCAGAGATTTATTTAATGCAGCGGTTGCTTTATCGTATTGCTGGCGGATGGTATACATTTCGCCCAGCAATGTATAAAACTCCGGCGTTTGCACCTGAAGTTTTTCTGCTTTTTCTACATCAGCATAAGCTAACTGTGCTTGCTGCAATTGTTGATACAATCTGGCTCTGAGTAAAAAATATTTACCATTGCTGGCATCCAGAGAAATAGCTTCATTCATATCTTCCAGAGCTAGTTTCCATTGCTTATTGCCTACATATAAATAAGCCCGTTTGTAATAAAAATCTGCTGTATTTGGATAATCATCAATAGCATCTGTTAGGGCCTGCAAATGAACCTGATAAGTATTTGCATTGGACTGCGGCAGGGGAGGGATAGGTGCTGTTTTCCGCTCCTTGGGTTTACAGCCAGGCATCGTACTTGTAATGGCTACATACAAACAAAGCTGTATACAAACAATGCTATATTTCAACGCCTGCTTCACTGAAAAAATATTAAATGAATGGTACATGATAAACTGCCGGAAAACAGCTAATACTTTAGCTGACCTGTAAAGTTATGCATTTTAGGGGGAAGCGGTTGGTGTAATCCTTCAATATTTATCACATGGCTGGTTACTTATTATCTGTGGATAGAACAGGCTTAACTTTGATTATCTACTTGCACAATGGACACAAACCGGATTATACAGGGCGGCTATCATGTGTTATAAATTTTCTACAAAGCAAAATTTTTAACCTTTTCCTTTAAAAAATACATTATTTTTGTCAGCATACCGGAATATTTTCTTTAAAAGACAATTCATTTTTTAACGATTTTTACAATTGAGAATAATCTTACTTTCCTTTATTTTTTGCTTGAGTAGCCTGTTTCTGTTTGCCCAGAAAAAAAATGATGCATATAAGCTTGCCATTCGCAAAGCAAGCGCTCCCATCGAAATAGATGGGAGCATTGATGATGCCGGCTGGCAGGATACCGACGTAGCTACTAATTTTTTTATGGTGCTCCCCATGGATACCAGCTTTGCCAAAGTGCGGACGGATGTACACATGACCTATGATGATAAAAATTTGTATCTGATTGCCGTGTGTTACCATGCCTTGCCAGGACCTTATTATGTAGAGTCGCTCCGGCGGGATTTTGCTTTTGGGAAGAATGACAATTTCCTGCTGTTTATGGACCCTTTCGACGACCAGACCAATGGTTTTTCATTTGGCAGCAACGCGGCCGGAGCACAGTGGGATGGAACCATGTATGAAGGAGGAAAAGTAGACCTGAGCTGGGATAATAAATGGACATCGGTGGTGAGAAATTATGAGGATAAATGGATTTTTGAAGCGGCCATTCCTTTTAAATCGATCCGTTACAAAAAGGGTATTACACAATGGGGTATCAATTTCAGCCGGCTTGATTTAAAAACAACAGAAAAATCCAGCTGGGCACCAGTACCCAGGCAATTTCCTACCGCTTCTCTGGCCTATACCGGTATTCTGGACTGGGACCAGCCTCCACCCGAAGCTGGAGCCAATATTTCTGTGATTCCCTATGTGCTGGGAGGCGTTTCTAAAGATTATGCTACAGATGCACCCAACGAATACCGGAGGGATGCCGGGGTAGATGCTAAAATCGCTGTTACTTCCTCCCTTAACCTGGACCTTACTGTAAACCCTGATTTTTCGCAGGTAGATGTAGACAGGCAGGTAACTAACCTCGACCGTTTTGAATTGTTTTTCCCGGAACGAAGGCAGTTTTTTCTGGAGAACGGCGATCTGTTTACCAATTTTGGCTATGCCTCTATCCGTCCATTCTTCTCCAGGCGTATTGGTTTGGGCGTACCTATTCATTTTGGTGCCCGCCTGAGTGGCAAGCTGAATAAGGACTGGCGTTTGGGGGTTATGGATATGCAGACTGGCAAAGTAGGTGACATCGGTTTGCCTGCACAAAATTTTGCTGTAGTGGCCCTGCAACGTAGGGTATTTGCCCGCTCTAATATTGGTATTTTAATGGTAAATAAAGAATCGCTGAACTATACCTCCCGAACTGATTCCACCAAGCCAAATTATACCAGTTACAACCGCAATATTGGGTTAGAATATAATCTGGCTTCTTCTAATAACTTATGGACTGGCAAAGCGTTGTTACTTAAGTCATTCAGTCCTGGCATTGATGGCAACGATTTTGTGCATGCGGCTAATCTGCAATATTCCAGCCGTAAATGGCTCATCAACTGGCAGCACGAATATGTGGGCCGTAATTACAATGCGGAAGTGGGATATGTTCCCAGGCAAGGCTATATAAAAGTAAATCCACAGATAAGCTATTTATTCTTCCCAAAAAGCAAACATATTCTGAGCCATGGGCCGCAACTGATGGCTTTCCAGATATATAATGAATCTTTCAAGAAAACAGATTTTCAGGCGTATCTGGCCTATATTTTTACATTCCGGAGCCAGAGCAAACTTACCGGATGGGTTGCCAATGATTATCAGAAACTGCTCGTACCCTTTGATCCAACCAGGTTCACAGGCGATACCCTGGCACGGGGTACTCAACACCGGTGGAAATCCTTTGGAGTGGATTATATATCCAAACCACAAAGTGTATTCACCTATGCTTTTTCAAGCCGGTATGGAGGGTATTATGCAAATGGCAGCCGCTTGAATATTACCAGCGAACTCGGCTACCGGTTCCAGCCTTATGTAAGCATTACCCTCAGTTCAAGTTATAATTATATCAGTTTGCCGGAGCCATGGAAACAGACTACGTTCTGGCTACTGGGTCCACGCCTGGATGTAACGATGACCAATACTTTATTTTTTACAGCCTTTGTACAATATAATGAGCAGCTTAAAAATGTGAACCTCAATACCCGGTTACAATGGCGGTATAAACCGGCCTCCGACTTGTTCATTGTGTATACCGATAATTACCTGCCTGCTCCGCTATCTGTGAAGAATAGGGCACTGGTGATTAAACTTACCTACTGGTGGAATATATAATCCTGCTCTATTAACTCTGATTGCTGCTTTTCGTTCAAGTAAGAAAGGCCGGAAGTAAAGTTGAAGCCATACACAAAGTCCTTAACTTCCTTCTACCTTACCATTTAAATTTTAAAGAATACAACTATGAAAAAAGGCGATAAAGAAAAAAAATCTACTTCTGCCGGAGAAAAGGCAGACAATGCAAGTGTACACAGCCAGCCTACAGTTCAGCAAAAGACAGAACAAGGTGAAGCCGAGACCTATGATGGTGGACATGAGGGCCATAACCAGATTCCCCCCAAAAACCAGGCGAGAAGACTACTACTGGCGTAGATAAAGTATAAGGCTTAGAAATATACAAAATGATAGACTACTGAGGATCGATTATTCTGTCATACAAAAGCCCGGTGTTACTTGTAATACCGGGCTTTTGTATATGTGTTTTTTGCTATTCTAAAATGAGTATTGAGTAATGTATGTATGTTGTATAAGTATATTCCTAACAGCCATCAACTAACAACGAGTTTATCAGGACGGTTGTATATTTTCAGCAGGACCAGATTCGCCATACTGGGTAGATAAAATACCGGCTGGCACGGAAAGTTCGCCAGTTTGTGGATCAATGAGTCCATTACGTTCATCTTCGATATTAGTGGCTTGTGTATATACATCCCCGGCAATAGGATGATTGCGGAGTTCCTTTTTGAATTGCCTGATCCGTTCTGCCCGGTCTTCCAGATCTGCCGGACCGCCATAATCTGCAAATCCGAAACCTCCCCATTCGCTTACAACCAAGGGCACTTGTTTACGGTAGAAAAATGGATCACCTACCACCAGCGGCAATACCGCTACGCCATCCATGTGTCCTTCAGAAAGCCGGTTAAGCAATTCACGCCATCTGTCCAGGTCCGGGGTATATAAATGAGCGGTTAGTAAATCTGATTTTAAACGGCCCTCCAGCGAAATGTGCTGCCATCCATCGTTGTCTACGACCAGAAATTGTGGGTGATAGATCTGCAGGTAATGGTAGGTATCGATAATGTATTGACGGGTATCCGGACTTGTCGCAATATCCTGTATGCCCCAGTCTTCATTATACAAACTCCAGATTACCACTGATGGATGTGATTCTATCAGGGCTAACATGCGGTGCAGTTCATCCCAATGGTTTTTGCGGCTGATTTTGCTTGAGCTATGCGGACTGGGAACTTCCACCCAGAGTAATACACCAATTTCATCTGCCAGATTATAGATACGAGGGTCAACACCGGCTATGTGTACTCTAACCAGATTACAGCCTAGTTCTTTCATGGCATAGAAGTGCTTCTTCATTTCTTCAAAGGTAGCTGCACCTGGCTGGTATAATATGCCATCTATGTACGTTTGCTTGTTATTCAGATACACATACCGTCCGCGGGCTTCAATTTTCCGGAGGCCAAAGTGAGCTTCGATTTGCGAAACATATTCATTGGTATCTATTAACTGGGCAACTACACGATACAGATTAGGTGTTTCTGGTGACCAGAGTTTTGCCTTAGGTACTTCCATTACTACCCGTTGATTCTTTTGTCCGGCTTCCAGCCGTAGCGGAAATTCAGAAGTGGCAAGGGGTTGCTCTCCGACAGATTTACTTTTTTCATAAATGTTAAGCCTTAGTTTATAACATCCCGGATCATGTATTCTGGTGGTGAGGTTAAAGCGCACCAGTTGATCTTCTACCACACTCACTACCCCAAAACGTGACCGTAACCTGTTTCGCTCGACGGTTTCCAGCCATACGCTCCGCACGGCGCCAGAATAGGTCTGATACCAGATACCCCCCCGTTTGTACACATGAGATTCCTGTTTTCCTCTGGGGATTTCTGCATCCATCGTATCGGCAATCCGTACAGTGAGTTTGTTTATTGGACGCAGGTGTACCTCCTGTAGTTCATAGGAAAAGGAAGTATATTCCCCATAGTGTACTTCCTCTCCTTCAATGGTGTGCAGGGGATGCCCATTAAGCCATACCCTGGTTTCATAGCCGCATGCCCCAAAAGTAAGCTGAAACATAGAATTTGCCATAGACCCGTTCCGTTCCGGTAAAGTAAACTCGCGTTCATACCAGATGGTGACTTTATCATGCCAGGTTGGTGCAGTTGGATTTTGTTGAATTTTAGCTTCTATCAGATGTGCCTCTACTGAACCCGGCCAGTGAGCCTTATGCTCAAAGTCATGACTCAGATACCAGCCCTCTTGTAGGCCATGGTCTTCACTGTCTAATGAAAATTTCCATTCTCCATCCAGTAGTAAAAAGTTGTTTGGCCGTAATACCGCCCTTGGTAAGGGACCTGTCAGGTATTGGTAATTACGTACATCGTCTGTGGTTTCAGAAAAGTCGGAATTGGTGGGCTCTATGTTCATGTGTGAAGTATGGATTATATGTGTTTAACTCAGGCAAAATGAATGGTGGTGGAATTACCCAACGATATTTTACGGGTTTACGGAAGAAAAGTGACACCTATCTTTTGAGCAGCTTTTGAAATAAAATGCTCAACTTATACAAGCATACCAGAAATTCAATAGCCCAAATAGTAGAAATAGTAGGTGAGCTGAAAATATTACTCCATTTTATTTCTATCCGTTAATGCTCAAATAATGGTGGCTAAACATATCTATTCATATGGAAAGAGCTGTAAAAGAATCCATATCCGTTGCTATGCGTATAGGTGAACTATGGCAAACAAACATGATAAACCTCTGTGGTGGCAAAAAGGCATTATTTATGAAATTTATCTGCGCTCTTTTAAAGATAGCAATGGCGATGGGATAGGAGATTTAAAAGGTATTATCAGCGAGCTGGATTATTTAAAATGGCTTGGCATAGATGCCATCTGGATTACTCCTTTTAATCCTTCTCCTATGAAAGACTTTGGGTATGATATTTCTGACTACACAGGTGTGCATCCCTTGTTTGGGAATATGCAGGATTTTGAGCTTCTGCTGGAAGAAACCCATAAACGCGGACTCAAATTAATTATTGATATTGTTCCAAACCATACCTCCAGCGAGCATCCCTGGTTTCTGGAATCAGCCTCTTCCCGCGACAATCCTAAAAGGGACTGGTATCTCTGGCATGATCCGGCAGCAGACGGGGGGCCTCCTAATAACTGGCTGGGTGTACTGGGGGCAGTGGCTGGGAATGGGATGAAAATACACAGCAGTATTACCACCATGCCTTTCTCAAAGAGCAGCCTGATTTAAACTGGCGTAATCCTCAGTTGCAGCAGGCGATACTGGAGATGATGCGCTTCTGGCTGGATAAAGGGATAGATGGCTTCCGGGTAGATGTGATGTGGCATTTAATTAAAGATAAATACTGGCGAAACAATCCACCCAATCCTAATTTTAAAGAAGGTATGCCCACCTATGATAAATTTCTTCCTTTATATTCTACTGATCATCCGGAGGTACATACGGTGGTAGCTATGTTGCGGAAAGTAGTAGATCAATACAAAGAAAAAGTGCTGATCGGGGAGATGTACCTGCCAGTAGAAAATGTAGTGGATTATTATGGACAGGATGGGTCTGGCGCACATTTACCAGGGAACTTTCAGCTTTTATTGCTGGATTGGAATGCCAGAAAGATTGCGTTAGAAATAGATAAATATGAATCTTCATTGCCGGAAGGAGCCTGGCCTAACTGGGTGTTGAGTAACCACGACAGACCCCGCTTAAGCACACGTATTGGTAAAGAACAGATTCTGATTGCAGCTATGCTTCTGCTCACGTTAAGAGGAACGCCTACCTTATATTACGGCGATGAAATTGGTATGAGCAATGTAGAAATTCCAATGGAAGAAGTGCAAGACCCACAAGGTAAGCTTATGCCTGAACTGGGTTTAAGCCGTGATCCTCAACGTACACCAATGCAATGGAACAAAGAAGATAACGCCGGCTTTACTTCAGGCAAACCCTGGCTGAGAATTGCCCATGATTTTAAGCAGGTAAATGTTGAAACACTGAAAGAAAACAAGGAATCTATCCTCCATTTCTATAGGAAGTTGATTGCACTGCGAAAAAAAGAACCTGCTTTGCACGAGGGAAGATATGCACCAGTATTAGCAGAAGGAGATATACTAGCCTATCTCCACCAGACAGACTCAGTTCAATTTCTGATCGTACTTAATTTAGGTGGACAGACAGCTGATTTTATTCCTGCAGGTATCCCGATGAAAGGAAAAGTAGTAATATCTACTCATCCGGAAAGGGAAGGAATGAAACTGACCGGCAATCCTATTAAATTGAAATCAAATGAGGGAGTAATTATTCAATTATCTTAGCTGTGCAAGCTGTCATTAACGCTTACAATATACGATGCTTTGCCTAAATCTGTGTGCAAGCCATTCGTAGAAGGAATATGTTAGGGAAAGGCTTCTTTATGTATACTAAGGCAAAGTACCGTAAAACCGCTGGTTCGCTTTTATTTTTTTGATTGCTGTGTAAGTTCTCTGGAAGAAAAAAATATATGAATTAGTAAAGAATCTGCTTATTCGCTATTATTTTTAAATAATCTTCATCCAAAGTTCATCGAAGGGCAATGAAACTATTTCTACTCCCATTACTTATTGTTCTCCTTACTGGTTGCGATCAAATAAACAAAGTAGCGCAGGCAGTTACTAAAAAAATGGAAGCAGGCAATAGTAATACAAACAAGAAAGAAAAAAAGAAAAAACAGAGAAAAAGGGATGGCCTGGTAGTAAGTAAACGAAAAGATGGTTCTATTTTGTCGGAAATAAATTTAAAGGATGGTAAATACCATGGTCCCTCAAAAGATTATTATGAAGATGGCACCCTGCGTACAGAATATAACTATGTAGCAGGCGTACTGGAAAATGACTTGAAGGTATATCATAAAAATGGGAAGCTTTATAAACTTACTCCTTATGTGCATGGTAAAATCCACGGGACAGAAAAAATATATAGTACAGAAGGTAAATTAATTGCTGAACATCCTTATAAAAATGGTTTTCCTGGTATTGGTTTGAAAGCGTATTCAAATCAGGGAAAAGTTGTGCCATTCAAAGAATCCATAGTAGTAGAGGAGATAGACAATATTGCGTTGAAAGAGGAATATATTCTGAAAATATCTTTATCTGATAAAACCAGACAGGTGAAGTTTTATATTGGAGAACTCACCGAAGGTAAATATATGAATGATAAACTGAGAAACATTCTTACCAGGAATGGGGTAGGGGAGATCCGCTATGCAGTTCCTGCAGGGTTCTATGCGATGGAAAAGCTTAATATTATTGCCGTAAAATCTACCGGTGAAGGCGGAAAATATATTACGCAAACCAGATTTAATCTAGCTATTGAAAATAAGGATTTATAGGCCTAATATGCCTAACAAAAATGAAAAACATAGTTGGATGGCAGTATATGATTTGATCACTTTTTATGCAAAAAACATTACTTATTCTCCTTTTTAGTCTCATTTATGTTCAAACGAAAGCTCAACAGTGGTCGGCCCAAAATGCTCTTTTTGTTGAGTTTGGTGATACTTATCAACTGAATTACTCAATAAATTACAGCCGGATTATACACACTTTTAATACAACAGCTGTAAGTGTTACTGCCGGCATATCACTCGAACCTGTAAGCAAAAGTAATTTTTTACAGGCCCTTTTTCCAGTAGAACTCACGCTTTTTAATGGAAAGCAAAATCACTATTTTGAAACAGGGCTTAGTTTTGTTCCCGGCATCTATTACGATTATTACTTATCTTCTCCATATCTTCCAGAAGAAAAACAAAAGAAGATTCTGACCAAGAAAGAATTTGGAACAACAGCTGGACTAAGGATTGGCTATCGCTATCAAAAGAAGCAAGGAGGTTTGTTTTTTAGAGCTGCTTTTACACCTACCTTCTATACAAGCTTTAGCCCTTTTGATAAAACAAGAGTGCGAATACTAAAGGATGATTGTCTAGTCTGTTTCACATCTATGCGTTCGTATTACGACTTTGTTTTAGAACCGGGAATAAATATTAGTTTAGGAAAAAGTTTTTAAACTTAACATGAATGACTAGGCATAACGCTTGGTTCAACAGATCAGCGGCACATTCCAAAGCACTACTCTAAGCACAAGGCCACGCTGCAGGGAAGTTTTGATTCGTTATTTCAGTATCTGCAATCTCCGCTGCATTTCATAATCGTGGGGGGCAAGCTCTAGGCCTTTGGTTAAAATTGCTTTCGCTTTTGCCTCATTCCCGGCCCGGAAATAATACATAGCGCCGGTAGAATAAACTCTGCCGATCAGATTGCTGTTTACTAAATCTTTTCCTCTGTCGGGAAATAACTTTTCAAACCTGGCCCTTAACTTTTCTGCCTCAGCAATCTTTTTTAGTTCATACTGCTGTCCGCAAAAGATTAAGCACGCCTGAAGCAGATTGGTATAAAAAATATTATTATTGAGAAGTGCAGGAAATCTCTGTTCATACGTGCTCAACGTTTCCAGTACTCTGGCCCCATCACTTTGCGACTTTAATGAATTGCCCAAGGCTGAAACAAATAAGGTTTGCACATCTAAGTTTTCAGGTTTCAGCACATATGTTTTCTCTGCGAATGCAAGTGCTTTCTGATAGTTACCCTGGTTATACAAAATCCTGCTCCGCTCATAGTGATAAATATACCCGATTTCCTGCGCCAGTTCTTTATCTGTAATAGCGGTGCTGATTTTCCCGTAAAACTGATCGTATAGATCCGGACGGTTATTTGTAATGAGATGAATTTGAGTCATTCTATGAAAATCAGCTAAAACCGTGTTTTTACTGATTCCAAACTCTTTGTACTTGCCAAGATACCTGGAAAGCTTAATAAGATAATCGGCATCTTTGAGGGTGGCATAATTTTTTTTATCCAGAATGAGAACAGCCGTAGAGAGTAACAGATAAGCCGCTTTATGGCAAGGATAAAAAAGATACGCTTTTTCCAGTTGCACAAATGCTTCTTCTAGCTGGTTCTCCTGCAATTTATAGAGGGCATCGTTCATGTACTGGATGCCCAGTAATTCTTTTATCGTGATATTTTCTTCAGAAAAATAATATTTATCGAACAATACATTGGTGCTTTCAGCTTTATATTCCTGTTCACTGATTAGCTTGCCAGATCTCAGATTCGATACAAAACTCGTTTTGAACTTGTCATCAAACACCATATACCCCTGACGTGGATCAGTAGTTTCTATCAGAATTTTTTGTGTTTGAGGGTAGGTGATCAGATATACGTGCGTAGGTGACTCCTTAATCGTATAGGGAATTTGCATATCATCGAACAAGAGTCCATACAGAGCGGTTGCGGATACACAGTTATAATTTCCATTTTTAAATATCTCATGGAAGTGGTTCTTCATTTCATACTTACTCAGCAGGCGTTCATGTGTCTGACTATAGATCGCTTTAACCTTTTTTGCTTCATTTTTCTTTTGTAAATCAGCCGTATTTAGCTGCTTCAAATTTTCCTGATACGCCTGATTCGCCGCAGCAAACTCACTGCTGCCGGTTTCTTTACTTACAGCCATAAACAAAGCCAGGTAATTTTTTTTGTCCTGCATGAAATACTCCCCAAACGCCTGCTTTTCAAAGGGGGAGTTATAGGTAATTTCTTCCATTCTCACCAGAGAATCTGTTGATAAGGCATATAAGGAAGAGGATTGAATCAAAAAAAATACAAAGAAAAGGGGAGCAAGTAAACGGTAATGCATATGGGCTAAATTGAATATTTGAGTATAAATTAGTTAATGTCTACTAATTGTAAATGGCTGCTTACATAAAAAATAGTTGAATAAATTTTACTTGATTCCAAAGAGCAGATATAAGATAAACAGCCTGATTAAATTATTCACTCAAGTATCTATTGAAAGGTAACAGTTCATGAATTAGCTATTACATTAATATAGTTTAACCGGCGATTAAAATTCCAGGCTTAGCTGTGTACCGGTTTCCTGGTGCTTATCTTCCGGGTTAGAAATAGTAAGCCCCAGCAGCCTGATAGGTGAATTGGCCTCAATACTTTGGATAAGCTCTTTTGCCAGATGTATCATTAATTCATAGGTTCCGATAGGCTCAAGCAGCGTTTTGCTTCTGGTTACCTGCTCGAAAGTGGCATATTTTACTTTCAGGGTAAGGGTTTTGCCCTGCATGCCGCTTTTCTGCATTCTTTCTATCACTGCTTCAGCAATCGGCTCCAGGTGCATAAGAATATTTACTGCGCCTGAAATATCCGCTTCAAAGGTGTTTTCTACCCCTACCGATTTGCGAATCCGGTTCGGGTTCACCGGACGGTTGTCTACGGCTCTGGCAATATGAAAATAAAAATGGCCTACTTTGCCAAACTGTTTGACTAACTCTTTTTCTGGTAATTTCTTCAGGTCTGCTCCCGTATGAATACCTAAGCTGTGCATTTTTTCTGCCGTAACTTTTCCTACCCCAAAGAATTTATCTACTTCCAGATTTTCCACAAAAGATTCTGCCTCATGGGGAGCAATCAGCGTGAGTCCATCCGGCTTCTGGTAATCGGAAGCGATTTTAGCCAGGAATTTATTAATAGAAATCCCGGCAGAAGCAGTCAGTCCGATTTCTGTTTTGATCTGTTGCTTGATTGCTTTTGCCACCAGGGTGGCCGATGGGATCTGCTTTTTATTCTCGGTTACATCCAGAAAAGCTTCATCCAGGGAAAGGGGTTCTACCAGGTCTGTATACTGGAAAAATATCTCCCTGATCTGCGAGGAAACTGCTTTATATACTTCAAACCGGGGTTTTACAAAAATGAGATCCGGACATCTCCGGTAAGCCATCCGGGAGGACATAGCAGAGCGTACCCCGAATTTTCTGGCTTCATAACTGGCAGCTGCCACAACCCCTCTTTCCCGGCTGCCTCCAACCGCCAGTGGTTTACCCTGGTACATAGGAAAATCACGCTGCTCAACAGAGGCATAAAAAGCATCCATATCTATATGAATGATCTTGCGTACAGATTCAGACATGGTAAACGGTAGCCTTTAGCAGGGAGAATTCTTACTATACCTATAATGAAGTAATCCCCTGATTATTGCGATAAGTTAAGATGTTTTTATGAAAATCAGTAGCCCTTGACAATAGAAACTAACATGATAAAATGGAAAATAAAGTAAATAAAAATTATGCGCCAGAATATCAAATTACGTATGCAGGTACTTAACCTATTATTTTAATTATGATACGAATAAAAGTCTTAATTCACCTGGGTGAACAAAAAATTGAGCATGCCACCGATACCATCGCGAATCTGGAACTCCTCGCCAACAATGGGATTATTTTACGCAAAGGAGACGTGATCAGCTTTTCTTCCCAGGACATTGAAGCCAACCTGGCCGATCCATTTCTCAAAGAGCTGCGCAAAATTGATACGGTAGTCTTCTTTTCTGCGGCACATACCAGTTATCAGCAGTATGATACAGTTGTCTCCTATTATCTGGTTCATTAATATTGACCTTTCTCAAAATATGATTTTAACCTGAGCAGGTTGCTGCTCAGGTTATTAGTTCATGGCTTACCTTCCCGGGAATTAATAACGGAAGGTATTTTCTTGACTTTCCTGTTTGGTTACATGAAATAAAGACAAGTCTATTCTGCCACAATATTTTTTAGCCGGTATACTATCATGAGAACGTAAGCGTTTGATGGTAAACGCATTATTCATACATTTATAAGAAACCTTTGAATACAGGCGAGTAAGTCCTTTCTATTATTTACTACTCATTCCAGTTGGTATAAATATCCAATCCAATGTTGCGGCCTGAAGATTTTTATGGCTTGTAAACTTGGTTTATTTGTATATTAAAACGAATATATAACAGCTAAAATAATACTTGGTGCATGGCACATAAACCGGATTATTCCAGGAGAACATTTCTGCGGCAGGCAGGATTGTCTGGCATTGCTTTAACGATTGGCTGTTCCTTTCCTTCTGCAGGGAAAAGTGCCGGAGAGATTATCCTTGCAGATGAGGCGAAAGTGGCTGCTACTGAATTGCTGACATGGATCGCAATAGAACCTACGGGCAAGGTGACCATTTTTACGCACCGCTCAGAAATGGGGCAAGGAACCTTTCAGGCGATTCCACAAATTATTGCCGAAGAACTGGAGGTGAGCATGGATCAGGTGAGTGTACGGTTTGCACCAGCCAATCCTCAAAAATATGGCCCACAACCGCAGGAGGGAAGTTTTTCTATACGCGGCTGGTATCAGCAATTGTTGCGCACCGGTGCCGCTGCCAGGGAGATGCTTATTGAAGCAGCAGCCAAACAATGGCATGTTCAGGCCACTGAATGCTATGCGGAAAATGGACAGGTGATTCATCGGAGTACTGAAAAAAAACTCAGCTATGGTGCTCTGGTAAAAGAAGCTGCGCAACTAAAACCACCAGGGCAGGTTAAATTAAAAGAACGCAAAGACTACAAGATAATAGGCAAATCCCTGCCCCGTCAGGATACGGCTGTTAAAATCAATGGCACTGCTGTTTTCGGGCTGGATAAAAAGCTGCCTGGTATGCTCTATGCAGTAGTGGAGCGCAATCCCCGGTTTAGAGGGAAAGTAAAAAGCTTCGATGATTCGGCTACAAAATCCGTGAGCGGCGTAAAGCATGTATTAACCGTACAAAGAGCCATTTTTGGAGTATTGTATGAAGGTGTAGCCGTTGTGGCAGATTCCTTGTGGGCAGCTACGCAGGGACGTAAATTGCTGAAAGTGGAATGGGATGATAACAGGTATGAGCTCCTGGATTCTGAAGGGCTTTTTAGGCGGATGCGGCAGGATCTGGATAAGCCTTTGCCGTCTGAAAATTTCGAAACGGCTTTAAAAAATTCAACAGCGATAATAGAAGCTGTGTATGAAATGCCTTATCAATCGCATAGCTGTATGGAGCCCCTCAACTGTATTGCCGATGTAAAAGAGAACAGCATTGAAATATGGGGACCTATACAGGAAGCCAACTGGATACAGGCAGACCTGAGCGAAAGATTAAATATTCCCATCGAAAATGTTACTGTAAACATGACGTTTCTCGGCGGCGGCTTTGGAAGAAAGGGATTTCCGGATTATCCGTTGGAAGCAGCCCTGATTTCAAAAGGGATAAAAGCGCCGGTACAGGTGATGTGGACAAGAGAAGACGACATGACTATGGGTCCATTCCGTGCAGGGGCAATGTATAGGTGCAGGGGTGGTGTAGATACTCAACAGAAAATAGCTGCCTTTCAAGTTATCTCTGCTTCGCAAGGTATTGGCCCGGGTCACGATACTGATGCCAAGACACAACCGGTAACAGAAAATGCCGGAAGGCTCGATGGTCTTTTAAATGACTATTATACATCTGTTCCACATTACAGTTTTGCAGGCGTGCCCACCAGGTCGCCTATTCCTACAATGTGGTGGCGAGCCCCAGGTGCTAATGTGGATGCCTTTGCCGGTGAAAGCTTTATAGATGAACTGGCTCACCTGGCAAAGCAGGACCCACTTGAATTCAGAAAGTCGCATCTTACCTGGGATCGTTACCATGCACTCGTAGATAAGCTTGCAGCCATCAGCAACTGGAAATCGCGATCCAAAAATGAGGGTTGGGGAGTAGCCATCACAGATTGTTTTGGCGGTATCGTAGGCCAGGTTGTAAAAGTATCCCGGCAGCCGGATAAAAAAATCAAGATTGACAAAGTGTTTGCCTTAATTGACTGCGGCTGGTTTGTAAACCCTGATATTATCCATGCCCAGGTAGAAGGAAGCATCGTCATGGCCTTAGGGACTGCTGTACACCATGCTACGCATTTTAAAGAGGGAAAAGCTGTGGAAAGAAATTTCGACACTTACCCTATGCCACGCATACATGATACTCCCGAAATTGTAGTGCATATTATGGAAAATGATGCCAAGCCAGGTGGCGTGGGGGAGCCCGGCTTACCTGCCTTTGCACCGGCACTCTGCAATGCCATTTTTGATCTCACCGGCAAACGGATACGCAAATTGCCTTTCAAGCTGGAGGATGTATAAGGTGTAGGGCAATCCAAACAATGATCGTGTCCGCAATCAATTTCTATCTAAATTTCGCATACTACTGATTAATATTAAGAACACACCCCAGGCTGTTCAGGGTGTATCGCTGGGGAATATCGTTTGTATTCCCTGTTCAAACGCTGAATATTTTTTCATCTGATACCGGTGGTGAATCACTACACCCAGTAAGAAAAGGAGAATACCTGAAATCGTGAAGCCATATACTGGTAAGAGATTTACGAACCGAAGAACCATGCCGGAAAATACGCCTATCAGTATACTGTTGATCACTGCTATCATTCCTGCATTGGTCACCAGGTGTTGCCAGAATGAGTGGGTAGGCATAATGCCCATATCGCGTACAGCACTCGCTACATCATCGTGAATAGAATGGATAAAATATGGTTTTAGCTTGGGAGCGAGCTCTACATAATAGTGGCGAATGCGGTTGATACCTCTGGAATGAACCATATTCTCAATGGCAGTCTGTATAGCCCGCTCAAAAGTAATCATTCCCAGGAAAAGCAGGCAAGGAAATAGCACCAGTCCGAATACGAAAAAAGCTTGTCCCATATCAGATACCTGGCCAATAAAAGCCAGGGCAACTACTGCACTGGAAACCGTACTCATAAACAGGGTTGCCCGCCCATTGGCTTCAGCGATGGTTGCAGCCTTAGCGGTTTGCAGTATAAAGTGTTCAGTGGTTAAAAACTGCAGGATTTGTTCCTGTGTAGCTTGATCAGGGAGAGTGGCCATAGCAGCAGGTTGAGGGTAAAATAAGAAGTTCCGGTTCCTGTTTTCAAAGATACACTTGCACATCTATAAAGCAAGCCACACTGGAGTAAGCTCTTTGCTAAATTAAGGGAAATCCTTTGCTTATAGTGGGAAATGTTCAGCTTATCTAGATAGGCTGCCCTTGCATTACTACTAAATAGTTTTAGAGGTTGTGGTCAAGGTTTATTTCTGTAAAAGTAAAGACTTGCTTTATGTCTGGCCGTCTTTACTATTCTTTTGCTTGCGCAAAAGACGGCAAAAACGAGAGTTTTTGAGCGGGCCTTGTGCTTAGCCTGTGTGGTAAAGCGAGAGCTTTGAGCCAGCTTTGTGTGCTGGTAACAAAACACTTGTGAGGAGAGAGCCGAAGCAAGCCAACAGAACCGAGCACGAGAGTGCGAAGGTTGCCTGCGTAACAGTTCTGGCAAAAATTAAAAATGCTTCCTGGCTTTTGCCAAAATAGGCGAGCTTCGTTTTATTTATCCTCTCACGCAAGGGACGTTTGTTTTATTTTTAGTTGTGATTACTTGCTTCGATGCGTATTCAAAAATTCTTATCTATCCGAAATCTCTAGAACTAATTCATTTAGATAGATTGAAAGTTCTTTTTAATACCGAGCTTTTTCATCCGTGCTTCCAGGGTAGTAGGCTTCAAACCCAGGCGCTGAGCAGCCCCAGACTTGCCCCGGATACGGCCACCGGTTTCTTGCAAAATATCCAGAATATGTTGCCGCTGATTCTCCAGAAAGGCATTTTCTATCTCATCCAAATTTACAGCTATTGGTTGAAAGTTAACAGGCGTATCATTATCACTTTCCTTAGGCAAGGTTATAGGTGTGACAAAACTTGGTATTACATCTAATTGTGACCCTGTGGCTATAATCACAGATTGTTCTACGATGTGTTCTAATTCACGGATATTGCCAGGCCAGGAGTGGTTCAGCAGATTTTGCATTACAGATGGGTGAATACTTTTAATAGTTTTACCCATTTTCCGGGCAAATTTGTCTGCAAAGCCATTCACCAGCAAAGGAATATCCTCCAGGCGTTCCCGCAATGGCGGAAGAAGCAATGGAAAAGTATTGAGCCTGTAATATAAATCTAATCGGAATTTACCCTGGGCTGCTTCCTGCCGCAGATTCCGGTTGGTAGCGGCAATTACCCGGATATCTAAATGAATGGTTTGTTTTCCGCCAATCCGTTCAATTTCATATTCCTGCAATACCCGCAATAACTTCGATTGAAGTTCAAGAGGCAGTTCGCCGATTTCATCCAGAAAAATAGTGCCGCCTTGTGCCAGTTCAAATTTTCCGATCCGCCGTTCGGTAGCCCCGGTAAATGACCCTTTTTCATGCCCGAATAATTCCGATTCGATAAGCTGGGAGGGCAGGGCAGCACAGTTTACTTTAATCAAAGGCCGGTTTTTCCGTCCCGACAAGTTATGAATCGCTCTGGCCAGCAGTTCTTTTCCTGTACCGGTTTCCCCTTGAATAAGCACGGTAGAATCAGTAGGAGCCACTTTGTGTACATCTTCTAATACTCGTTTAATAGCTTGCGACTGCCCTACTATTTCTGCCAGGGTAGGATCATAATTCAATTCCTGGATCAATAGCGAATTTTCCTGCCTCAGTTTTGTTTCCAGTACCTCTTTTTGCTCAAAAGCCAGCAACCTGCCGATCTGATGGGTGATCTGATTAGCGAGATCCGTTAAGATACGAAGGTCTTTGGCAGAAAATGCATGTTCGGTGCGGCTGCATACAATTAAGGTGGCATAGGCTTCATTGGGCAGACAAATGGGGATATACATGGCTTCTTTAATGCCCATCAGGTGCATAAACCGATTGGTGATCAGCCGCTTTTCGCTCAGCCGTACAAACTCCGCTCCGGCTACAATTCTGGGCGTCGTATATAACGTAAGATCTGTCTGGGCTGATTCCCGGTAGGTCTGTAAATCTAATCCGATAAAGTCAAGCAGTTCTTCCCGGTTCATCAATACAAGCCCTTCCGGCTGCCGGATCGCATTGTAGCCGCTGAGCAAAAAACCTGTATTCGTAGAAAAAGCCGGAATGGATAAAAAATCACAGGGTACCATGGTATTGATAGCAGCAGCAATGGTGAGAAACATCTGGCTGTAATCTTTTTCAGAAGTGAGTGCATTCATCACCACCAGTTGCATGGATTTCTCCCGTACCTGTTTTTCCAATATCTCAACACGCCAGGTCTGCTCTACGGCCATGGCCAGGCTTGTACACCGGAACTCCAGCCAGGTAGAGACTGTAGGTAAATAGGATGCGTCAGTAAATTGCATAACAACAGCACCCAGGAATTTACCTTTGTTGTGTAAGGGCATCGCAAGCCAGATGGCATGAGTCGCTGTTTCAAGAACTACTTTTCTCTTCTGGGTAAATATTTTCTCCTCTATCAGGGTATTGTTTTGTAATAGTATTCTTTTCCCAGGTGCAGGTTTTTCTACCCTTACATGTTTGTTTTCTTCTTTATACAAAGCCAGATGCAAAGTAGAAAATCCAAGCTCAGGTTGAAACGTATAAAGATAACTCACTATTTCCTGTAATTTCTGCATCCCAAGCAGCGATAGTAAAAAAGCAGGATATTCCTGCTGTAAAGTAACGTCAGGAGTCGTTTCTAAAGATGCAGTTTTCATAACCTGGAAATGTAAAAGAAGATGATTTCAGAAGCGAAACAAAGGTATTTGTCGATTGTTCTCCAGCTAAATTACAATATTTTAGTATAACTCTACTTTTTTTGGATTTTTTCTCTAAAATTATTGGAGTTACTTCTGAAGTTTCTTTAAATATTCCTACTCAAACTCACAATCATTCTACTAACTCCTGCTTTTTCATCGGCGATAACCTTGGCATTAAGATGGTACAAAACCATGTATAGCATCGAGATAAAAATGGAAATAACAGATATTACCCCAGGCCATCATTATAAATCCAAGGTATGGTTTATCACCGGTTGTCTGGCTGGAATGGGTAGGCATCTGGCAGAAGCAGTATTAGCGCGTGGTGATAAAGCAGTGATTACAGCCCGTGATATAACCAAATTTGCTTCATTACCGGAACGCTACCCGGAACAAACACTCGTGTTGCAGCTAGATGTAACCCACTCTCATAAAATTCCGGATATTGTTGCACAGGCGCTCATCCGTTTTGGACAGATAGATGTACTGGTGAATAATGCCGGGTATGGATTGCAGGGAGCCTTGGAAGAAATTACTATGGAGCAACTCCGACGCCAGTTCGATACCAATTTCTTTGGGATGGTGGAAGTAACCAAAAATATTCTTCCTCATATGCGGGAGGCTGGGAAAGGACATATCATTAATATTTCCAGCATTGCCGGAGGCTTAGTAGCCACTCCTAAATTAGGAGCCTATCACGCGACCAAATTTGCGGTAGAAGGCTTGTCGGAAGCACTGGCACAGGAAGTGAGTCCGCTGGGAATAAAAGTAACTGTAGTAGAAATGGGTGCCCAGCATACCGACTGGTGGGGAAATTCACTGATCCGCACAGAAAATATTATTGAAGACTACATTCACACAAGTAATCAACACTTTTCCGATTCGGGTACTACCCGTTTACTCAGCGATCCTAAAGCAACCGCTGAAACGATTATGCAGATTGTGGATATACCATCTCCTCCATTGCATCTGGTATTAGGAAAAGATGCCTTGCTGAAAGTGAGGCAAAAGCTGAATGCCTTCCAAAAAGAAATTACAGACTGGGAAGATATTTCCCAAACTACCTCTTTCAAAGAAAACCAGGTATAGCTGAGTTTTCTTAGTAACAGTTCAACCAATAAAATCTAACACACCAACACATTAAAACTTATGTGGATTGTACGATTAGCCCTCAACCGGCCTTATACGATTGCGGTAATGGGACTTCTTATTCTGATAATGGGTGTCGTTTCCATTATGCGGATGCCTACCGATATTTTTCCAAGGATCAACATTCCGGTGATTACTGTAATCTGGACGTATCGGGGGCTTTCTACGGATGAAATGGAAAAGATGATCACCAATTTCAGTGAAACGGCTACTACCAATAACGTAGGCAATATCCGGCAAATGGAATCCCAGACGCACAATGGTATTTCTGTGATCAAAATTTATTTCCAGCCGGAAGTACGTATAGAAGAAGCTTTGGCACAGGTAACAGCCATTGCCCAGACGATCCGGGTACGGATGCCCCCGGGAACACAGCCGCCTTTAATTGTGCGGTATAATGCCACCGAAGTGCCTATTTTGCAGTTAGGCCTCTCCTCAGATAGTTTAACTGAATCGCAGGTAACTGACTATGCCAATACCAGGATGCGTCCGCAGATTTCTACGGTGCAAGGTTCGAGAATGTCGCTTCCTTTCGGGGGAAAAACACGCCAGATCATGGTAGACCTGGACCCGGAAAAACTGGTAGCACACGGATTAACGCCGGAAGATGTGGTTAATGCTGTTTCTATGCAGAATCTGACTCTTCCCAGTGGACAGGCCAGGTTTGGTGATAGGGAATATAATGTCCGCTTAAATACAAAACCGGAAGTACTCTCTACGCTTAACGATATTCCGGTAAAACAGGTAAATGGGGTAACATTGCATATGCGGGATGTGGCGAATATACACGATGGAGCCTCTATTCAATCGAATGTAGTGAAACAGGATGGCGTAAGAGGTGCTTTGTTTAGTATTGTAAAAATAGGTAATGCTTCTACCACAGAAGTAGTGGATAAAATCCGGAACGAGATTCTGCCAATGGTTAGGGGGGCTGCTCCCAAAAACCTGAAGATCATCGAACTGTTCGACCAGTCTGTTTTCGTACGGGCATCTATTCATGGGGTGGTGGTAGAAGGCGTAATTGCTGCCTTGCTTACGGCCACCATGATTTTACTCTTCCTGGGAAGCTGGCGGAGTACCCTGATTGTAGCGATTTCGATTCCGCTATCCATTCTCTTTTCCTTGATTGTATTGTTCCTGTTAGGGGAAACCCTCAATATCATGACCCTGGGCGGACTTGCCCTGGCGATTGGTATTCTGGTAGATGATGCGACAGTAACCATTGAAAATATTCACCGGAACCAGGAACTGGGTTTACCCTTGCGGAAAGCCATTATAGAAGGAGCCCATCAGATTGCTACACCAACACTGGTAGCTACCCTAACGATTTGTATTGTATTTGTTTCGGTACTATTTCTGGAAGGGCCGGCAAGGTTCCTCTTTGGCCCCATGGCCATGTCGGTAGTGTTTGCGATGCTGGCTTCTTACCTGTTATCTCGTACTCTGGTACCCATGCTGGCTGACTTGATGCTTCCAGCTGAAGAACAGGCACATACACAACATACTGGTGAGGAATCCAGAAAGCAAAACTGGTTTAGCCGGGTTCATACCCGTTTTAACCGATCATTCGGGAGATTGCAGAACAGCTACCTGAATACCCTGGAATGGAACTTGAATAACCGGAAAAAAGTATTAGGCATATTTGTAGTGGTGCTGGTTGGCACTATTGCCATGGTTCCGTTTGTGGGCAGAGACTTTTTTCCAGGGGTAGATGCTGGCCAGTTCCGCTTACACTTACGTGCACCTGCTGGCTCCCGTCTGGAGGAAACCGAGCGCATTGCTGCCCAGGTAGAAAAAGTGATCCGCCGCCATATTCCTAGTGAAGAAATATCTACCATTATCAGTAATGTGGGGATGACCAGTGAAGGATATAACCTTACGTTCACGGATAATTCTTCCATTGGCTCTGCGGATGCTGAATTACTGGTGGCCCTGAACGAAGAAAAAACCAAGCAATCTTCCGCCTATATCCGGGAGCTACGCAATATCCTGCGGGATGAAATGCCTGGCGTAACCTTTTTCTTCCAGCCTTCTGATATTGTAAGCCAGATTTTGAATTTCGGTTTAACAGCGCCCATCGACATTCAGATTGCAGGCTTTGACCGGAAGAATAATTTAAAAATTGCCCGTGCTATTGAACAACGCCTGGCACAAGTACCTGGAGCCGTAGATGTGCGGCTGCATCAGGTAATGGATGCGCCGGAACTTTTTGTAGATATTGACCGCGAACGGGCTAGTCAGCTGGGGTTGAATGAGCAGAAGATTGCCAGCAATATGATGATCTCCTTAAGTGGTACTACCCAGGTAACACCCAATTTCTGGGCAGATCCCCAATCAGGATTTCCCTATCTGATAGCGGTACAAACGCCTCCTTTCCGGCTCAATTCTATGGAGAAAATGCTGCAAACACCGCTAGTCGTGAACTCAGATATGGCTACGCCTCAACTGTTGAGCAATGTAATGCACGTGCAGCGGAAAGTGGCCCCTGTGATTATTAACAGGGTAAACATGCAGCCGGTATATGATGTGTATGCATCTGTGGAAAGAACGGATCTGGGTTCTGTGTCCAGCGAGATTGAAAAGATTATAGCCGAATACTCATCACAACTACAGCCAGGGAACAGAATTGTTGTTCGCGGACAAGTAGAAAGTATGAACAGCGCTTTCTTCAGGTTAGGTATCGGATTGGTTTTCGCAGCCGTAATTGTGTACTTACTCATGGTGGTGAATTTTCAGTCGTTCCGCTTGCCCTTCATCATTATTACTGCTTTGCCTGGTGCGATGTGTGGCATGGTGTGGATGCTTTTCCTGACACATACGCCATTTAGTATCCCTTCTTTAATGGGGGCGATTATGAGTGTGGGGGTAGCAACGGCCAATAGTATTCTGATGGTAAACTTTGCTTCGGATACCTTAATGGAAGGCACAATGACGCCCTGGCAGGCAGCTTATGAAGCAGGCCGCACCCGTTTACGTCCGATTTTGATGACTGCCCTTGCGATGGTAATCGGGATGTTGCCGATGTCTTTAGGCTTAGGTGAAGGCGGAGAACAGAATGCGCCTTTAGGACGGGCAGTAATCGGAGGCTTGTTACTGGCCACCTTTACCACCTTGCTGTTTGTACCGGTGGTGTTCAGTTACCTGGCCAGACGCAGGGTACCAGTTGCGGAGATATAATTCAATAGTCAATTCATTTTCAATCTTAATATTCGACCACTCATTTATAATATAAATCTATATGCAAACAAGACGTAAAATCATGCTTTGGTTGGTGCCGGTGGGGCTGATTCTGTTGTTTCTCTTTGTGGGTGTATTGCCCCGCATCCGCAACCAGCAGGAATTACAGGCCGCTGTGGAGAAAGAAAAAAACCGCATTGTACAGGTAAACACCACTATCGCTTCCCGTTCGGATGCGACCAGTAACCTTACCTTGCCTGGACAAATTCAGCCTTTACGCGAAACACCCATATATGCCCGTACCCAGGGTTTTCTAAGAAAACGGCTCGTCGATATTGGCAGTCAGGTAAAGAAAGGGCAATTGCTGGCAACCTTAGATGCACCAGAACTGGATCAGGACATTATCCGGGCGCAGACAGATGTAAAGCTGGCAAAAGCCAACCTGGATAGGGTAGAGAGTGTTTCTTTGCCGGGAGCTGTTTCCCAGCAAGATGTTGATAACCGGCAGGCACTGTACGAAATGAACCAGGCAAATTTGCGCCGCATTGAAGTATTGAAAGGTTTACAGGAAATCAGAGCCCCTTTCAATGGCGTAATTACTTCAAGGAACACAGAACAAGGTTCATTGATTTCGGTGGGGAATACCATTCCTTTGTTCACCATTTCACAGCTGGATACTTTACGGGTGTATACCGATGTGCCGCAATCTTATTACCGCTATATTCAGGTTGGGCAAACAGTTGAGGTACGGGTTCCTGAATTTCCAGGTAAAGTGTTTTCCGGTAAAGTAGTCCGTACGGCTGAGGCTTTACGTTCCCAGTCCCGCACCTTGCTTACCGAAGTAGTGATTCCTAACTCAACCCGTGAACTGGTATCCGGCTTATATGGACAAGTCAACTTCCAGTTAAGTCAGGCTGAACCGCCGGTAGTGATTCCTGCCAATACATTATGGATCACACCGGAAGGGCCACAAGTAATGCTGGTAAAAGATGACAATACCCTGCAGGTACAACGGGTAGAAATCTCCCGTGATTTTGGAACTACGCTGGAAATCGGGAGCGGCTTACAAGGGGGAGAACGACTGGTGGTGAACCCATCAGATAATTTGCAGCAAGGGCAGAAGGTACAACCAAGAGCACCTGCGAATGCAAAAATGGCTTCTGCCAATGCAAGCCACTAAAGGTTTTTAAACGCAAACCAATGTGCTATCCAGCAGGGGTAAACAGGCTTATGGTTCATTCCGGCTGACCTTTATACACAAAAACGTTACTGATGAAAAGATTCAATATATATATTATAGGTGCGCTTTTATGGCTGCATGCCTCCCTGGGTTTTGCCCAGTCGGGAGATATAGCAGCTGAGAAATGGAAATGGCAGTCTGCTTCTTCACAAACGGCAGCAATTCCAAAGGATAACCAGTGGTGGAAAGTATTTAATGATTCAACCCTGGATTCACTCATTGAACTGGGTTTAGCTAATAATCTGGATTTAAAAGCGATTATGAGCCGCCTGGACGAGGCTCGGACCAGGGTAAAAGTTGCCCAGTCGTATTATTTGCCATCTGTGCGGTTAAGTCCCTATGTGGCCACACAAAATCTGGCCCCTAACCGTCCGGTAGCCATTCAGCTTCAAGATGGGCAACAACTTAGCCGTTTTACTTTAAACACGTATCAGATTCCTCTCGATGTGAGCTATGAGCTGGATATATGGCAACGGATCGGGAAGCAGGTACAGGTAAATCAGTTGTTAGCCCAGGCCACAGAAGCTGAGCAACAAACAGTACGCTTGATTGTTACTTCTGAAATTGCCAGAATCTATCTGCTGTTACGTACCACAGATACTGAAAAGTTTGTGTTAGAAAGAAGCATGAAATTGCGGGATTCTACCCTGGCTGTGGTACAGGAACGCTTCAAGGCTGGACTGATTACGCAAATGGATGTACAACGTGCCGAAACAGAAGTTGCCAATATACGGGTGCAATTACAAGGCATTCAACGCAGCCGGACAGAACTGGAGTTATCAATAGGCGTGTTAACAGGCGTTCCCTCAGCCTCTATTTTTATTAATGAAGCACCCCTACCTGAAAACCTGCCAGTAGTTCCGGTAACTACGCCAGCACAGGTATTACTCCGGAGGCCGGATTTATTGCAATCGGAACGGCTAGTAGAAGCGGCTAATGAGCAGATCAAAATCAATAAAACTGCCCTGCGCCCACGCTTAAGCCTGGTTGGCTCAGCTGGATTAATTTCACAGGAACCCGGAAATTTATTGTCAGCCAATAGTGCTACGTATCTGTTGGGAGCCAGTGTATCGGTGCCTATTTATGAAGGGAACCGTAACCGGAATAATGTGCTCATTGCCCAGCACCAGGCACAGGCTATATCTGCCACCTATCAGCAACGGGTACTTACAGCAGGACGGGAGATAGAAACGGCGCTTGCTAATCTGCAGATTCTCTCGGAACAGATAAACAGCCAGCAACAGGCATTAGAATCTGCCCGAAGAACCAGGCTGTATGCCCATGAACTCTATGTGAAGGGATTAACGACTTTTCTGGAAGTAGTAGATGCCGAACGAACCACTCTGGAACTGGAAAGGCAGGCAGTTAATCTGAAAGGACAGCAGGCGATCTATACAATCTCCCTCATCAAAGCAATTGGCGGAAGCTGGTAAGGAAATTGTTTTATTCTTTACTTTTCAACGTTTAGCAAACTCACAGACGGTGAGAGCCAGAAAGAATGTATATCTTAAGGGATATCCATATATCAACAGGTTGCTAAGGCACTTGATAGCTACATATACTCAATAAGTTTGATTTGCTCAAACGATTGGATTTGATTGCTCCGATCTGTTTTCATGTTCGAACAGGTTTATGTTGGCAACCACTTGTCCATGGTCTGTAACATAAAATGGTTTTCTGTCAGAGGAAATGGTTTTGTCAATGATATGGTCGTTATAAAGCCGGACATCAATAATTCTTCCGATCTTTTTTGTATTCAACTCCGCAAAGTGATTGCTGATGAAAATATTATCCAGGCTTTCATAATGGCCATTGTGGATATAGGTATAATGATAGTTTTCTATACTTTTTCGTGCCTGCACATCTTTGCTGTTTTGAAATACATGTTTCCACCGGTTTATTTTTTCCTCTACGGGCAGTTGATGAAAAGGAGGTTCTCCTAATATCGCCTGACTGGTAACAGCCGTATCGTTGTCATTTAAATCTCCTAAGATAATAATGGGTTTTGATTCATTTTTAGCGATTTCATCAGATAGAATCTGCCGGATGCCAGCCGATTCAATGCCCCGGCGAATGAGGGAACGGATTTTTCCTTTCGCCGCCTCAAAGTAACTTGCTGAGTCCGGGGTAATTCCTTCAGGAAGCGTAGGACGTTTCGATTTCAAATGAACCACACAAACCAGCATAGAAATCCTGGCCGTTAATTGTATTTCTGCCATCAGTACTCCTCTCGAAAACCGATTTATGGGAATAAGAATGGGGGTGCTTTCCAGGTTTGGATCTAATGCATTCTCGTCAAAAAAATCAAAAACAAAAGGTATACCTTCGATTACTTCGGCTCGCAGGATAGGAAACCTGCTTAAAATGGCGTTTACCGGCCTTATTCCGGTAGGCTTGGCAACAAACAGGTGCCAGTTTTCAAAGGTAGTGCCGGTTAAACAGTCTCTTAAGGCTTTTTCTTCAAAAATTTCCTGGAAGCCTATAATGTCTGCGTTCATTTTCAGAAGCTGGCTTTTAATCCAGGAAATTTTGAGTTCGTATCCTTGCGAAGTGAAACGTGGGTGAGACTCCTCATAAATCGGACGATTAGCGGTAATCAGGTTTTCTACATTAAAAGTGGCTACTGAAAATTTCATAGGTGTTGTATCGATAAATATTTAAGGATGAACATAAGTTTTTATATACGGATTATTTATCAAATCCATTGAAACCCTTTTAGAAAGTATACAGGTAAGCAGATTACTTAAAATTGAGAGAGCAACTCTGGATTATCCTACAGCCGCAATTTATTAACTCAGGAATAGGGTCAGGGTAGAATTTTTTTCAAGATTATAGAAAAACATGTAAGGATTAGAGAAAATTATATAGATTGGCAGCAAGAATATATGTAACTGTTTAACAATATCTTACTGGATTGGAAGCGGCTGGTGAATCATGAATAAACTCTTTCTATTAGATCCACTGAATCCATTAAACCAGTACTTGTTGCTTATCAAACAGTTTTGTTGAATAGCCTTCTTTCACTACTACCTGGCAGGTCTTTACTTACTTTGCACACGATAACCTTTTTATATTTATGCGCCACAAACCCTCCTTCCTGATTTTCATAAGTGTACTCTTTTGTATGACCAGCTGTGATCAGATCCTTGATTTACTGGAAGAACACAAACCAGATGATCCTAAGATAGAATTGTTTGCTTCGGGACTTGTAGCTCCCTTAGGAATAGAAGTGGATACAAAAGGACAATTATGGGTAACTGAAGCCGGCACAGGAACAGCTAATAATGGAACACTTTCCTTTATTACACCTACAGGAATCGTACACCCAGTAGTGGAAGGTTTTCCATCCACGGTTAGTCCGGAAGGCGCTGTTTTTGGGCTCAATCACCTGCTGTTGAAAGGCGACACACTGTTTATGTTACATGGCACAGAGGGCAAACTCTATAAATTCAATATTTCAGAATATGCCCCTGGCGATGCGCCCTTACAAGCCAGCACTTTAGCCTATGAAGACATTGGTACGTTTGTGAAAGAATATTCTTTTGAAGAAGATACAGATGAAACTGACATTTTTAACCTGACAATCGGGCCTGAAGGAGATATTTTTATAGTAGATGCGGCTGCCAATGCGGTGATCAGAAGAGATGCGATCACTGGCCAGTTAAGTGTGTTTGCCAGTATTCCTCCCATTGATAACCCTTCCGGCGAACCGGTTCAGGTGCAAGCGGTGCCTACAGGTATTGTCTTTGATGGCCAGAAATTTCTGGTAGGTACTTTTACCGGTTTCCCGTTTCCTGCCGGAAAAGCTACTATCTATCAGGTTGATGTATATGGGAAAACCTCCGTTTACCAGAGCGGCCTGTCGGTTCTCACTGATATTGAATTAGGATTAGATCATAAACCCATCGTAACAGAATATGGCACTTTTACAGAAGAAGGTTTTGCTGCTAATTCTGGAAAGGTAATACGTTCAGCCAAGGGACAAAATAAGGCATTGCTTTCAGGTTTAAACTTTCCTAATTCCATTGAAAGAGGCGGGCTAAAAACCTATTATCTGGCCAATACCTTTGATGGGGAAATACAGAAAATTACTTTCTGAGGATAATCCTTAAGAAAGATTTTCAGTGGAAAGGCTCTATCTATGCAACTACTGAAAAGCAGTTATATCGGCCTGATCTGCTCCTGGTTCATTAAGTTTACTCTTTCCAGATGAGCCCATCCTGGCGAATGTGCCAGTTAAAAGTGCCTTTTTTACTTTTTGCTGTGATTTCGAATAAGCTTGGGGTACAAAATAGTTTTGGCTCAAACACATACTCTTTGATAGTTGGTGGAGCTACTTTTAAATCAGAAAGGTTAGTAGTATAACGTTTATGCTTTTTTTTCCATTGTTGTTGCGCATAATATAGCTGGCGAAGCGCCCACTTAATGGGTTCTTCGTCAGATGCTATAAAAGTATCCTGGCTGTTGCCTACCTTGTTCGTGGAAAATTGTACAAAACCCCAGCTTTCTGGGCGATGCATATTAATTACTCCCTGAGGAGACCATACCCAGTTATCTTCCGGATAGCTCTTGGAGGTGGCAGGATCAATCTTCTTTTGATGGTGCTGATTAATAATTTCTGTTTGCCATTCTACCCTTGAAAAATTTACGCGCCATTGCTCTCCATGTTCCGGTTTGCGGTTAGCAAAAGCCACTTCCTGTAATACATCCCAGGGGAAAGCCATTTCTATGGTCCAATATTGGTCTTTTGTAGCGGGATCATTTAATGAACCTTCTATATGAATGCCAGCTTTCAGTCCTTTTATATTCCAATGATTAATAGGTTTGCCGCCATCCCGGTAAGGTTTGGTAAGCAGCAGATCCCATTCGGTGCCAAGGGCATTAATTTCAAATTCCAGGTAATTATGCGTATCTCCATCCGGGTCAATAAAGACCTCAAAATCATTATCATGAAAAATAACTGATTCCCGCTCTGTTAACGTAGCCCAGATCTCGGGTTCGTATAGCTGGGCAGCTATATAAAAGTATTGCTGATCCCATAACATTTTTACTTGCGTTTTAAACCGGGGAGCAGGCTTCAGCGCACCTTCGATATCTACAAACTCTTTCGTCCAGCTGGCATTTGCCCAATCCTGTTCCGAAAGTTTGCCGTCTATTTGCAGAGGTGTATGGGTTTGATAACAGATATAATGTTCAGGAGAAAAACCTGGAGAAGACCCCTGTGCCAATAAGCTATAAGGAAGGAGGAGCAAAAATAACCGCTTCAGTAAAAATGATATCACCTTGCAAGTTTAATGAAAATACACACGCACAGGTAAAATGCCATGCTTTTAATGACCGAAAAATCTTCCCTGCGCATGAACTATCATCTATTCACAAAATACCTCACCCTATTTTGGCCTAATGCTTAATTTCGCTGAGCATTGGTTTTAAAAGAAACTTGTTTGATAATCAGCGCTATCGAACGGCCATTCCATTAACATATCAGTAACAAATATTCACCAGCTGTTAACACCTTTATTTTCTATTCTTTTCCATATTTGCTTAATGCGCTTACAATCAGTAAATGCAATTTCTCCTTCATAAACTATTCATCCCAATGCGTTTATTTCTCTGCCATGGCATTATTAACAACTTATAAGGATATATGATAGTCAGAATTTTATCGCGTTCCTATGAATAAACAGGCTACAGTACCACGTAGAGTATTCCTTAAAACAAGTGCTTTATTTGGCGGAGGGCTTTTGCTTTCCTTTTTCATTCCTGCTCAACCCAACAAAGTAACATCCGGTCCTATACCATTTACACCCAATACGCTTCTTCATATTGGGGAAGATGACAGCATACATATTATTCTGACCAAGGTAGAGATGGGACAAGGCATCGGCACAACTTTGGCTATGTTAATTGCTGAAGAGCTGGATTGCGATTGGAAAAAGATAAAAATCAGGCACAGCCCCGCAGGGAAACAGTTTGCTGACCCCGATTGGGGACAATCTACCGGAGGGTCTACATCAACTTTATCTGAGTTTGACCGCTATCGCCAGGTGGGTGCTACAGCCAGGGTTATGCTTATTGAAGCAGCGGCCAACAGGTTTGGTGTAAAACCAGCGGATTGTTCGACAGAGAATGGATATGTCATTATCAAAGGCAAAGAGATTCGCTATGGTGATTTAGCCTCAGAAGCGGCGGCAATACATGTTCCTGCAGTGCAACTCCGCCAGCCAAAAGAGTGGAGATACATCGGTAAATCCCAGAACCGATTAGATATCCCGGATAAGATAAATGGGAAAGCTATTTATGGTTTGGATATACATTTTTCAGGTTTGCTTACTGCAGTAGTGGCACATGCACCAATTTTTGGTGCAAAGGTAAAATCTTTTGATGCAAGCCGTGCCATGGCTATACAAGGTGTCCGGGATGTGATACAGATTCCTTCTGGCATTGCTGTACTGGGAGACCATTACTGGGCTGCTAAAATGGGCCGTGATGCCTTAAAAATTGAGTGGGAACTGGGAGAAAATGTAAAGATTAATACCCAATTACAGGTAGAAGAATACCGCAGGATTGCCAAAACACAAGGGACATACTCGCAACAAAAAGGAGATACATCTGCTGCCTTACAAAAAGCGTCTCATGTACTAGAAACCGAACATACAGTGCCTTACCTCGCTCATGCTCCGATGGAACCTTTAAATTGTACGGTCAAGCCAGGGAAAGATAGCTGCGAAATCTGGGTCGGAAACCAAAATCCTCTCTTGTTTCAACAGATTGTGGCAGACCTGTTAGGTATGAAGCCTGAACAGGTAAGTATCCATACCCCTGAGATCGGAGGTAGTTTTGGAAGAAAAGCATCATTTGATGCCGATTGGGTAGTAGAAGCTGTACACATTGCCAGGATTAGTGGAAAGGCTGTTAAACTGGTATGGTCGAGAGAGGATGATATCCGGGGCGGATATTATAGGCCACTCTATCTGCACAGGGCTGTTATTGGTATAGGAAACGATGGCTATCCTTCAGTATGGCAACACCATATTGTCGGACAATCCATCTTTGCTCATACGCCTCTGGACAAACTTATTATTAAAGATAGGATAGATTACAGTTCCGTTGGAGGTGTCCATGGATCACCCTACATAAATCCTGTTCCTAACCATAATGTTGCCTTACATACCACTACCGTAGGCGTACCGGTTTTATCCTGGCGATCAGTAGGACATAGCCATACTTGTTTTGTAATGGAAACCCTGATAGATGAACTGGCTTTTATGGCAGCAAAAGATCCACTCGATTACAGGTATGCATTGCTAAAAGACCATCCCCGCCATCTGGCAGTGCTTACATTAGCTGCGGAAAAGGCTGGATGGAGAAAGCCACTACCTCCTGGCATGTTTCGGGGAATAGCGGTACATGAAGCCATGGGCAGTTACGTTTCACAAGTAATAGAAATATCTATTCAGAATCGAAAGCTTCGAATTCACCGGGTGGTGTGTGCCATTGATTGCGGCCTTGTTGTAAACCCGGATGGCGTACGGGCACAAATGGAAGGTAGTATTGTATTTGCACTTACGGCCGCATTGTATGGGGAAATAACGTTAGAAAAAGGACAGGTAAAACAAAGCAATTTTCATGATTACCGCATGTTACGTATTCATGAAATGCCTGAAATTGAAATACATATTGTGCCTGGTACAAAAGGTATGGGTGGTGTAGGTGAACCTGGTGTTCCCCCGGTGGCTCCAGCTTTATTGAATGCCATTTTTGCAGCTACCGGAAAAAGGCTTCGACGTTTACCAGTCCGGATCGAGGATACAGATAAATAATATGGGATGATTAGTACACATGATTGCCCAGTATATAATCCCGTGTGCTTTCGGCAATGTCACTCACCCGGAGTATCAGTTCCTCGGCTACTTCCATATCTCTGAGGGTAGAAAGCAGATGCTCTTTTACCACATCAAAATGCAACTCATTTAACCCTATCTCCAGCAGATTTTTGTGGGCATCACTCATGCTTTTTCCACTATATTTCAGCGGCGCACCAAAAGCATATGCCAGAAAAGCTTTTTGTTTGGCATGCTGGGTTTTCATGTGCGTCCAGCGGAAAAAATGGCTAATGCGATCATCTGCCAGTACTTTGTTGTAAAAAATTTCTACGGCTGCGTCTACCGCATACATTCCTCCGATTTTCTCGAAAAGACTTTTGTCATCCATTGTGTTCATGATAATAAATTTTTAGTGAGGTAGCAGTCAATCTATCCGGTAGAGACCTTACACAACAACCTGGCGGTAGACAACAGAGATAAGTTCTTATAATATAA